>JAHJAR010000079.1 GCA_018814045.1 Planctomycetota bacterium | reverse complement strand
TGTTGCAGTCTTCCAAGCCACCGACCTCGCACTCATCGGGGACATTGTTCTCGTTGCAGTCCTGACTGATTTCGAAGTAGATGTCGCAGACGTCGGGCTGCAAGTTGCCGTTGCAGTCCTGGTCACCGCCCGGCTCGCATAGGTCGAGGAAGCCGTTCTCGTTGCAGTCCAGCGCCGGCTCGGCCAGGATCTCGTCCGCGTCCGGAATGCCGTTCTCATCGCAGTCTTCCACGAACAGGCCGGCGGTGTCGGCCAGGAACGCGACCATGCCCCGCACGTGGGCCACGGCCATCTCGTAGCTGATGTAGTCGGGTGTATCCACGGAATCGCACGGTTGGTGGTAGCAGGGGTTGTGCTTGTAATTGTCCTCGATGACCAGGATGGCCTTGAACCCCGCCTGCTGAAACGGGGCGTGATCACTATTGCTGGCGGCTTCGGCCGGGATCGGCGTCAGCCCGTTGCCATATTCGAGCATGGCGGCGGCGACCGCATCCGTGAGCGAGCCGGAATAGGCGTTGCCGTGCAGCTTGGTGGCGAAATCACCGTTGTCCCAGGCGATCATGTCCAGCTCGACCATGCCGCGAATATCGTCGTTGCTGTGCTCGTTGACGTACGCCTGGCTGCCGCGCAGGCCGACTTCCTCCAGGTCGAAGGCGATGTACTTGATCGTGCAGTCCGTTTCGTACTGCGACAGGATGCGCGCCAATTCCATCAGGGCCGCGACGCCGGACGCATCGTCGTCAGCGCCGGGATTGCCGACAGAATCGTAATGAGCGCCGATGATGTACTGGCGCGCGGGATAGACCGTGCCCACCTGCGTGCCGACGACGTTGTAGTACTGCCGGCCGCCGTACCAGAACCCATCATACTCCACATCCAGCCCGAAGCTCTGGAAGGTGGCGTAGATGTTGTCGCGGGCCAAGTCGTGCTCTGCTCCATACGGCCCGCGATTGTCACCGTCGTGCGTGTACAGCAGGTCGGCGTGGTAGTACTGGTAAGTGGCCTGGTCGACCTGCTCCACCACGAAACGTGCCACCACGCTCGCGGAGAGCATCGTCGGGGCCAGGAGGACAGTCAACGTTCCGGCCAGCATCATCGTGCGCTTAACGCTCATTTCACGTCACCTCGGGGTTGGCTTCTGTTCCGCTCACAACACGGATGCCCCCGCCCTGCCGCCGCCTGTCGAGCAACGGAGGGCGCCTCGCCTCCTGCACATTGTAGCAGAATGGCACACCACCTGGGCAACCTTCACGTCGAGCATTCCCAGCGCTGCCCCGCCGCTGCTGGATCACCGCTCGCCAGCGCACTTGCGATTCGCTTGCCGATCGCTACGCTTGCCGGGACTGGCTTTTCGCGGCGGGGCTCGTCTCGGGTTCCGCAGGCCTGCTCGCGGACTGCCGCAGGACAGCGCCCGGGCTAAAGCCCGTTACTATCATCACCGCTACCGCTCCAGCGAGGGACTCGTGAGTTTCAGAGACGCCTTTGCCCAACCGAAAGCCGTCGTCGGCATGATCCACGTCGGGGCCCTGCCGGGCACACCCCGCCACGTCGCCGCTCTGCGGCCGATCGTCGCGCGGGCCGCGGAGGAGGCCGCCGCCTACGAATCCGCCGGCTTTGACGGCCTGCTGATCGAGAACATGCACGATGTGCCCTATCTGTGCGGCTCGGTCGGTCCGGAGATCGTCGCCGGAATGACTGCGGTGGGCGTGGCGGTGCGCAGCGCCAGCCGCCTGCCGCTGGGCGTTCAGATCCTGGCCGCCGCCAACCGGGAAGCGTTGGCGGTGGCGTTGGCGGTTGACGCCACCTTCGTGCGCGTGGAGAACTTCGCCTACGCCCACGTGGCTGATGAAGGGCTCATGCCCACGGCCGAGGCGGGGCCACTACTCCGCTATCGCCGACAAATCGGCGCCGAGAGCATAGCAATCGTGGCCGACGTGAAGAAGAAACACTCCAGCCACGCCCTCACCGGTGACATCTCACTGAGCGAGGCGGCCCGCACAACGGAGTTCTTCGGGGCCGAAGGCATCGTCGTCACGGGCACCGCGACCGGCCAACCCACCTCGCCGAACGACGTGGCGGCGGTTCGTGAGGCCGTTTCGATCCCGGTGTGCATCGGCTCGGGGCTCACGCCGGACAACCTGGCCGCCTGTTGGCCGCACACGGACGTGTTCATAGTGGGTTCGTACGTGAAGACCAACGGGCTCTGGTCCAATCGCCTCGACCACGACCGCCTGGCCCGGTTCATGGAGACCGTGCACCGCCTGCGAGACACCGCATGAGCCTCCCGCCGACCGAGCCTTCGCGCGGCTCCGCACCAACCGGCGTGAGCGTTCCCAGGCGCCGCGGGCGGATCGAGGTGATCTGCGGTTGCATGTTCGCCGGCAAGACCGGCCGACTGATTGAGGAGTTGCTGGCGGCCGAGGCGACCGGCCTGTGTGTGGTGGCTTTCAAACACGTCATCGACGACCGCTACGACCGGGCCCAGCTTGTCACGCACGATGAGCGCCGATTTCCAGCGCTGGCGGTCCGTTCGCCGCGCGCCGTGCTTGATCATGCGGCTAGCGTCGATGTGATCGGTATCGACGAAGCACAGTTCTTTGGCCGCACGTTGCCGGAAGTGTGCGCCACGTGCGCGGCGCGCGGGCAGCGTGTGGTCGTGGCGGGCATCGATCACGACGCCTGGGGGCGGCCGTTTCCACCCCTACCGGCCTTGAAGGCCGACGCCGACCATGTCGAGGTGCTGCACGTGCCCTGCACCATCTGTGGCCAGCCGGCGCGCTACTCGCAACGGATGGTCCCGGTTACCGATGAGTTCATGGTGGGCGGTATCGGCGACTACCAGCCGCGCTGCGCCGCCTGCTTCACGCCCCTCCCGCCGCCGGCCCCGCTCTACTGAATGAAACGGCGCCAGCAGGTCCGCCCGCCCCGCTCCACGGCGGAAAGTCACTCCGACGCCAGGCACAACAGCGACCAACTCAGCGATGTCGAGCGCGGGAACCGCTTCGCGGCCTGCTCCAGCCGGTGAACCAGGCGCGGGTTGATCTGGCGTTCGACCACCACGACCGGCGGTGACTCGACCGGGGTGACCCGCCAACCACGCGCCCCGTAGCCAGCCCCAAACGCCAACGCCACCACCGCCGCATAGCGCAGGGCCGCGTAGATCATCCGCGGGCGGCGCGCCAACCGTGGAACACGCGCTGCGACCGCGACCGGCGGCGCGAGCGTGGCCGTTCGCTCCGCGGCCTCTTCACGCGACAGAACGCCCGCATCGAGCACCGCTGCCGCAGCCTGCAACGCGCGCACCTCCGCGCGACATGTGGGACACTCGCTAACGTGCGTGGCAAACACCGCGTGCTGCTCAGGCTCCAGCTCCCCTCCGATGTAGTCGGCCAGGCGTTCGCGAAACATGGCGCAGTTCATCTTGTTCTCCCGGCGGTCATGCTCACCGCCAACCGGGCCCGCACCGCCTCCAGGGCCCGCAGATAGTGGGTCTTGGCCGTGGGGACGGCGATGCCGAGTTCGTCAGCAATCTGTGAAAACGTCATCTGGTCGTAGTGTTTGGCCATCACGACCAGGCGCTGTTGCTCGCTCAGGTGTTCCAGGGCCGCTCGCAACCGGGCGGCCAGCTCGCGTGCTTCGGGCGTATCCGTGGAGGACACCGACGCGGTGCAGCCCCGCTCGCGTGCCACCCGCGACCGCTCCGCCCGCCAGCGGTCGATCACGACGTGCGCCGTCACACGGCGCAGCCAGGCCAGCGTGGCGCGCTCGTTCGTCAGCGCGGGCCGCTTGCGGATCAGCCGCAGGAACACTTCCTGAACAGCATCCAGCGCGTCAGCGTGCTGCCCGCACAGGGCGTGGGCCCAGCGGTAGACGTTGGCCCGGTGCTGGCGGAAGCAGGCGTCGAAGTCGCGTGGCATTGGGGCTCTCTGCGAAACGGTCGGCAGCGCCGAGCCCGCCGGCCCGGCGCTGCATTCTGCCTCCCGCGTTTCAGACCGCAAGGGACGCTCAGTGCTCGTCATCCGGGTCGATCCCGGGCCGCGCCAGCCGGCTGGTCGCCATCAGGACCACGTTGCGGTCACGGAGCGCCTCGCCGTCGAAGCACCACGCCACGAACCCGTCCTCCTGCCGCTCACCGTTGCTGGCCACCAATTCGCCCGGCAACTTGAGCCGGATTTCCCAGGCCTCGTCCCCGATGTCTTCCGTAACCGCCCAACGGGCCTGCTCTTCATCGTAGGCGGCATCGAAGGCCGCGATCTGATCGCGCGGCAGGCGCAGCTCGCGCATCGTGTCGCGGAGTTGATCGCGCGCTTCCTCCACCAACCGGCGCCCGAAGTCATCGATGGCCGTATCCCGTTCGGCGCTCTGCGGCGCATCCAGCAATTCCAGGATCGGCTCGATGTTGGGCTGTTCCAGGTTATTCAGCAGCGTTTGCCGCAGCAACAGGCCGTAGTGCTGAGGCCACTCTTCAGCCAGCGTCTCGGCCGCGGAGGCCAGGTACTCCGCGTGCTGAAGCGCCTCGACCTTGCGTAACCGGGTAATCAACTGCGTGCGGGCCTCGTCGGACAGCTCGGACGGATCTCCCTGCATGAGGGTCTGCAACTCCTTGTCCTGCTCCACGAGTCGGCGGTAGTAGGCGAAGCGCGCGTACTGACGCCCCTCGTACACCCGCCGGAAGTGGTAGTACCACCCATCCCGCCGTCGCTCTACCGTGACCTCCGTGGGAAACGCCAAGGCCGTGACGTAGTCCGGGTCGTGCGGGGACGCGTACGAATCGGGCAGAGGCTGCCCGGCCGCGAACCGCAGCCGACCGCGGCGCGTCTGCTCCTGCTTGCCCTCGTCATCGGTCTTGACCTCATCAACGACGCGCCATCCGGAGTGCTGGTCGGGCATGGCGTCACCCGTCGCAAAATCCTCCGGGTCACCCTTGTACTGAATCTCGATCTCAACGGCCCCATCGCGGGCCACACGGATGGTCTCTTTGCGTTCCAGGCAGCCAGCCACCCCGATCAAGGCGCCGGTGGCCAGCAGTAGGAGGCATTGCAGGTGCTGATTGGCTGTCATGGTGTCTTCCTCATGGACTGGTTTGAGCGTCGGTGCCCCGGGCCAGGGCACCATGGAACCATGAAGTAACCCATAGTCCGGCGAGCCCTGCCACTGCCTTTGAAACGGAGGCGAGCGGGAATTGGATGACAGCCAGCGCGGCTTTTTCGGGCCGAGAGGAGCGGTTCCAGCCGCGCTCCTCAGCACGCCTTGGGCCGTAGGCGAAAGAGCCGGCCACACACGGCCTGTTTGGCATCCTGGTCGGCACCCTCAACCGCCAGCAGCTCCACCGTCAGGTCGCAGTGCCGGGCGATCGTGTCGAACGCGTCGGCGGTGGTTCGGTTGGGATCACCGATCAGGGCGAAACCATCCGGACGCAGGTGGTTGTAGACAAACTCGGCCAGCGGCCGCAGGTTGCGCGTCT
>JAHJAR010000078.1 GCA_018814045.1 Planctomycetota bacterium | reverse complement strand
GGTCGCGACGGGCAACCACTACCCGCAGGCAACGAAGCGGTAGTCCTGGTCCGTCGACGGATCGGTCGAATCTGTCGTGCTGGCACGCTACACTACGCTTCGAATCATGGCCAGGCTACGTGCTCCACAACCCGTCAAGCTCTTCTGCGGGCTGCTCAGCAGCGACGTCGACCTGTTGCAGCGTGCCCGGCAGCTCTTGCAGCGCCGCTCAGGCCCGATCGATCTGGTCAGCGAGATCTGGCCCTTCGACCAGACCGACTACTACCAGGAGGAAATGGGCGCGGACCTCAAGCGGCAGTTTGTCAGCTTTGAGCAGCCGGTCCCACCGGACGCACTGCCAGGGATCAAGCACGACACCAACGCGGTCGAGGAGGAAATCGCCGCGCAATGCGCCGGACTCGAGATCACCCGCCCGGTGAATCTCGACCCGGGTTACCTGGATCTGGGCAAGCTGGTGCTGGCGACGACCAAGGACCGCTCGCACCGGCTGTACATCGGGCAGAGCATGTACGCCGAGGTCACGCTGCACTTCATGAACAACCGCTGGCAGACGTGGCCGTGGACGTACCCAGATTACCATAGGGCAGAATATCACGAATTCTTCGTACGCGTCCGTGATCGATTGCGGCAGCAGCGGCGTGATCTCCCCGATGCCTTTGGCGAGAGCAACTCATGAGCACCGCCACGCTGTCCTGGCTACTGCTAGCGGCTGGTGGTGTCAGCCTGCTGTTTTCTCTGTGCCTGATCCCGCTGGCCATGCGGGTTGCCCGGCGGATCGACTTCGTCGATCACCCCGGCGAGCACAAATCGCATGAGAAAGCGACGCCCTACGGCGGCGGCAGCGCGATCTTCCTGGCCGGCTGGCTCCCGACGATTGTGCTGCTCATTCTGGTCGCGGCTGTGCCGGTGGAGTGGATTACGCGTATCTTCGGCGAGGAGATTGTGCCGTATGTGGGCGGGGCGCGGGAGCGCGCGGGCCCGACGCTGATTATCCTGGCCGGCGGTGTCGTGCTGCATGTGCTCGGGTTGGTCGACGACTTCCGCCCGCTTGGTGCGCTGCCCAAACTCGCTCTGATAGCGATCGTCGGATTGCTGGTTTCAGCGGTGGGCGGCGTGCGGATTGCCGAGTTCCTGGGACCGGTGCCCTCCATATTGCTGACTACCGCCTGGATTATCGTGGTCGCCAACGCGTTCAACTTCCTCGACAACATGGATGGGCTGAGCGCGGGCGTCGCGTGCATCGCCACGGTGTTCCTGATCATCTGCGGCGTGATGGCCGGGCAGGTGTTCGTGCCGGGGCTGGCATGCGTCTTTCTGGGGGCGATGCTGGGGTTTCTGATCTTCAACTTTCCGCCGGCGCGGATCTTCATGGGCGACGCCGGCAGCCTCCCGGTCGGCTACATGCTGGCGGTTGTCTCGATACTCACGAGCTACTGGGAAAGCGGGACCGACCGGCCGCCGTTCGCGTTGGCGATGCCATTGGTCGTGCTCGCCGTCCCGCTCTACGATTTCGCCAGCGTGGTTCTCATCCGGATCACGGAAGGCCGGAATCCTCTGAAGGGCGACCAGCGACACTTCTCGCACCGCCTGGTTGAGCGTGGTCTCAGCCGGCGGTCGGCAGTGCTGACGATCTACCTGGCGACCGCCGCCACCGGGTTGGGAGCCACGCTGCTGCCGAACGCCGGGTTGCGAGAGACCGTAACCATTCTGGTGATGGTGTTGATGGTCCTGCTGATCATCGCCATCCTCGAGGCCCCGCTGCGACAGAAGCCATGAGCGCTCGCGCCGGCGATTCGAGTGACCCGCTCCGCGTACCCCTGTTCGACCGCCTGCTGTTCCTGGTTCTCACCGGGGTTCTGTGCGCGCGGCCGTTGATTTCGGAGTCGTTTGCGCGAGCTTCGTTCACCTTCCTGCCGATCGAGTCCCCCGGCGGCACTACACCCGCCGCCACCGTCTGGCTGGACGCGATTTTGCTGGTGGCCGGCGTGCTGATCTGGATCCGGCATTGGCGACGCCTGTCGCCCCCGCTCGTCGTAGCCGCATTGGTCCTGCTGCTGGCAGGCGTCGCGGTGTCGGTGGCGGCGGCCGGTGACAAGCGCCAGGCCGCCAACGCCGGGGCACATCTATTCGTGATGGCACTGACGGCAACGGCACTCGTCCGCGTCTTACGAGCGCGCTGGATGGTCCATTTGCTGATCGCCGCGGTGCTGGCTAGCGGCGTTGCAAACGCCACCAAGTGCATCACGCAGCGGGCCTACGAGTTCGACGACTCGCTCGAATTCTGGCTGGAGCAGAAAGCCGCGCTGATCGCCAACGGTGTCGACGTGGAAACGCCGTCGATCATCAATTACGAGCGACGCCTGCGCTCGTCGCAGGCGTTCGGTCACCTCGCGCACCCGAACGTGGCGGCCTCGTGCCTGACGATGTGCCTGCTGGTGACGGCCGGCCTGTTCATCGGCGTGGTGCGAAGACCCGATCTCGACGCCAGTCGGCGAACGGCTGCCGTTCTGGTCGCCGCTGCGCTCGGACTGACGCTCGCGGTCGGAGCATGGTTGACTGGCAGCATGGGGGCAGGGGTGTCGACGGCAATCGCCGGTGCGGCGCTGCTTGCACTGGGGCTTCTGCGGAGCCTGGTGACAAAGCACGCGCGCGGCGTCTTCGCACTGCTGGTCAGCGTGTACCTCGCGGTGATCGCCGTCGGGGCGGGATACGGATTGTCGAAAGGCACCCTCCCCCACACGTCGCTTGCGTTTCGCTGGCAATACTGGCAGGCCGCCG
>JAHJAR010000077.1 GCA_018814045.1 Planctomycetota bacterium | reverse complement strand
GCTCAAGCCGGCCTGTTACGACGGCGATACGCCCACGCACCGCCGGGCGGGCATTCGCCGCAGCGCCACACTGCTGCTGTCCAACCCGGACATGCTGCACCAGGGGATTCTGCCGCATCATGCCAAGTGGGCCGAATTCCTCGCCGGGCTGCGCTACGTCGTCCTGGATGAGATCCACACCTATCGGGGCATTTTCGGCAGTCATGTGGCCGGCGTGATTCGACGCTTGCAGCGCATTTGCCGGCACTATGGCTCATCGCCGCGGTTCATCTGTTGCTCGGCGACGCTGGGCAACCCGCGCGAGCTAGCCGAGCGCCTGACGAACTGCCAGATGCGGCTGATCGACCGCGACGGCTCGCCCCGCGGCCGCCGCTGGATCGTGCTGTGGAACCCGCCTTGGCTGGAAGAAACGCGCGTTTCCCGCCGCAGCGGCAACGTCGAGGCGCAAGAACTGATGGCCAGCCTGCTGGAAGCGGGGGCCGGCACAATCGTGTTTGCCAAGGCGCGCGTCGTGGCGGAGCTGATCTACAAGTACGTGGTCGAAGCCCTGCGCCGTCGACGGCCGGACCTGGCGGCCCGTGTGCGATCATATCGAGGCGGCTACCTCCCGCTCGAACGGCGTTAGATCGAGCGCGACCTGTTCGATGGGAAGCTGCGAGGCGTGTGCAGCACCAACGCGCTCGAATTGGGCATCGATGTCGGGTCGCTCGATGCGGCGATCGTGGTGGGTTTCCCGGGTACGTTGTGCAGTCTGTGGCAGCAGGCCGGGCGCGCCGGCCGCCGCCAGGACGAAGCGCTGGCGATCTTCGTGGCCTACGACGATCCCGTGGACCAGTACCTGATGCGCAACCCGGACTTCGTCTTCGACCGGCCACTCGAGCAGGCGATCATCGATCCGCAGAATCCGCACATTCTGGCTGGCCAGATCGGCTGCGCCGCGCTCGAACTGCCGCTGAGCCGCACCGACCTGGAGGAGTTCGGCGCCCACGCGGCAGATGTCGCCGATGCGCTGGTCGCGGAGGGTGAGCTGCGCTACAGCGCGCAGCGGTACTACTGGGCCTCGGCGCAGTTCGCCGCGGCACAGACGAACCTGCGCACGATCAGCAACGCCACTTACGCAATCGTAGATGTGACGGACGGGCGCAACGAGGTGCTCGGCCAGGTCGATTCGATATCAGCGCCGGAACTCGTCTATCCCGAGGCGGTCTATCTGCACCGCGGCGAGAGCTACCTGGTGCGTGAGCTCGACCAGTCAGCGTGCCTGGCGCGGGTGGAGCGTTTCGACGCCGACTATTACACGCAGCCCCTGCTGGCCAGTTCGTGCCGCATCAAGCAGGAGCGTATTCAGGATGAGTTCAGCGGCGGACGTCGTTGCTTCGGCGAGGTGACGGTGAAATGGCAGACGGTGGGTTTCCGCAAGTTCAAGTTTCACAGCATGGAGTTGATCGGGCAGACCAGCCGCGAACTCGAACCGCTACAGATTGAAACCACGGCGTTGTGGTTGCAGCCGCCGGCCGATGCGCTGCGCGCCGTAAAGAACGCCGGCCACCGGACGGCCGCGGCGCTGGCCGGCGTGCGCAACATGCTGTTGGTCGCTTTGCCGCCGCTGGCCATGTGTGACCGGCACGACATCAGCGGCATGGTCGATTCGTCGCAACTGGGCTGCCCAACGCTGTTCCTGTATGACCGCTACGAAGGTGGCGTGGGTTATGCCCGACATGCGTACGAGCACTGCGCAGAGTTGCTGGGATTGGCCCGCGAACTGGTCGCGGGGTGTGAGTGCGAGGATGGCTGTCCCGGCTGCGTGGGGCCGCCCAACCTGCGTCCGCCGATCCACCACGATCCAGACCTGGGCCACGCTTATGAGATTCCGGACAAGCGGGCTACGCTGGCGCTGCTGGACGCGTGGCTGGAACGCGATTCGACGTGTTGAGTGACGCAGGCGCCAGCGCCTGTGCCATTCCGAATATCGGCAGAAGCGAGCCGCGCGCGAAGACAAGCCCCTTTCGGCAACCGCTTCCTCACGGTCGCGGCTCGGAAAATGCCCTGCGTTCGTCTCCATTCAGTCGAATACAGGGCAGTTCTCCAGCAGCGGTTTCACCAGCCGTGCCAGTTGAAACTGGAGCAGATCGAAGGCGAAGTGTGCGAACGTCACGGCGAGCAGGCTGCGCGACAGAACGAACATGATCCCGAACACCACACCCATTCCGGTGATCTGGACCGCGCCGAGCCAGCCCTGCGTGTAGTGCAGGGATCCGAAGACCACCGCCGAGATCGGTATGGCCAGCCACCATCTGCCAGTCACCCGTCGCAGGTAAGGCACCAGCAGGCCGCGAAAAAGCAGCTCTTCGTGTATAGCAACCGGCACCAGCAACAGGACGGTCCAGGCCGCATCATCCACCGGGAGGCTGCGAATCAAACGGCTGCGGTGCGCGAGATCCTGTTGCAAACCCGGAACCACGGCGAGGACCAGCACGATTACGAACAGCGAAACCAGTATGTACGTGTATGAACTGACCAGGGTACCAATGCCCCAGAGTGCCTGCTGTCCCAGGTCACGCCCGCGTAAGCCGAACGAAGCCGCGGGCAGGTGGTGGCGCAGCAGGAAATATGTCGCCAGGCCCGCAACCACCGCCGCGTCGAGCCACTTGCCGGCGAGCAGCAGCGGTTGGTTTCCGAGCAGGTCGAAATCGTCGGCCCCGAACGAGGCGGCAACTGTCAGGGCATAGCGCCCAACCAGCAAGGCCAGAACAACCAGGCTCAGATCGAGGATCGCCGCCCGGCGTTCGAGCTGGGGCAATTCCAACGGGCTGGTGACCTTCCGCGACGACGGCGGTGGCAGCTCAACCGGGCGGGCCATGACGACATCACCAGGCGAGCGGGGCAACGATGCCTGATCGCTCACTGTTCACCTCATCCGACGGCCTTCGTGGAGACAGGACCAGCAGCGCGAGCGCCCGCGCCTTGGGCCCGAAAACGGGGCCGATTGGCGCGGCGAGCACGGCGGCGATAATAGCCAGCCAGAGCTTTCTGCAACCGTGTTCGACACTACCGGGACTATCGTACGGATGAAGAGTCAAGACGCAAACATGTTGGGACCGCGCGGCGGACTGAAAGCCCACGCCCGGGCAACGCGGGGCTGGCGGTGGAACGAGGATGGCGCCTTGCTCTCCGAGCCGGTGCGCTGCAAACGCGAGCAATGGTACCTCGCGCGCGGTCATCTGGCCGACGCCGCGACGATTCGCCGCGCGGCTCTGATCGTGCGGTTCCTGCGCGCGGGGGAGACGATTGCGCAAAGGCGGGTAGACCTGCACGCCATGGCGGACGACGCTTCCGGGCGCGAGCTCCTGGGCTGGATGCAAGCCCCCGAAGATGTGACGCACCTGCAAATGCACCTGCCCGACATGCGGCAGGCCGCGTTGTTCGAGCGGGTTTTGTTACTCCCGGTCGCCGAGCGCGATCCGAAATGCCATCCGTTGGCCAGCGTCCCGCCCTGGAGTACCTACCGCCCGCCGTTTGAGATTCGACGCGTGGTTGTGCCGGCGTCGCTCGCGGCATTGGCCGCGGGGCTGGGTGGACACGGGCAACAGGTCGAAGTCCTGGCACAGCCGCAATCGCTGGGGCGGTTGCAGGAGCAGATCGCCGGGGCGGCGTGCATCCTGGATCCCGCCTGGGCCGTGCACCTGCGGATGAACATCGGCCACCTGGAACGGCTGGCGGAACGGGCCTGGCTGCTCGTCGATCTGGGCACGTTGGCGACACTCGTCAACCGCTCGGGCGTGGCCCGCACCGAGGCCGTGACGCACACGTCGCCTCACGAGATCATGTCGGCCCGCGTGGAATATGCCGACGTAGCCACGCGCGGGTTCGCGCTCCAGGATGTGCTGCCGTACGGCGTATTGGCCGGGGATGAGTCGTTCAGCGTCCGGGTCCTGGTCGCCAGCCGCACCTGGAAGCGCTATGCGGACGAAGTGGGCTTCGCCACCTTGCTGGCGAGCGAGACGCCGTGGGAGAAACGCTGCGGTGACGTGTTGTCGGCCGCCCGAGCGATCGGGCGTGGCGAGCTGATCGCGACGGACCTGCCCTGGCTGGTAGCCGGAACGCAGGGGCGTTTGCTGGCCCCGCGTCTGGCGCGGCACCTATTGCACATGCATCTGGGGGGGGGCATCGAGGATGACTTGCAATACTGGAATCGCTGGGACACCAGCGACATCGTGGTGCGTGATATCTCGGAGCTGGCGCGCAAGTACGCCCCGCTCCAGGCGGTGCGCTGGGCGCCGGGCGCGGAGGGCTTGCAGCATCTGGGTATCTGCCTGCCGACGTCGAATCCGCTCGGCGGCGGCCGGCATCTGTTGATCCGCACGGGACGAATCGACAACCTGGGTTTGCACGACGGCCTGCCGCCCGAGTCGATGATCATCGTGATGAAATGGCTGGCGCGCAACGTGCGCGCTGAGACGGCCTGGGCGCAACGCTGGCTTGCCAACCTGACTGTGACCTGGCAATTCGATTCGGCCGCGGGCACGCGCTACGCCACCAACTACGATTCAGCGGCAATGATCCCGACCGAGGCGGCGCAGGTGGTGACGGTGCGGTGCGGCGATACCACTGGTATCGCCGCGTCAGGAGCGACTGACGTAGACACTCTGATAGCGGATGACGAGGGAATCCACGGGGACGGCGCGCTGGAGTTTCAGCGGGGGCTGATGCGCCGCGTGCACGCGTGGATCGAGCGGGCGGCGGACGGGGGCATTTCGTAGGCCGCGCTGCGCGGCGGCTGGGTCCGGCTATCATCGCATTGTCGAATTAGCGCGTATCCGATACGATGCGCTGGCGCGGACGGCGAAGCCGAGCCGCAGCGTAGTCACCGCGTCGCCAGAGCTCTCTCGGGGCAGTGCTACTCCGCGAGCGGCCGGGGGTCGTGCGGTGCTGCTATCCCGGTGGGGGAGAGGTCGCGGAACGGAGGCCCGTGCTCAAATCCGTTCGCGGTTCCAGCTTTGTGGCGCAATAACGGAGTAGCTGCATGACAGGCAAGACCCTCTCAGTCGGTCGCGAACTGGGGATGATGGAACGCTCGCAGCACCCGGCGATTCGCCGGGTGGCAGTGATCGGCAACTACCTGCCGCGCAAGTGTGGCATCGCTACTTTCACCGCCGACGTGTGCGAGTCGCTCTCGGCGGAATACGAGGATCTGGTGTGCTTCGCGTTGCCGGTCAATGATACGGAGACCGGTTATGCCTACCCGACCCGGGTCCGTTTCGAGCTGACTGAGCAGGATGTGGCCTCGTACCGCCGGGCAGCGGACTATCTCAACCTCAACAACGTCGATCTGGTGTGCTTGCAGCACGAGTTCGGCATTTTCGGCGGCGATGCCGGCGGCCACATTTTGGCCCTGCTGCGCGAGCTGCGCATGCCGCTCGTGGCCACGCTGCACACGATTCTAAAAGAGCCCGGTGACGCGCAGCGGGCCGTGATGGACGAGTTGGGGAGGCTCTGCGATCGTCTGATCGTGATGAGCCAGCGGGGTGTGGATTTTCTGAAGGACATCTATGGCATCCCGCCTGGGAAGATCGACCTGATCCCGCACGGCATCCCGGACGTACCCTTCGTCGACCCCAACTTCTACAAAGACCAGTTCGGCGTGGAAGGCCGGAACGTAATCCTCACGTTCGGCCTGCTTTCACCGAACAAGGGGATCGAGAACGCGATCAAAGCCCTGCCCTCGGTCTGCGCGCGTCACCCGAACACCACGTATCTGATCGTCGGGGCCACGCACCCGCACCTCATACGCCACGAAGGCGAGGCCTATCGCGAGAGCCTGGAGGCCCTGACTCGCAAACTCGGCGTGCATGAGAACGTTGTCTTTCACAACCGCTTCGTCAGCATCGAGGAGCTGGTCGAGCTCATCGGGGCGGCCGACATCTATGTGACGCCGTATCTGAACCAAACCCAGATCGTCTCGGGTACGCTGGCGTACGCGGTGGGCGCGGGTAAGCCCGTGATCTCGACGCCCTACTGGCATGCGGAGGAACTGCTCGCGGACGGACGCGGCCGGTTGGTGCCGTTTAACGACCCGGAGGCGATCTCCGAGCAGATCCTCGACCTGTTGGATAACGAGGCCGAGCGGCACGCGATTCGCAAGCGGGCCTATGTCTTCGGCCGCGAGATGATCTGGTCGACGGTGGCACGGCGATACATGCGCAGCTTCGAACGAGCACGCGACGAGCGCGCCCGCCGGCCGCGGGCGGTGGACCTGCGGCAGGTTGCGGAGGGCCGGCCGCCCACCCTACCACCACTCAAGCTCGACCATCTGAAGCGCCTGACCGACACGACAGGCATTCTCCAGCACGCGGTCTTCGCGGTTCCCAACTACGACGAGGGCTATGCGACCGATGACAACGCGCGCGCGCTGGTTCTCGCGGTCCTGCTGGAGGAGAGCGACGACAAGGCCACGGTGGCCGCGGCGCGGGCGCTCGCGACGACGTACCTGGCGTTTCTCTGGCATGCCTTCGAGCCCCAAACCGGTCGCTTCCGAAACTTTATGGGCTACGACCGGTGCTGGCTGGAAGACGTCGGTTCCGAGGATAGCCACGGCCGCGCTCTGTGGGCGCTCGGTGCCGCAGCCGGGCGCTCCCACGATCCCCGCTTACGCGGGGCGGCAGCCCGACTCTTCAGCCAGGCCTTGCCGGCCGCGCTTGAGTTGAGCAGCCCCAGACAATGGGCCTTCTCGCTGCTGGCCATTCACGAATACCTGCGGCAGTTCTATGGCGATCGGCCCGCACAAACCGCGCGCGAGGTGCTGGCCGAGCGTCTGCTGGAACTGTACCGTCGCACTAGCTCCCCGGAGTGGCCCTGGTTCGAGGATGTGGTCACCTACTCCAACGCGAAGCTGCCGCACGCGTTGTTGCTGTGCGGCCGCTGGCTGGCGCGCGGTGACATGACCGAGGCCGGGCTGGCCTCGTTGCGCTGGCTGGCCGATATTCAGCGTTCCGCCGAGGGATACTACATGCCCATCGGCAACCGTGGTTTCTATCGCCGGGGCGGCGAGCGCGCACGTTTCGATCAGCAGCCGGTGGAGGCCCACACGATGGTTTCGGCGTGCCTGGAAGCCTACCAGGTCACGGGCGATGAGTACTGGCGAACCGAAGCCCGCCGGGCGTTCGACTGGTTCCTCGGGCGCAACGACCTGCATCTGCCGCTGTACGACCCAACCACGGGTGGGTGTCGTGATGGGCTGCACCCCGACCGCGCCAACCAGAATGAAGGTGCCGAATCCACGCTGGCGTTTCTGATCGGCCTGGTCGAGATGCGGATGGGCGAAAGCGTGATCAACCGCGAAGCCGAAATGACTGAGGTCGTTTCCACGTGATAGCTGGCGACCGGTTACGCCGCGCTGGCGCGCCGGCAACGCGACTGGCTGCTTGAGAGAGGTGTCCTGGTGCGCATTGCGATGCTCGCTCCGATTTCCTGGCGGGTCCCGCCACGGCACTATGGCCCTTGGGAACGCGTCGTGGCTCTGCTGACGGAGGGACTGGTGGTGCGGGGCGTGGATGTTACGCTGTTTGCGACGGCGGATTCGCTGACCTCGGCGCGTCTGGCCGCTGTGTGCCCGCGGGGCTATTCGGAGGATCCCGAGATCGTGCCCAAAGTGTGGGAATGCCTGCACATCGCGGAGGTCTTCGAGCGCGCCGCGGAGTTCGACCTGATTCACAACCAGTTCGATTTCCTGCCGCTGAGTTACAGCCGGCTGGTCCGGACGCCGGTGCTCACCACGATTCACGGCTTCTCGTCCGAGAAGATCGTGCCGGTGTACGAGAAGTACGCCGCGGATACGTACTACGTCTCGATCAGCAACGCCGACCGGCATGCCCGGCTCAATTACCTGGCCACCGTCTATCACGGGATCGACCTCGAGAGCTTCGCCTTCCGGCCCGAGCCAGACGACTACCTCCTGTTCTTCGGGCGCATCCACCACGACAAAGGCGTCGTCGAGGCGCTGGACGTGGCGCGGCGTACCGGACGCCGCCTGATTATCGCCGGCATCATCCAGGATCAGGACTACTACGACCAGAAAGTGAAGCCGCACATAGATGGCGAGCGGGTGGAGTATATCGGCTCAGTCGGACCGGACCGACGCGATGAGGTTCTCGGGCGGGCCTACGCGCTGCTGCACCTGATCAACTTCGACGAGCCTTTTGGCCTGAGCATGGCGGAGGCCATGGCCTGCGGCACGCCGGTGATCGCCTTCAGGCGTGGCTCGGTCCCCGAGATCGTGCGGAATCAGGAGACGGGCTTCATTGTTGACTCTCTTGACGAGGCGGTGGATGCCGTCGGGCGCGTGCCCGAGTTGGACCGCAAGCGCGCACGGAAACACATAGAAGAGTGTTTCACGCGCGACCAGATGGCGGAGGGTTATATCCGCGCCTACGAGGAGGCCATCCGGCGCCATCGCACAAAAGCCCCGTAACCCCAGCCAAACCTGTCCCGCCGATGCACCGAACATAATAGTAAGTGCTACGGATACGGCCTCGCCCCCACTGCGGAACGGAGTTATGAGGAAACGCAACGTCACGCCGGCAAACGGCGATCTGGTACGCCTGATGAACAATCAGCATCACGATGACCTGTTCCGGCGTCACCCGCGAAACCCGATCTTGACGCCGGCCGACTGGCCGTACGCGATAAACTCGGTGTTCAACGCGGCGGCGACGCTCCTGCCTGATGGGACCACGCTGCTGCTGTGTCGAGTCGAAGACCGGCGTGGTCACTCGCATCTCTGCGCCGCGACGTCCGATAATGGTGTTGACGGCTGGCGCATCGACCCTCAACCGACCATGTTGCCCGATCCGGAGAACTACCCCGAGGAAATCTGGGGGATCGAGGATCCGCGCATAACCTACGTCCCGGAGCTCGAGCAGTATGCGGTTGTGTATACCGCGTACTCGCGCGGTGGACCGGGCGTGTCATTGGCAATGACGAAGGACTTCAAGACCTTTCAGCGTTATGGGGCCATCATGTCGCCCGAGGACAAAGATGCGGCGCTGTTTCCACACCGCATTGGCGAGAATTGGGCCCTGATCCATCGTCCCGTGGGGCCGATTGGTGCGCATATCTGGATTTCGTACTCGCCGGATCTGTGGCACTGGGGCAGTCACAGGATGATTCTCGAGGCGCGTCGGGGAGCGTGGTGGGACGCCAACAAGATTGGACTATCTCCGCCCCCGATCGAAACGCCGCGCGGCTGGGTGATACTGTACCACGGTGTGCGGCAAACGCCGGCCGGGTGCCTCTACCGGCTGGGGTTGGCGCTGTTCGACCTGCAAACGCCGGAGCGCTGCCTGTGCCGCGGCGACACGTGGATCTTCGGGCCCGAGGAATACTACGAACGCTTCGGGGATGTGGGCAACGTGATCTTCCCGTGTGGCTACACGATCGGCCCGGATGGGGACACGGTCAACTTGTTCTACGGCGGTGCGGATAGCTGCATTGCCTTGGCCCAGGGCAGCATTCAGGAGATGCTGGATTGGCTCGACCGTCAGGGGTCGGTAATGGGGCCAGCAGATGGCTGGTAGGCTGCCGGTCGCCCCGTGTCTCTGAATGAAATCGCCGCGCCGTCGCGCGGCGAACGCGCACTTGCACTTTGGCCGTGACGCCGGCCGTCGCCTCCCAGGCCGCCTTGACACTCCCGCGTCGTGTACTACAATTTCGGGTTTTCATCGCGCCGAGCGTGACGCCGCTCCCCGCGCGGGCGCGGCGCGGTTGCGGTGTGGCCTTGGAGCGTCGCACACACGGCGTCCTGATCCCCGGCGAATGTGACCGGGTTCTGCTGGCCGAGCCGTCCACGAGTACCAACGTGGGAGGACCAGAGCGTGATCGAAGCTCGAAACCTGTCGAAGTATTATGGCAGCCGTTGTGCGGTGGACAACATCTCATTCAAGGTCAACGAAGGTGAGATCATTGGCTTTCTCGGCCCGAACGGGGCCGGCAAGACCACGACGATTCGCGTATTGACCTGCTTCCACCCGGCCACATCGGGAACTGCCAGCGTAGCCGGGCACGACGTGTTGCGCGAGTCGCTGGCCGTACGCGCCCAGGTCGGGTACCTGCCCGAATCCGTCCCGCTCTACCACGAGATGCGGGTGCGGGAGTACTTGCGTTTCCGGGGGAAGCTGCACGGGCTGAGCCGACCCGAGCGCGAGCAGGCCATCGCCCGCGTGACCGAGCGCTGCTGGCTCGGAGACGTGATTAGCCGGCCGATCGGCCAGCTCTCGAAGGGCTATCGGCAGCGCGTGGGATTGGCGGATGCACTGCTGCACAACCCGCCGGTGTTGATCCTAGATGAGCCCACCATCGGGCTGGACCCGACGCAGATCCGCGCCACGCGGGCGTTGATCCGTGAATTGGCCCAGGATCACACCGTGATGCTCTCCAGCCACATTCTGCCGGAAGTAGAGGCCACCTGCCAGCGGATCATCATCATCAGCGAAGGACGCCTCGTCGCATCCGGTACACCGGAGGAGCTGCGGGCCCGCATCACCGGGGAGTCCAAGCTGATCGTCGAGTTGCGCGGGCCGCAGGAGGAGGTCACGGCCGGTCTGCGCGGGCTCGAGGGCGTCAGCCACGTGGAGGCCGAGCGGCACGATGGTTGGACGCGGGTGACCCTGTCGACACGAACGGATCTGCGCGAGGCGATCTACGGCCTCTCCACCAAGGAAGGCTGGCCCATCCGCGAGTTACGGCGCGACATCGCCACGCTAGAGGACTTCTTCGTCAAGATCGTTGCGGGTGCGCGTTAGAGGCGCGTCCCGGCGCAGTCTGCGAGGGCAGCATCGATGAGAAACACAGTCGCGATCATGCAGCGCGAGTTGTTGTCGCTGTTCTGTTCGCCGATCGGGTACATAACCATTGCCGGCTTCCTGCTGGTGACCGGAGTGCTCGTGCTGGCGACCGAGAGCTTCGCGCCCGGCAAGCCGGCCAACCTGCGGGGCGTGTTCTATTGGACGCCCTTTGTGCTGACCATCATCATCCCCGCCATCAGCATGCGCACCATTAGCGAAGAGTACCGCAACGGGACCATCGAAACTCTGATGACCGCTCCCATCACGGACCTGGAGCTGGTAGTGGGCAAGTACCTGGCGGCCCTGGTTTTCTACATCATTATGCTGGCCGCCACACTGGTCTACGTGGTGCTGCTGGTGGTCTTCGGCAACCCGGATTGGGGGGCTGCCCTGTCGGCGTATGTTGGCCTGCTGCTGATCGGCGTGATGTTCACGGCCTTTGGCCTCCTGGCCAGCAGCCTGACGCGCAACCAGATCGTGGCCTGGATGCTCGCGGCGGTGCCGCTGATGCTCTTTGCCTGGTTTGCGTTCTACATCGTGCGGCAGGTTGAGGGGTGGCTGCGGGTGGTCTTTCAGCAAATCAACGTCGTGGGCCGCTTTGAGCAGTTCAACCGCGGCTGGATCACCTCGGACAGTGTGGTTTTCTTCCTGGGAACGGCCCTGCTGTTCCTGTTCCTGACAGTCAAAGTTGTGGAGTCGCGCCGATGGCGGTAGGGACTACTATGGATGCTCCCCGACGCCGGTTGGTCTACGGCGTCAACGTGGCCGTCAGCAGCATTCTGGCACTGCTGCTGCTGATTTTGGCGGTGTACGTGGCGGGACGCTTCAAGGGGCAGGTCGACCTGACCAGCTCCGGCATGAACAGCCTGAGTCCGCGCACGGTCAGGCTGCTGCGCGGACTGGAGCAGGACGTCACCATCACAGCGATCTACACGGTGCTGACCGAATACGACAAGATCGCCCAGAAACGCCAGGACACTGTGCGTGATCTCTTGAGTCTGTACGAGAGCGCCAGCCGCGGGCGTGTCGCCACGTTCATGATCGAGCCGATGAAGGAGCAAGCACGCGTGACGGCCTTGTTGGATCGGCTCCGTGAAAAGCCGGCCTACAAGGACGAAGCCCAGCCACACGCCGCCGCGTTGACCAAGTTCGCTCCGCTGAATGAGCAGGTGCTGCGTCTGATCACTAGTGAGGTTGAGCAGCTCAAGGGCTTCCAGGCTCTGCCGCATCTCAGCCGCGTGCGCGAGTTGGCGATCATCAGGTTTAACATGGAGCGTGCGCTCCAGGAGACGGACGCAGTCAACACGGATATCGGCGAGTTGGTGCAGGGCGGGATCCCGCGCTATGGGCAGGCGATCGAAGCGGCGCGCAAGCTGCTGACGCAGGTTCGCACAACGTTGAAGGAATCGTCGGCCTGGATGGCCGAGGGCGGGCTGGCGCTGCCCGGGCTGGGCCCGGAAATTCAGAGCTTCTTCAGCGGCGCGACGGGCCGCTATGAACAGGTCCTGGCCGAGATCGAAGCGCTCGACACGCAGACGCGGGATCTAAAGCGCGTCAAGCTCGAAGGCTTGTATGACAAGCTCACCCGCTGGCCAGACTCCCCGCCGATCGTGGTGGAGACACCCAGCGAAGCCCAGGTCCTGGACTTGCAGGAGGTCTGGCCGTATCGCACCGATCCCAACGCGCCGCCGTCGCCCGACAACGACCCCCGCGATTTCGCGGGCGAGCAGGCGGTCTCTTCCGCGCTCCTGCAACTGACGCAGAAAGACAAGACGGCGGTGGTCTTCACGCGTTATGGCGGTCCGTCGCCGATCCGGCCGGATTTCTCCCAGATGAACCCAATGATGCGGCAGATGCCGCGGGCTCCGTACCAGGCGCTCAACCAGCGACTGGAGGAGGAGAATTTCCTGACCGAAGACTGGGACGTGTCCGTGACCAAGCAGCCGCCCGCGGTCGCTGATGCTGGGCGCATGATCTACGTGATCTTCCCGCCCCTGCCGCCGCCCCAGCCGGACCCGCGGCGACCATCCCCACAGGCAGGCATCACGCCGGCGGATATCGAGATCATCCAGAAAGCCGTCAGCGAGTCTGGGATGGCGTTGTTCCTGACCGGCTGGGCCCAACCGACGTCGCCGATGATGCCGCTCCCCGGCACGTACGAGTTCGCCGACTATTTGAAGACCACCTGGGGCATCGACGTTCAATATCGCTATCTGGCGTTGCAGTTCGCAGCTTCGCCGCAAGACACCGGCCTGTGGGTGCCGGCCAATCGCGATCCGTTGCTGGTGGTCACGCCGCTCGTGCGGTTCACCGACCACCCGATCACGAAGCCGTTGCAGGCGCTGCCGGGAGCCTTCCACACCGTCTGCCCCCTCAGGATCATGACCGGGGAAGACCAACCCGCCGGGGTAACCACGGCGGTCGTGGCAGAGATTACAGACACCGAAGACGTCTGGGCGTTCGATAGTGTGATGCGCGTCCAGGAGGATTTGCAGCAGAACCAGGGTACGCGGCGACGCGCGGAAGACATCGCGGCGCCTTTTCCGGTGGCGGTCTCCGCGACGAACGAGCAGGACCAGAGGATCGTGGTTTTCGCCAGCGAGTCGTTCTCCGCGGACGATGTGGCGCAGGCCAAGGGTGTGCAGTTGACTTCGAACGGCTTGCAGGCCTACACCTTCTATCCCGCCAATACGGACCTGTTCATCAACACACTGCACTGGCTCACCGGCGAGGCTGACCGCATCGCAGTCGGTCCGCGGCGGGCGGACGTGCCGCGACTGGACGAGTTGAAAGAGGGTGGCACGGCCACGTTCTGCCGGGTCTTCCTGGTTGGGATTTGGCCCGCTGTGACACTGGTCGTCGGGGGCGGCGTGTGGATGTTCCGACGGAGGTAGACGCGCATGAACTTCAGGACACCCGTCATACTGCTGCTGCTGGTCCTGATTGGGGGCCTGGTCTGGTTCCTGCTGCCGGCTTCGCAGCCGGCGGACGATAACCGCGTGGCCGAGATACCGGCGCGCAACGAGCCGCGCTACGTCCTGGACCCGCGGCCTGAGGAAACGGACGTCGTCCGGCTCGAGGTCGAAGGGGCCGACGGCGCCCGACTGGTGTTCGAGCGCACTCCCAAGGCGCAGGACCCCGCGCAGTTGGATGACTGGCAAATGCGCGCGCCGCTGGAGTCGCCGACCGAGAGCTATATGGTCACGAATCTGCTCAACACCTTCCTGCGCCTGCAATCGCGATCGCAGTTGGAGCCCGGTGCCGCCAACACCGTCAGCCTGGCCGAGGCGGGGCTGGAACCACCCGTCGCGACCGTGAGGCTCGTCGACCAGGAGGCGCGGGAATACCAACTGGAAGTCGGCAAGAAGGCGGCGATGAGCAGCGATACCTACGTGCGCGTCGCCGGACAGGATGTGATCCACATCGGCAGCCGGGATCTGGGCCGCGAGGTCAAGAAAGAGGTGAACGAGTATCGGGCCAAGAGCCTGGCGCGGCTGAGCGCCAGCGACGCCGTGCACGTCAGGATCGAGCACGAAGGGCAGAGCTACGACTTGACCAAGTCAGCCGACGGCGAGTGGGTGATCAACTCGCCCGTCAAGGCCTATGCCGAGTCGAAGCAGGTCGAGAGCCTGATCGGCCGCTTCAACAGTGCCCGGGTGGTCGAGTTCTGTGCGGACGCTCCGGATACACTTGCGCCCTATGGGCTGGACGAGCCCTTTATGACGGCGACAGTCACAACCGAGATCAAGCGCGAGATTCCTGCCGCGGAGCCGTCCGCAGAGGGCGCGGATGCCACCACGCAACCGAGCGAGCCGCAATACGAGACCATCACCAGGACGTACGCGCTCGCGGTGGGCAGTTACGCGGACATGCAGTCGAAGAACCGCTACGTAAAGCTGCTCGATCAGCCGTGGGTGGCCACGATGGCCAAAGCGAACGCGGAGGCTTTTGTGCCGAACCTGGCGGAACTACGCGACGCACGCATCACGCGCGTGGCCACGGCCGCTGCCACGCAGCTCGAACTGACCGCCGGCGGCATATCGGCCACGCTGACGAAGGAAGACAACGTCTGGCGCGGCACTGGTGACCTGGAGGCTCTGGAGACGGCGGCGGTTGTCGATCTGCTCGAAGCGTTCGAGGACGTGCGGGCGATCGACTACGTCGACGCCGCGAGCGATCTGGCCACGTTCGGTCTGGATGAGCCCCGCGCGGTGATCCGCGTGACGGCGGCCGGAGCGGTGGCGCCGGTGACGCTGCGCGTGGGCTCCAACACGGCCAGCGGGCGCAACGCCTACGTCCAGGTTGAAGGACAACCGACCGTGATGGTGATCAGCGCCAAGCAGGGCAATCGGCTGGCAGTAACTCCGCTTTCCCTGCGTTCGCGAACCATCTTCGATTGCCAACCGGCCCACATAGGCACTCTTTATGCATCGCGGGGCGAGATCCACGCTGCACTCGAGATGCGCGACAACTTCTGGCGTTTCACCGATCCGGCCGGTGCGCCGCCTGATCGCGCCGGTGTGCGCGAGCTGGTCAACGATCTGGCCCGCCTGCGAGCCAAGCGCGTCGTGGCCAAGGGGGCTGAGGCCTGGGAGACCTATGGACTCGCGAATCCACTCGTAACGATCCGCTTCACCATCAGCGCGCCCGTCTCGCCACCAACCACGCAGACCTCGCAGCCGCTCCCGGAGCCCACGGCCGAGCCGCACGTGCTGTACGTTGGCCGGGGCGACGGTGCGGCCTATTGCCGCAAGGACGACGATCCTTACATCTTCGAGCTGGACGAAACCGTTTATAAGGTCCTGACCGGCGAGCTGATCCGCCGCCAGCTGTTCGATTTCAAGCCCGCGGACATCGTACGCGTAACGGTCGTGACGCCGGACGGCCAGAATGATCTCGTGCGGGATGGCGAAGTGTGGAAGTATGCGCCGGACCCGTATCTCAAACTCTCCGCGAAGAAGGTCGAGGAGTTCATCAAGAATCTGGCCGAGTTGCGCGTCGAATTGTACCAGGCGTATCAGGATGGTGATCTGGCGCTGGCCGGACTGCTCGATGCCCCTGTCACCGTAACGATCGGACTGAAAGACGCGCGCGAAGTGGTGCTGAAGATCGCCCAGCGCCGCCCGGGAGAACTGCCGCGACAGGCCGCGTGGGTCGCCGAGCAGCGCATTTTCCTGCTGCGTCAGGCGGATGCGGAGAACCTGCTCAACGCCGTGGACTACTACGTCGAGCCGGAAACGCCCGCTGGTGAGGGCGAGCGCTGAGGCCGTCCTGCCCGACACGCGCACTGCCCATATCGTGAGCCGAGTCGGCCCGGCTCGGTCGCGATACTGGAACCTATCCCAAGACTCTCTCCGAGCCGCGACAGTAAGGGAGCGGTTGCCGAAAAACCGCTTGTTCACGCGCGCGGCTCGGTTCTGCTGCCCACCTCTGGACGGTCCTGGGATAGGTCCTACTCCTTCGCTCCGGCGGCCACCAAGTCACCAGGAGCAGTCTTGCGGCGGGGCGGCGGCCAGTCCCGCTGCGGGTCGTACCACTCAGCCAACACTCGCAGCCAGTCATTGCGATCCCGGCTGGCGACAAAGGCCTCGCGCACTCGCCCAGAGTAGGGGTGCAGTTCGCTGTACTTGATGCCGAACTTGCGCATCAGGCGCGGCGCCCGGTTCTCGCCGTGCGCCGCGACGGAGAGTTCGTAATGCGTCCGAATCACGCGGCCTTGTTCGGCGACGGTCGGCGGAGCGGGGAGTGGCTGTCCGGTGAGCAGGGCGCGCGCGTCGCGGAAGATCCACGGGTTACCGATGCAGCCGCGGGCCAGCGTGACACCGTCAACGCCGGTTTCCGCCAGCATTCGCACGACGTCTTCCGCGCTGAACAGATCGCCGCTTCCCAAGATGATCCGGTCGCCCACGTGCTGCTTCACCCGCCGCAGGAATGACCAGTCGGACGGTCCGATGTAACGCTGCCGCACCGTCCGCCCGTGGACAGTCACGGCCGCCAACCCCAGTTCGAAGGCAGCATCGATAATCCGGAAGAAGTGCCGCACGCTCGCGGCCGAATCGTCCATCCCGCGGCGCATCTTGAGCGTGACCGGGAAGTCCGGCGGCAGCGCGCCGCGCACGCGCCGCAGAATGTCAATCGCGGGGGGCGGGTCGGACAACAAGTACCCCCCGCGGCAACGGCCCAGGACCTTGCGGACCGGGCAGGCAAAATTGAGATCGACGACATCGAAACCGCTGGCGACCATCTGTACCGCCGCCTCGGCAAACTGCTGCGGTGCGCTGCCCATCAGTTGACCGCCCAGGGGGCGATCCTCTTCGGCGAACGCTAACGCGCGCCGGCGGATCTTGCCCGGTTCGACGATCAGTTTGTCGAGCAGAACTTCGGTCAGCGCGTAGGGAGCCCCGTGGCGGCGGGCGATCAGCCGCATTGCCGCGTCGCTGTAGCCCGCCAGCGCGGCCTGGACGATCGGCACGTCAAGCTGTACAGAACCGATACTGAGCATCCCAGTGATTATACTCCGCGGCGGTGCGGCTTTGCGCAGCCGCCCGTACGAGAGGAGCGTGCCGTGAAAGATCGTTCCAGGCAGCCCGACCGCGTGCACCTGATGGCGCACGCCAGCCCGATCGTCAACGACCTAAAGCATCTGAAGTTCGCCGATACCGCCGAGTACCTCGGATTCATCCGGCAGAACCTGCCGCAGCCGCTGCGCCTGACGTGCGCGGCCCGGCTGCTCGTGGCCGAAGAGAACGAGCAGCGTGGTGGCCGCCGGGATGACGCCGCTCGGGTCCGCGACTTGCAGAACGCGCTCGATGACCCGCAGACGCTGGCGATCGTGGCCGCGCGCGGGGGTGCGTACCTCTCCCGTCTGCTGCCGGACCTCGACTTCTCCGCCCTCACTAAGCGCGAGACGCCGCTGTGGGTACTGGGTTTCAGCGAGTTGACCACGTTGGTCAACATCGTCGCTGGTTATCGCGGTGGCCGCGGCTTGTACTGGTTGTGCCCGGACTACCTGGGCTGGAAGATCCGCCCGCTATCCGCGGGACTGGCGGCATTCGCCGAGTTCTGGCAGAGCCTGCCCACCCTGCTCGACAATCGCCAGCCGCCGGCAACGCGCTACCTGGATCTGAGCCCTATCTCGGGACGGCTTGTCAGCGGCGTGGTCGAACCCGGGAGAGTGCGCGTTATTGGCGGCTGCCTGTCCGTCTTGGCCGCCGTACTGGCGGGTTCATGGTTCCGGCGTCTGCGGCCAACGAACCGGTGGCTGGCCCTGGAAGACATCAACGAGCCGCCATACCGCGTCGACCGGCACCTGGCAGCCCTGAAGGTCGCCGGCTGGTTCGACAAGATCGCCGGTGTGCTCATCGGCGATTTTCATGGCGACACAGATGACGCGCAGTCCGAGGTGCTAGAACTCCTCAGGTACCACTTACCGCGCAGCCGCCGCCTGCCGATCGTGGTGACGCGTTCATTCGGCCACGTCTGGCCGATGACTCCGCTGCCGATCAACCAGCCGCTCGCGCTCGCGCAGCGCGGGCGCACAGTGACCTTCACCGGGCGCATACACCGGCGCGGATGAGTACGCTGCCACCCGGGTCGCAGCGGCGTCAAGGTGCCGGGATGGACATGGGCCGCGGCGCCGCGCGGCAGACCTGCCGGTCCCGATACAGAGCCAGACGCTGGCCGATTTGCTCGGCCAACTCGTTGTCGCCGCTCTTGCGGGCCACCGTCAACGCTGTCGTCGCCGCCGCAAGTGCGTCGTCAAAGCGTCCGGCCGCAGCGTAGGCCGCCGCCAGCACATCCTCCGGCTCGCTGCGCCCGGCGCCCGCGAGATGGCGAGCC
This sequence comes from Planctomycetota bacterium, assembly GCA_018814045.1. Taxonomy (GTDB): domain Bacteria; phylum Planctomycetota; class Phycisphaerae; order UBA1845; family Fen-1342; genus JAHJAR01. Next base: position 28,782 of record JAHJAR010000077.1, on the reverse strand, counting down.
AACTCGGCCTGTTGAATCGCCCTGGCCGGATTCCGCAGCGCGTCGTCAGGGGCAGTGGCCAGCAGCCAGGCCAGGGCCAGGTGTGGGTCCGGATCATTCGGGTCGAGCGTGATCACCTGTTCCGCTGCGCTCACCGCCTCGCGCGGGCGGTGCAGCGCGACGTAGGTGTTGAATAGCAGCCGATGGGTGATGGCGAGGGATTGCCGCTGCTCGGGCGTACTGCGGCCATGGTTCTGCATGGCCAGATACAACTCGCCCAGCGCCTCGGCCGGACGGCCCTGCCGTAGACGCAGGGCCCCCACCTGACGGTGGGCGACGGGGTTACCCGGGAGAATCTCGAGCGCCAACTGGTAGCGGCGCTCCGCCTCTTTCAGATCGCCCGCGGCCAGGCGTGTATCACCGAGCCGCTGGTGAGAGGACGACAACAATGGCACGTATACCATGAGCATGTCGTCCGGATTGTCGAACTTGTTGTGTACATTCAGGAAGTACAGAGGTAGCGGCAACGCAATAAGCAGAACCGCGCCGCATTTCGCCAACGTGCCGCAGCGCGGCCAACTCACAAGTGCCCAGGCGGCCAGACCACAAACGACCGGGACCACCGGCAGTCGGTAGCGCGGACTATAGAAAAACAACACCACAACCACGAATGGTAGTCCCAGGATCAGCCACTCTGGAGCAGAACGGACCGGCCGGCGCAACACCATTATCAACCCGACCAAAGCCGCCCCCATTAGCCAGGCGACCGACAGCGGCGCCAGTACCGCCCGCGCGCCCACACCATACCTACGCTCCAGTACGACTGGCATCATGTCGTTGTAGTGGCAGGATGTGACGAACCAGTATGCCTTGGTGGCGAACAGCCTAAGCGCCCGCGTGCGGTCACGCTTCCAGAACTCGACCGCCTGCTGGCGAAAATACTGGTCGATCTCACGCCACGAACCCGCGCGCCCGTGTACACGCGCGTACACCCGTGCGGCGTCCTCGTGCATATGCGAGCGGTTGGGGCTGATGCCCGCGACGGGGGTGTAGACTCCGCGCGACTTGGCCGCGTTGCCCTGGCGCAGCGTGATCCCACCGTGGGCCGAGATCGGGATGAACTCCCCGGCGATCCAGGCGTTGTGCAGCGTCGCCGGTGCGATCGCCAAGGCGGCGAGGCCAACGCCGCCCGCGGCCCGGCGCACTGCCGGCCAGCCGTGTCCGGCAAACCACCACAGCCACACGCCATACGCCGGCAGAAGCAGCATGGCCGGCGGATAGCTCAAGGCCAGCACGCCGATCAACAGGCCGACCACGCCAATGTCGCGCCAACGGCGCGCCTCGTGCTCGATCAGGATGACCCAGCGCCACCAGAGCAGTGCCACCAGCAACAACTGCACCGTGTTGGCCAGCACGCGGGTGCTGGAAACCGCCGGATCGGTCAGGCACAGGAACAGGCCCGCGGCCACCAGGCCCGTGGCGGGGCTGAAACGCCGCCGCGCCGCGCTGGCGATGATGACCGCCGTCCCCAGGTGTAGGGGCAGTTGCACCAGATACACACTGGTCAGCCCACCGCCGAGTGTGCGTAGCAAGCCCAGGCAGTAAGGGTACAGCGGTGCGGACAGGAACGGCGTATCTCCGACCCACCGCCCGGCCGCCATCTCTCCCGCCATCTGCCAATAGGTATCGCTGTCGGTCCAGGGGCGTTCGGCGATCGGGTTCTCACGCAGGAATTCAGCGATGATGGCGACACGCAGCCCCAGCCCGACCAGGCAGATTGCCGCCAGGGTCAGCCAGAACCTGTGCGATTCTCCGGACGGGCGAGCAGCGTTTTGAAGGCGTTTCAGAGCCATCCTCTTCCGCGTGTCAGCGTGGCGAGACATACGCCTGGCCACCGATTGTATGAGCGGCCAGCGCGTGGTCAACTGCGGTCGGCAGTCCGCTCATGGCTGGTCCACGTCCTGCAATTGGCGTGGCTCTGCACGGCACGGCTGTCGCTGGCGATACAAAGCGCCGCGCCGCTCGATCTGCGTTGCTAATTCGGTCGCGCCGGTCCGCCGCGCCTCTTCCGCCGCCGAGGCCGCGTGCAGTACCGCCTCGTCGAAGCGCCCCGCCGCAGCGCAGGCAGACGCCAACACATCCAGCACGTCGGCCCGCGGCCCGGCGTCACGGCGCTGTAACTCCTCGGCGTAGCGCAGGGCCGCGTCCGAGTCGCGTACTGAGTCGTTGGCATTGGTGGCCAGCAGCCACGCCAGGGCCAGACGGGCGTGATCGTCATTCGGCTGCAATTCGACGGCGCGCCGCAGGGAAAACAGCGCCTCAACCGGTTGCGCCAATTGCACGTACGCGGTGTACATACGCCGATAGATCGCCGCCCGAGCCGGCCCGTGTTCCGGCGCATCCCGCGAATACAGCCGTAGCGCTGCGCGCAGCTCGCTTAGCGCTTCCCGCGACTCACCACGCTTCAGGTGCAGCAGACCGAGTCGCTGGTGAGCCAGTACCTGATCGGGGTACGCCTGCAACGCCGCCCGGTAGCGCTGCTCGGCCGCGGGAAGATCTCCTGCGGCCAGCCGCACGTCACCCAGGCGGGTCTGCGCCGTGGCCAGTATCGCTGCATACTTGTGGCGCAGGCGATCCGGGTTGTCGAAACCCATCTGCCAACCCAGCAGATACAGCGGCACAGGTAGCGCGATCAGAGCCACGGTCAGGAACCTCGTTTGGCCCGACCGGCGGCAGTTCACAATGGCCCAGGCTGCCAGTCCACACAGTACCGGGATTGCCGGCAGCCGATAGCGCGGGCTGTAGAAGAACAGCAGTACGACCAATAGCGGCAAGGCTGCCAGCAGTATCTCCGGGACGGACCGCCCCGGCCTGCGCCACCCCGCGAGCAACCCGGCCAGCGCGGCCCCCATCAGCCAGGGTGTGGCCAGTGGCGCCAACAAAGCCCGCTGCCCAATGCCGAATTGACGCTCGAACGTCGCGGAGGCGATATCGTCGTAGTGGCGGGCGGTGAGGAACCAAAGCAGTTTCCGGACGACGAGCCCAGCGGAGAACGCTGGCCGGCTACGCCACAGCGCGAATGCCTCATTTCGGAAATGCGCATCGATCTCGCGCCAGGTGCCTTCGCGGCCGTGCGCTTCGGCGAACGCGCGGGCCGCGTCCTGGTGCATGATCCGCCGATCGGGGCTGATGCCACGCACGTAGGTGTAAACACCTTCGGCTTTCGGCCCGTTGCCCTGGCGCAGCGTGATCCCGGCGTGGGCCGTAATCGGGATGAACTCGGCGGACACGTACAGGTTGTGCAGCGTCGCCGGCATGATCGCCACCACGCCACAGGCAACGCCCACGGCCGCCCGCCCGGCAGCCACGCGGTGCCGTCCACCTGCCCACCAAAGCCACGCCCCATACAGCGGCACTAGCAGCATCGCCGGCGGATAAGACAGAGCCAGCACTCCGATCAGGACACCCACCGCGATGATATCTATCCAGCGCCGCGCCTGGCGTTCATCCAGTGCCACCCAGCGCCACCAGACCAACGTGACCAGGAATAGCTGCAAGGTGTTGCCCAGGATGCGCGTGCTGGAGACGGCCGGCTCGGTCAGGGCCGCGAACAGCCCGCAAGCGAGAACTCCGGCCGTGGTGCCACACCGTCGCTTGGCTACTAGTGCGATCAGCGCTGTCGTCAGGACGTGCATGCCCAACTGGAGGCCGTACACCGTCCGCAAGCCGCCCCCGCCGACACGCACCAGCCCGAGCAGATAGGGATAGAGCGGCGCGGATAGGAACGGCGTCGGCTGGATCCACTCGCCCGCCGCCATCCGACCAGCCTGCTCCCAGTAAACCTGGCTATCCGTCCAGGGCTGCTCGGCGATCGGGTTCTTGCGCAGAAACTCGTCCAGGATCGCCAACCGCAGCACCAGCCCCAGCGCACCGATCGCCGCCACGCTGAGCCAGAATGCCAGCGGGCGTAGCGCGGAGGATGCCTCGGGCTTCGGGGTGGTTGCGTTCATGTTGACTCGGTCGGCGACGAAGTCACTATTCGGAAGCCAGCGTCCGCGGCGCAGCGCGGCAGGGCTGCCCAGCCCGGTACTGTGCCAGACGCTGTTCCAGTTCCTCGGCCAGCTTGGCGTCATTCTGCCGGCGTGCCATCGTCAGGGCCGACGTTACCTGAACCTGGGCTTCCTCAAAACGCCCCACCTCGGCGTAGGCCGCGGCCAGCACGTCCAGCACTTCCGGCCGGTTCAGGGCGGTCAGTTGCTGGGCCTTCACCGCATGCTCGACAGCCTTGGCCCCGTCGCGGGCACGCTCGTCCGGGCACGTGGCCAACAGCCAGGCCAGCGCCAGATGGAATTCGGCCTCGTCCGGCTGCAAACCCAGGGCCTGGCGCAGGGCGTAGACGGCGGCGGCGTACTGCCGGGCGCCCACGCAGGCGGCATACAAATGTCGACACGTGCGCGCCACCGCGCTCGAGTATCCCGGAAAGCTGGTCGGGTAGGCCTTGATGGCTTCGAGTAGTTCCGGAATGGCTTCCTGCGGCCGCCCCAGTTGCACCAGCAGGGCCCCCAGCCGGCGATGGGCCGGCGCGCTGTTCGACACCGCCGCCAGAGCCGCCCGGTAGCGCCGCTCGGCCGCCACTACGTCTCCTGCCTGCCAGCGCATGTCACCCACGCGCGTTTGGGACGTGGACAGAATGGCGCTGTACTCCTGTCGCCGTTGCTCCAGATTGTCGAACCCGGTTTGCAGATTCACGAAGTACAACACCAGCGGCGCCGCGACCAGTCCAACCGCAATCACCCTGGGATAGCCCAGCCGGCGCAACTGGGTCAGTGCCAGGGCCGCCAGTGCGCAACACACCGGCAGCGCGGGCAGGCGGTAGCGTGGCGAGTAGAAGAACAGCACGACGACCACGAGCGACATGGCGAGCAGAAGCCACTCCGGCGCGAAACGCAGCGGGCGACGCAATACAACCAGCAACCCGGCCAGTGCCGCCCCGAGCAGCCACGGCGTTGCCAGGGGCGCCAACAACGCGCGCTCACCGACCCCGAACTCGCGCTCCAGCACCGGCGGGGCGATGTCGTCGTACCTGTAGCCCGAAAGAAACCAGTACGCCTTGCGCGCGAACAACGCGCATGTTCGACCGGGATTCTCGGTCCAGAAAGACAGCACCTGCCGGCGGAAATGCCAATCGATCTCGCGCCATGAGCCCTCGCGCCCGTGCGCCTTGGCGAACGCCGCGGCCGCGTCCGCGTGCATCGCGCCCCGCGTGGCGCTGATGCCAGGCACGACGCTGTACACACCCTGGGCTTCCGGGCCGTTGCCTTGCCGCAGCGTGACACCGGCGTGGCCCGTGATCGGTATGAGCTCGCCGAAGACGACCAGGTTATGCAACGTCGCCGGAGCAATCACGACCGCCATGGCGGCGATTGCGACGCCGACGCGCCCGAGCCCTGCCGCGCGCCAGCCACATTTCCACCACAGCCACAGCCCGAACAGCGGCCCCAGCATGATTGCGGCCGGATAACTCAAGGCAAACAGTCCCAGCAAAGCGCCGCATGCGCCGACGTCAGCCCAGCCCACCTTCTCCCGCTCGGCCAGCACGCTCCAGCGCCACCACACCAGCGTGACCAGCAGAAGTTGCAGTGTGTTTCCCAGAATGCGCGTGCTGGACACCGCCGGCTCGGTCAGCGCCACAAACAGACCCGCGGCCAACAGCCCGGCCAGCCGGCCGAAACGCAAAGACGCTGTCCACGCAATCAGCGCCACGGTCAGCAGGTGCAGCGCCAACTGCACGCTGTAGACCGACCTCAGTCCACCATCCAGCCTGCGCACCACGCCCAGGAAGTATGGATAGAGCGGCGCGGATAGAAACGGGGTTTCGTTTGTCCAGTGCCCTTCCGCCATGCGCCCGGCCATGTCCCAATAGACTTGACTGTCTATCCACGGTTCTTCCGCGATAGGGTTCTCTTGCAGGAACTCCTGTAGAATAGCCAGGCGCAACCCCAGCGCGACTACACAAATTACGAACAGACCTAACCAGAAGCCCTTCGTCGTCAGCTTCGTGACATCACCATCTGTGTAGGAATTTCTAGACATTCGCCTGCCCGCTGCCGCGCCACACCGGCCGTCTCGGTTGCGGCATTATAGAATGCGGTCCCACTCGGTCACACGTGCCGATTGAGCATACTTATGTCGCCCGCGCGGACCGTGCCTACGGTGCGGCCGGGGGCGGCGCAGCGCTGAGCGGTACTTGCAGGCGGCGTGGACCTGCCACGCAGACTTCGCCCTGCCGGTACCGCGCCGCCTGCGCACCCAGCTCTGCCACCAGTTCGTTCATCCCGCGCTGCCCCGCTATCTCCGCGGCCCGCGTGGCCGTGGCCGTCGCATCTTCAAAACAACCCGCCGCCGCTTGGGCCGCAGCCAGCACGATGAAACCCTCCGGCTCGTCATCCGCCCGGATGCTCAGGGCCTCTTCGGCCTGCCGCAGCGCCTCCGGGCCGTCCCGCCCGGCTTCGTCCGGGCACGTCGCCAGCGACCATGCCAGTGCCAGGCGCACCTGAAAGGCGTATGGCTGCAATTCGAGTGCCTGGGTCAACGCGCGCTGTGCTTCGACATTACGCCCCAGATCGATGCAGGCATTGTAAACATGCTGAAGCGTGACGGCACGCGACTGATCCCAGGCCGGATTGCCCGCCGACGGATAGCAGCGCAGCGCCAGCTCGAGTTCGCGCAGCGCCTCCGCCGGCCGTCCCAGGCGAATATAAAGCGCCCCGAGTTGCCGATGGGCCATCGGGTTGTCAGGCGCTACCCGCAACGCCGCCCGGTAGCGCTGCTCCGCCGCTTCCAACTCGCCCACCTCCGCCCGGCGATTGCCGGCGTGCGCCTGCGCGATGGACAGAAGCGGAGTGTACGAAGCGCGCATGTAGTCCGTTGTATCAAACCCCACGACGCGGTTGACTATGTACAGAGGTAGAGGAACCAGACACAAGGCCACGAGCAACCAGCGCGGATACCATACATGTCTGTACTCCACAACCGCATACGCGGCCAGGCCGCACAACACGGGCACAGCCGGCAGGCGGTAACGTGGACTGTAGAAAAACAGAACTGTGGTGAGCAGCGCCAGGCCCAGCAGCAGCCACTCCGGTGCCCAGCGGACCGGCCGTTGCAGGGTGGCCAGCAGGCCCGCCAGGGCGGCACCCATCAGCCAGGCCGTACCCAGCGGCGCCAGCATGACGCGCGTGGCAATGCCGTACTCGCGCTCCAGCGCCACGGGCATCATCTCATCGTAGTTGCGAGCGGTCAGAAACCAGTATAGCTTGCGGGCAAAGAGCCCCGCCGCCCTGGCCGGGTCCTCGCGCCAAAACGCAAACACTGTACGGCGAAAATGCTGGTCAATCTCGCGCCAACCACCCGCGTGGCCGTAGAGCCGCTTGAACAAATGGGCGGCGGTCCGGTGCATCATCTGTCGTGTCCCGGTCACACCGGGAATGCTCGTCAGCGTGCCATCCGCGGCGAGCGCGTTGCCGTGACGCAGCGTGATACCGCCGTGGGCCGTGATGGGGATGAACTCGCCCGACTGCCAGGCGTTGTGCGCCGTCGCCGGCGCGATCAGGAGCAGGGCACAGAACGACCCTGCCAAGCCGCGGCCCAGCCCGGCCACGCGCCAGCGGCCGACGCACCACAGCCAGAGCCCGTAGGCCGGCACCAGCAGGATCGCCGGCGGAAAACTGAGCGACAGCAATCCGAGCAGACAACCGGTGAGCACGACGTTGAGCCACGGCTGCGTCTTCCCTTGCGCCAGGACCACCCAGCGCCACCAAACCAGCCCCACCAGCAGCAACTGCCCGGTGTTACCCAGGATGCGCATGCTTGTCACCGCCGGCTCGGTCAGCGCCAGGAACAGCCCCGCTGCAAGCAGTCCGGCCCCAGGCCCGGCGCGCAGCCTAACGATCCAGGCAATCAGCACCACCGTTGCCAGGTGCAGTACAAGTTGGATAGCGTAAACGGTCTTCAGCCCGCCGCCCGACCAGCGTATGACCCCCAGGAAGTACGGGTACAGCGGGGCCGCCAGGAACGGGGTGTCGCCAACCCACTCGCCCGCCGCCATCCGGCCCGCCGTATCCCAGTACACCTGTCCGTCGGTCCAGGGTTGCTCGGCGATCGGGTTGACGCGGAGGAATTCTTCCAGGATGGCCAGGCGCAGAAGCAGGCCCACCAGGCACAGCACCCCCAGCACGAGCCAGAACGTGCGCCTCGACACGGCAGCGGCGGACGATTTTGGAGGAGCGTGCGCGCGCAGCTTTGAGCGCCTACCGGGGAACCGTGAGCGAGCAGTCATCGGTTCAGTATAGAAGCCGGGGCGGGGCGGTCAATCGACCAGATCATGGCACCAGCGAGGCACCAGGCGAGAATTGACCGCGGTCCAGGTTCGTTCCTATACTCACCTTCTAATGGCCGAGTTTCACGGCAAGAAGGCCAGCGAGCTAGCGAGGCAACCATGGCGGAGGTCGTTTTCGAGGGCGTCACCAAGATCTACCCCGGCAACGTCAAGGCCGTGGACGATCTCGATCTGACGATCCGGGACCGCGAGTTCATCGTGTTGGTGGGGCCGTCCGGGTGTGGCAAGAGCACGACTCTGCGCATGGTCGCTGGCCTCGAAGACATCACCGCCGGCACGATTCGCATCGACGATCGCGTGGTCAACGACATCGCACCAAAAGACCGCGACATCGCCATGGTCTTTCAGAACTACGCCCTCTACCCCCACATGACCGTGTACAAGAACATGGCGTTCGGCCTGATGCTGCGGCGACGATACGCGGGATGGGGCCACCCGCTGGCTTACCTGCTGTCGCCCGAGCGTTACCGGGCGGCACGCGAGGAACGGCGTGAGATCGACAAGCGGGTGCGCGACGCAGCCGCCATCCTCGGGATTGAGGGCTTGCTGAATCGGCGTCCGAAGGCGCTCTCGGGCGGTCAGCGGCAGCGGGTCGCGGTCGGACGGGCCATTGTCCGCAACCCCAAGACCTATCTGTTCGACGAGCCGCTTTCGAACCTCGACGCCAAGCTGCGCGTCGAAATGCGGGCCGAGATCAAGCGTCTCCACCGCCGCGTACAGACGACCACCATCTACGTCATCCACGACCAGGAAGAGGCGATGACGCTCGGCGACCGGGTCGTGGTGATGAAAGACGCGTTTGTCCAGCAGTGCACGACGCCCTTCGAGTTGTATGAAAGGCCGGTGAACCGCTTCGTGGCGGGCTTCGTGGGCACCCCACCGATGAATTTCCTGGAAGGCCGGATCGGCCGGGACGGAGATGAGCTGTTCTTTGACGATGGGCAATGTCGCTTGCTGGTTGGCCCCGAGCACCGTCAGCGCGTGGCGGCGTTCGTGGGCCAGCCGCTGATCATGGGCGTGCGTCCGGAGCGTCTCGCGCCGGCCACGGATGCTCCGCCCGGAACGACGCTGCGGGTGACGGTTGGCGTGGTGGAGCCGCTCGGAGAGCGGATGGACGTCTATGCCTCGACGGGGCGGGGGGTGCCGCTCATCTGCCGGATCGACGCGCAAAAGCGAGTGCACGAAGGCGATATGGTGGATATGCAAGTTGACGTAAATCGGGTACACTTCTTCGAACCCAGCGGCGCGGGCTCTAACGTCGGTCTGGCCGCTGCGACGTAGGGACCGGCTGGAGCGGCCGGCGCTGCGACAGGTACGAGGCGGATACCGGTCCGGAAACGGACCCCGTTGGGTCGCAGCCGCGGCCCGTTTTTTGTCCGCAGTGTGCCCGTGCACTGTTGCGGGTGCCGACGAAGGCCGCGTGCCGGGACGGAAGGAATGGTGCGCGCCGCGCGTGCTGAGGCGCCAACAGAGGGTTTGCCGTAGCGATGAACCAAGATCTGCTCCGCATCATCGACAGCATCTGTCGCGACAAGAACATCGATCGCGGTTCCTTCGTCACCGATCTCGAAGTCGCTATGGCCAGCGCCATCCGCAAGGCGTACGACGAAACCGAGGAGGCGGAGGTCAAGCTGGACCTGGCCAGCGGCAACATTCAGGCGACGGTCGCTGGTCAACCCGTCGATATGCAGTTGCTGGGGCGCATCGCTGCCCAGACCGCCAAACAGGTCATCATTCAGAAGACCCGCGAACGCGAACGCACGAGCATCTACGACGAATTCACCGAGCGGCGTGGCACGATTATCACCGGTAACGTAGTCCGAGCCGAAGGGGGCAACCTGCTCGTCAACATCGGCCGCACCGAGGGCTTTCTGCCCCGTAGCGAGCAGATCCCCGGCGAGACCCACAAGGTCGCCGAGCGCATCCGCGTTCTGATCCTGGAGGTGCGCGAGCAGCCTAATCAGGTCAAGATCATCCTCTCCCGCTCACACCCCGAGTTCATCGAGCGGCTGTTCGAGCTCGAAGTGCCCGAGGTCGCCGAACGAATCATCGAACTCAAGGCCCTCGCCCGCGAGGCCGGCTACCGCACCAAAATCGCCGTCAGCAGCATCGACTCCAAGGTGGATGCGGTCGGGGCCTGCGTCGGCGTTCGCGGCAGCCGTATCCGCAACATCGTCGACGAGCTCGGCGGCGAGAAGATCGACATCGTCCGCTGGAATGAGTCGAGCCAGATCCTGATCCAGAACGCCCTCAAACCCGCCGAGGTGCAGGAGGTGGCGCTCTGCTTCGAGCTCGGCAAGGCCACCGTCGTCGTCGCCGAGGACCAGCTCTCCCTCGCGATCGGTAAACGCGGCCAAAACGTCCGGCTCGCGGCGCGCTTGACCGGTTGGGACATCGATATCCTCACGCCGACTGAGTACAACAAGAATCTCGAGTTGATGGAGCGGACGGTCCGCGAGATCACGGGCATCACCGACGTGATCATCGACAAGCTCGTCGCGATCGGCTGTGTTTCGGTGGCGGATATTGACGAGTGTGGCGCCGAGCCGCTGGTGAGCGAACTGGAGCTCGAACCCGAACTCGCCGAGAGAATCGTCGAAACCTCGGGTGAGGCAGCCATCAGGCAGGAGGAGGAGCGCGAGGCGGCCGCCCGGGCCAAGGCGGAAACGGAAGCCGCGGCCCAGGTAGCGGGCGCCGGTCATGCCGCTGGCACCAGCCCATCCGCGTTCGTGGCGGGCGAGGTCGATACCGCAGCCACCGAGGCCGAACCTGCCGAGGAGGCCACCGGTATGGACGCGGCGGAGGAGCTTGTCGCAACAGCCGTTCCGGCTTCAGCCGCCACTGGCGAACCCGGTCCCCCTGACTCCAAAGCGGCCGCGCCGGCACCACTCGCTATGGCCGACGAATCGCACGCTGATGCACTCGAGCCGCTCACGGACGATGAGGCCGAGCAGGCCGCCGCACTGGTAACGCCGACGCCGGCGGGGATGGATTCATTGAGCGATCTGTTGGCGCGGCGCCCGGAGCCGCCCCAGCAGGCGTCCGACGGCGACGAAGCCGACGCCAATGGCGCTGAGCAGCACGAGGACGAAGATACGTCTACTCCGTCAGCCGACGAAGCCGCGTCGGTGAGCAACAACGCCGAACCGCCAGTGCCTGGGCAACAGGATTCGGTTTAGCCGTCCTGCGGCTTGCGCGGCCACGCGAGTCTGCGAGTAGCGCAGGACGACCGACCCAACTGACGCCCCACGGCGGCGCCCGCGTCACGCAGTCTCGGGCCGGGTTCACCTGCTGGCTCTCTCGCCCCTTTCGATCCCGATCGCTACAATGCCAGGTTCTGTCGGTTCCGACCCGTTGCGGCCGTGGAGAAAGGACATCGTAATGAAGAAGATCCGCCTGTATACCCCGGGGCCCTGCGCGGTTCCGGAAGAAGTACTGCTCGAGATGGCCCGGCCCTTTGAGCATCATCGCACGCCCTGGTTCAAGGACTTCATGAAGCAATGCCAGCGGAAGCTCAAAGAGGTCCTGCAAACCAAGAACGAAGTGCTGATCATCACGGGTTCCGGCACGGCGGCCGCTGAAGGCGCGATCGTCGGCTGCAACCCGCCCGGCTCGAAAATGCTGACGATCGAGGGTGGCAAGTTCGGGCAACGCTGGGGTGAGATCGCTGAGCAGTTTGGCATCGACGTTATTCGCCACGAAGTTGAGTGGGGCAGCGCGGTCGCCCCGCAGGTCGTCGCCGACTATTTGAAAAAAGACCCGAAGATCACGGCCGTGATGCTCACGCACAGTGAGACTTCGACCGCAACGCTTTGCGATCTGGAAGCGATCGGCAAGATCACCCAGGCCGCAGGAAGATTGCTGCTCGTGGACGCGATCACATCGGCCGGCTGCGTTCCGCTGAAGCCGGACGAGTGGGGCGTCGACGTGGTTGTGACCGGAGCCCAGAAGGCCCTGATGATCCCGCCCGGGTTGGGATTCGTCTCGCTCAGCGAGCGGGCGTGGCAGGTGGTCGCGAACAACAAAAGCCAGCATGCCTACTACCTGAACCTGATCAAGGCGTACCAGAAGGGGCTGGAAAACGACACCCCGTTCACGCCGGCGCACGTGCTGATCCGCGGGCTGAGCAAGGCCTTGGACATTCTGCTCGAAGACGGGATGGAAGCTGTCTGGAAGCGTATTGCCGCCATGGCCGCCGCCACGCGGGCGGCGGGTGAGGCGATCAATCTGGTGGTGTTCTCAAAACGTCCGTCGGATTCGGTGACGGCGTTCCGCGCCCCCGAGGGCGTCAAGGTGTCCGACATCCGCGATGGTTTGCAGAGTCGCTATGGCATCCAGTCCGCCGGTGGGCAGGACCACCTGAAGGGCAAGATCTTCCGCATCGGTCACATGGGCTATGTCGACGAGATGGACACCGTGCTGGTCATCGCCGCACTCGAACAGGTGCTCCACAAGCTGGGCCACAAGTTCGAGTTGGGCGCGGGCGTGACGGCGGCGCAGAAGATCCTGGCGGAGCGCATCTAACGCTTTGAACCGCGCTGTGTGCAGCTTGACCCGCAGGCGGGCGGCAGAACCGGGCCGGGTGCGTAAGCAAGCGGTCTTTCGGCAACCGCTCCCTCACGGTCGCGGCTCGGAAGGAGTCTGCGATTGGTTCCAGACAGTCTGCGGGTGAGCGAGGTTTCTGCAACATGCCAACGTACGAGTATCGGGCTCGGGACACCCAAGAGTCTTGCGATAACTGCCGCGACAGCTTCGAGGTCCGGCAAGCGATGTCAGATCGCCCACTCGATAAATGCCCGGAGTGCGGCAGCCCGGTCGAACGCTTGATCTCGCGCTGCTCGGTCCGCACTTCGCCCTCAGAGAAATCGATGCTGAGTGACAAGAACCTGAAGGAGAAGGGCTTCCGCAAACTGGTGAACGAGGGCGACGGGCGCTTCCGCCGTACTGTCTGACAGGGCCGGCGGCTTGTCACGCTCAGTTTCTCAAAGCAGAGCGCGCCGCGTGCAGGCGGAGGCTTGCCGGAGAACACACCGGCTCTGTGTCTCGGCCCAAAGCGCGCTGCGCATGAGGGGCAGCATGCTGGGCATGGACGGGAAACCAGGAATGACGGGCTACTGACGCTCGACGACGATCTTCCCGAAATGTCGGCCGCTCTCCATGTACCGCAACGCCGCGGGCAGTCCGTCGAAGGGGAATCTCCGGTCGATCACCGGTCGCAGGCTGTGCTCGCCGACGAACTCGCGCAGAGCCTCGAAAGCCACGCGTGAGCCGGTGAGGATCCCCGCCACGAGCAACTCCTTCATCAGGATCAGGCCGACGTTGATCTTGCCTTCGAGACCGGCCAGGGCTCCCAGGAGTGCGACCGTTCCGCCGCCACGCATAGCCGCCAGAGAGCGGTTCAGCGTGGCGGCCCCAACCGTTTCGACGGTCACGTCCACGCCGGCGTTGCCGGTGATCTCGAGCACGGCCTTGTCCCACTCGGGCGTCTGGCGGTAGTTGATCGTGTAGTCGGCGCCGAGTTCGCGGGCGCGGGCGAGCTTCTCAGCGCTGCTGCTGGTGATGATCACCGTGGCGCCCAGGGCCTTGGCCAGTTGCAGAGCGAAGATCGACACACCCCCGGTACCAAGCGTCAGCACGGTCTGTCCGGGCTGGACGCTTCCCTTCGTGACCAGTGCGCTCCAGGCCGTCAGCGCCGCGATCGGCAGTGTCGCGGCCTGGGTAAAGTCGTAGCCCACCGGCAACGGGACAACGGCCTCGGCCGGCAGTGTGACCTGCTCCGCGGCCAATCCGGCGCGCGGCAGTCCGAGCGTCGTCCCGGCGTAGCGCGTGTGGAAGGGGCCATCGATCCAGCCGGAAACGAAGTGTGACATGACCCGGTCACCGACGCGGACGCGATCGACCCCGTCGCCGATCGCCACAATATCGCCCGCCCCGTCGGATAGCGGTATGGCTGGCAACTCCAGCCGGGGGTTATACAGGCCTTTGATCACGAGCAAATCGCGGAAGTTCAGGCTGATCGCCTGGACGTCGAGTAAGACCTCGCCCGGTCCGGGCACCGGCGGCTCCAGCGTCTCCTGCCGCAGGTGCTCCAGGCCGAACCGATCAAACCGATACGCGCGCATGTCGGGTTCCCTTCTTCGTTTCGCCGAGCCTCGGGTGGCACTCTGGGCGCCAGGAGAGGCGCTGTCAAACCGGTGCCAGCCGGTATAACTGGCGGCCTGGCTCGCGGGGGTCGGCGAGCCGTATTATCCTGTACCCATGGACCGGTCGCGGCAACTGCGGGTAAACGAAATCTTCCACTCCGTGCAGGGCGAGGGCACGCGCGTCGGCCTGCGTTGCGCGTTCATTCGGCTGACCGGATGCGATCTGCGCTGCACCTATTGCGATACCGAGTATGCCTTCCGTGAAGGCCGCTGGCTGACGCTGGCGGAGGTTCTTGACCAGGTGCGCGAGTTTGCCTGCCCGCTTGTCGAAGTAACGGGCGGTGAACCGCTGCTCCAGGCCCCGGTACACGAGTTGCTCACGCTGTTGGCGGACAAGTTCGAGACGGTCCTACTGGAGACTTCCGGAGCGCGGCCGATTGCCGACGTTGATCCGCGCGTCGTGCGGATCGTCGACATCAAGTGTCCTTCGAGCGGGGAAGTCGAGCGAAATCACTGGCCGAACATCGCGGCCCTGACGGCGCGCGACGAGGTCAAGTTCGTGATCGGTGATCGCCGGGATTATGACTGGGCACGCGCGATTGTCGCAGAGCATGGGCTACTGGCCCGCTGCGCGGTGCTCGTCGCGCCCGTGTATGGAGCGCTGACTGCGCGGGAACTCGCGGAGTGGATTGTCGCGGATCGGCTCGATGTGCGCGTGGGCCTACAGTTGCACAAACTGATCTGGTCGCCGACCATGCGCGGAGTCTGAGCCATGTGGCCGGCCGGTTTGATGCGAGACGGTAGATGCAAGTTCGACTGACGCGGACATTCACGTTTGAAGCTGCACACGCGTTGCCGACGTTTCCAGACGGGCACAAGTGCCGGCGCCTGCACGGCCACAGTTACAGTGTCGAAGTGGTCGTCGAAGGCGAGGTGGATCCGGAGCGGGGCTATCTGATTGACTACGGCGACATCAAGGCCGCCTGCACGCCGCTCCGGGACCGGCTCGACCACTACCACCTGAACGAGATCGAGGGGCTGGAGAACCCGACTTCGGAGAACCTGGCGCGGTGGATCTGGGAACGTCTGGTCGAGCGCTTGCCGCTGCTGCACGCCGTAATCGTGCAGGAGACATGCACGAGCGCGTGCGAGTACCGCGGTCGGTAGACGAAGCCCGCGCACGCCGGGGCGCGGCACAGGCGCGTCCCAGAAGCCCGACGGCGGGACTGCTAGAAGCTACCCCAAGACTCGTTCCGAGCCGCGACCGTGAGGGAGCGGTTGCCGTAGAACCACTTGCTTACACGCGCGCGGCTTGGTTCAACCACGCACCTGCGGACGGTTCTGGGATAGGTTCTAAACCAGCACGATGAGTTGGTCCACATCGGCGGATTGCTGGGCGCGGGCGGTGCGCTGTTCCTTGAACAGCCGGGCACATTTTTCGCGCCGCCCGGCCTCCTGGCTGTAGCGCCAGTGATCGACGAGCCCGAGCGCGTCGGCACAATTGAGCGCGCTGGCGGGGTACTGGCGCCAATGCTCGGCTCCGAGCGCGCGGTGGAACGCCGCCGGCCCACAGGCGAGTTGGCCGGAGCGCGCGTGGAGGACGAAGTTGTAGGCGATGCCGATGGCCGCCACGACGCCATCGATGACGTCCTTTCCATATCGCTGGCTCAGCGCGGTGAGATGGTCCATGATGCGTTCGTCGGCGATGGGGACGATCTCCCGGCGGATGAACGTCTCGAGCGGCTGACCGAGTTGGGCAACCCAGTTCTCGACGTGGCGCGAGGCGGCAGCACTGGCGCGGTGGGCGAAAGCGTCCAGGGCGGGGCGGTCGAACTGCCTGCTGGCGGCCAAGCGGCGCAGGGCCGACGTCAGGCCGCGCTTGGGCGAGTACGTGCAGCAGGTGGCCACTTGGTAGTCACGCTCCCAGCGGTCCAAAGCGTCGCTGAGCAGGCGGCGACCAAGGCCGCGCCACGCGGTATCGGTGGCAGCAGTGATCTCGTAGGCACAAACGTAGGCAGCGGGCGGGGCAGTCCGCAGCGAGGGCAATGCGGGGTCTGATAATTCGTCGCGGCTGAGATGAAACTTCTCGGTCGCCTTGGTCTTAACATACGCTAGCAGCTTTCCGTGGCCGTTGCTCCCTTCCGCTTCCCAAAGCGCGTCAACATGGTCGGCGCTCAACTCGGCCACGAAGCGGTCGCGGGTCAGTTGCCCTTCCCAAGGTGTGGACCAGGCGTGGCAGTGCAGTGCGTACGCGCGATCGCACCAATGCGCAGGGAATTCGCCCGGCGCAAAAGCCGCGTGCTGGACGGCTTCAGATGCGGTCCCGAGGTTCACCACGACACTCCAGCGCAGAGGCCTTGTGGGGCTGCTCCTCTGCCCGGTATTCGCATCGGCCAGCCTGAACCATGAGTTTCGGAGAAACTCCGGGCGACCGATGCGATAGCACCGCAACCGCTGTCAGGGCCCCTCCTGGCAGAACTCGCTCAGCACGCCGCCGGTGCTCTTGGGGTGCGCAAAAGCGATCTTCATACCATGGGCTCCGGCGCGGGGCTTCTCGTCGATCAGTCGCACGCCGGCGGCCTTGAGTGCCGCCAGTGTGGCTGGCAAATCGTCCACGTGATACGCAATGTGATGTAGGCCCGGCCCGCGTTGGGCCAGAAAGCGGGCGATCGGACTGTCGGCAGCGGTCGGCTCCAGCAACTCGATCCGCACCTCGCCAAGCTGAAAGAACTGCACGCGTACCTTCTGTTCGGGCACGACCTGGCCCTCACCGCACGTCAAGCCCAGGGCGTCGCGGTAGAAACAAGACGCCTCCGCGATGGAATTAACGGCGATGCCAAGATGATCGATTCGTGTTGGCGGCTGCATGAGCTAGGGTCCTTTGGGGATACTCAATCCGGACTTCCACAGCAGGTTGCGCACGGCCGCAGGTAGTGTCTCACAATTACGACATCTTTCCGAGCCGCGACCGTCAGGGAGCGGTTGCGCCGAGAACCGGTCGGCGCCGCCGGCAACGGCTTCCTTACGGTCGCGGCTCGGTTTTACATGCGATGCCGTCATTGTGAGACAGAACACTAGATCGTCGCGCCTTCGTCGTACTCGCCGAAAACGTCTCGCAGTCGGCCGCAGATTTCGCCGACCGAGGCGTAGGCTTGCACGGCGTCGAGAATCAGCGGCATCAAGTTCGCAGCGCCCCGCGCGCCCCGCGCAAGCGCATCCAGGGTGCGCGTGACGGCTGTTGCGTCGCGCGCGGTACGGGCCTTGCTCAGTCGCTCAATCTGACACCGCGCGGTCTCCGGGCCGATCGTCAGCGTCTCGGGCGGCGCCTGCTCCTCTGTGGTGTGGCGATTCACGCCGACGATGACGCGCTGCCCGCGTTCGATCTCCTGTTGGTAGTGATACGCAGAGCGCTCGATCTCGGCTTGAGGATAGCGCTGTTCGATCGCGCGGACCATACCGCCCATCTCGTCGATCTTCTTGATGTACGCGGTCGCCTCGGCCTCGATCTCGTTCGTGAGCTGCTCGATATAGTAGCTGCCGGCCAGGGGATCGACCGTGTGGGCGACGCCGGACTCGTGGGCGATGACCTGCTGCGTCCGCAAGGCGAGTTGTACGGCCGCTTCGGTCGGCAGGGCCAGGGCTTCGTCGCGACTGTTGGTGTGCAGCGACTGGGTTCCGCCCAGGACGGCGGCGAGCGCCTGGAGTGCCACGCGGACGACGTTGTTGTCGACCTGCTGCGCGGTCAGCGTAGCGCCGCAGGTCTGCGTGTGGAAGCGCAGCATGCAACTGCGTGGGTTCTGGGCCCCCATGCGCTCCTTCATGAGCCGGGCCCAGAGCCGGCGCGCGGCTCGGAACTTGGCCACTTCCTCCAGCACGTCGGTCATCGCGCCAAAGAAAAACGCCACGCGCGGGGCAAAGTTGTCCACGTCGAGGCCGACGTTGACAGCGGCCCGCACGTACTCGAGCGCATCGGCCAGCGTGAAGCCGATCTCCTGGGCGGCGGTCGCACCGGCTTCGCGCATATGGTAGCCGCTGACGCTGATCGTGTTGAAGCGCGGCACGTGCTCGGCGGCGTAGGCGAAGATGTTCGTGATCAACCGGAGTGACGGGCTGGGCGGGAAAATGTACGTGCCCCGCGCGATGTACTCCTTGAGCACGTCGTTTTGGATGGTGCCGGTGAGCTTCTCTGCCGCCACGCCCTGCTTCTGCCCCACTGCGATGTACATTGCCAGCAGGACCGCCGCCGGGGCGTTGATCGTCATGGACGTTGAGACTTTGTCGAGCGGGATGGAGTCAAACAGGAGCTCCATATCGGCCAGCGTGTCGATCGCGACGCCGACTTTGCCGATCTCACCCGCGGCCAGGGGATGGTCGCTGTCGTAGCCGATCTGCGTCGGCAGATCGAAGGCCACGCTCAGGCCCGTCTGACCGTTATCCAGCAGGAAGCGGTAGCGCTGATTCGTCTCCTCGGCGGTACCGAAACCGGCGTATTGGCGCATGGTCCAGAAGCGCGAGCGATACATGGTCGGTTGTACACCGCGGGTGAACGGATATTCGCCCGGGAAACCGACGCGGTCCAGGTACGCCGCGCAAACCGCCTCGTCAGCTCGGTGCTCGGGCAGATAGAGCGCCTCGACCGGGCGGCCGGAAACGGTAACCGTCCGCTCAGCCTGCTCGGGCATCTTGGCCACGGACTTGGCCAGCGTTTCGGCTTTCCAGCGTTCGTATTGCGTCTTCACGGAATCGGGCATGGTCGCGTTCTCTATGGTGGTTCTTAGCAGTCCGCCCAGCGGCGGGCTCGTTCGGAAACCGTTCTAGCGCTCCATCAAGCATCAATTCGTAGGTGGGGTGGGCGTCCCTGCCCGCCAATTGCCGGCACAGAGGCCCGCACCACCCCCTCAGAACATCGCTGACAGAGCACTGGCGTAGTGTCTCACAATTACGGCATCGCATTCAAACCCGAGCAGCGACCGCAAGGGAGCTGTAGCCGGCGGCGCCGACCGGTTCTCGACACAACCGCTCCCTGACGGTCGCGGCTCGGAAGGACGTCGTCATTGTGAGACACTACACTAGTGCCTGGCAGCATCTTCCAGCCGTGCTATGGCCTCTTCCAACGACAACTCGCCGCTTTCGAGTCCCCTGATCAGATCCTGGGCGACGGCGGATGCCAACGCGTGTTCCAGGGCTCGCTCATATGTACTCAGGGCACCGCGGCGAATCTCGCCCAGCAGCCGGCGATGTCGATGGTGGACGCATCGCTCAGCACCGCGGGCAGCTTGGTCGAGGCTGAGCAACTTGCCGAGCAAGTGCTCAACGCCGGCGCCTGACTTGGCCGCTAGCCCCACGATCTCAACCCGGGGAGCGTCGTCCTTGCGGCTGGCATCGCCGACCATTGTAGCCGATTCGCCGAGTTCCTCGCGGACGTCCTTGAGCAACCGCTGCGCTTCGGGCAGATCGCACTTGTTGACCACCACAATGTCAGCGATTTGGAGTAGCCCGGCCTTGATCAACTGGATCTCGTCGCCGTAGCCGGGGCCGAGCATCACCAGGCAGAAGTCGGCGACCGAGGCGATGTCGGCCTCATTCTGGCCGACGCCCACGGTCTCGATCAGGACCGGGTCGAATCGTGCCAATTCGAGCAACCGGGCGCAGTGCAGCGTCGCGTCCGACAAGCCGCCCTCACGATGATGCGTCGCCAGAGAGCGAATGAACACGTCTGGATCGACGGCGTGCCGCATCATGCGGATGCGATCCCCCAGCAGCGCCCCATCGGACACAGGTGAGGTCGGATCGACGGCGACCACGCCGACGCGCCGGCCTTGCTCGCGCAGCAAGCCTAACAGGCCGTCGATCAGGGTCGATTTGCCAACGCCGGGCGGGCCGGTGAAACCCCACCAGGGCACTTGGCCGGTGTTGCGCCGCAGCCGGTCCTTGAGCGCCTCGGCCGTGTCCCCGCGCTCAGCGACCAGCGACATGGCCCGGGCCAGCGACCGGCGGTCCCCCTGCCGAATCTTGTCAACGAGTCCGTCCATTGTCGGTTGTCAGTGGTCGGCCACCTGTTGCCGGTCATCCGCCGTTGGGGACTGCTTGCCCCGGGCTGTTGGGTGGCCCCAGATGAACTCTTCACGCCTCGCCGGCCAACTCGATTTCCAGGACGGAGAGGATTTCCGACAGGGGGGTGCCCGGCGTGAACACCCGCCGAAAACCGAGCGCCTGAAGCGTGGGAATGTCCTTCTCCGGGATCGTGCCGCCGGCGAAGAGCGTGATGTCCTCCGCCTGTTCGGCTCGGAGCAGTTCCGCCACGCGGGCGAACAGCTCGTTGTGCGCCCCGCTCAGGAGACTCAGGCCGACGGCATCTACGTCCTCGTCGACGGCGGTCCGCACGATCTGCTCCGGAGTTCGGCGAATCCCCGTGTAGATGACCTCATAGCCCGCGTCCCGCAGCGCCCGGACGATGAACTTGGCGCCCCGGTCGTGGCCGTCGAGCCCGACTTTGCCAATCAGGATACGTTTAGGCCTGTTCTTGCTCACGGTGTGCGTTCTGCTCTCATGCGGGGCCTTGATTCCAGATCCAGGTACCAGCATACGTACCGGCGCTCGATTCACAAGTGGCTACGGCAGACTGGACGAACGACTTGGCGAGACAGTCTCGTGAAGGTCCAGTACACTGCCGGGCAGTGGGGCGCGACACATCATGCCCAATCAGGACGGCCAACGTCGGCGGGAGGGTCCAGTTCATTGACAGTGACCTGTTGGTCGATCAGCGGGAGCGTTGACGGGACATCCGTGTCCTGGGCGATTCGTGCGCGGCCTGATGAGGCCGCAGACGCGGGGGCTGGATGCCATCGCAACCAGTTCCGTGTACACATAACCTATGAATCCTATACGATTCTGCCCGAAAACCACGCAAAACCGTCTTTCTGTCGGTGGGCGGTCGAAGTTCTCGGGGGCTAAGATATTTCTCTCTCCCGCCGAATTTCCCTTCGTCCAACCCGCTGACCGTCGTGGGCGATGGGGGGGGCTCTTCACGGACCCGATGCGGATCTGGGATTGGTGCGTCGGGGACTACTCGCCGAGTTGGCCAATGAAGTTGCTCAGATAGTCGGCCGCCAGCAGCAGGCGGCTGCCGTACCAACCGAACATCTGCCCATCGACACACATGACCTTGCTGGTCGGGAGCTCGGCTACCAGCTCGCCGACGTGGTTGTCCGTGAATGGATAGGGCTCTGATCCCAGCAGCACGTATTCCGGGGCCAGCTCACGCAGCGCGGCCAGGCTCAACTCCGGGTAGCGGCCGGCCAGCCGGGCACAGACGTTCTCGAACCCGCATTCATACAGGAGCGCGTGTATGTATGTCTCGGCTCCGACGGCCCGGTACGGCGCGCGCCACACGAGGTACGCCACTCGCCGGCGTGTTCTCGGCCGCAGTTTGCCAATGGCGCAGCGGATGGCCGCCACGAGCTCGCCAGCCGCGCTCGTGCGATCGGTCAACTCACCCAGATTGCTGATGGCTCGCAGCGTGCTGGCTACATCGGTTACCTCCACCACGTAGACCGGCAGTCGTGTGGCCAGGGAGGCGACGGTCGCTTCCGTGTTCTCCTCCTTCGCCGCGATGATCAGGTCCGGATTCAATCTCCCGACGCGCTTGACGTCGATGTTCTTCGGCCCGCCGACCGTGGGGACAGCGCTCACCGCGCGCGTGGGCTCGACGCAGAAATCCGTCCTTCCAACGATTCGGTCGCCGAGGCCCAGGGTAAAGAGCGTTTCGGTCAGCGAGGGGCACAGGCTGATGATGCGCCGGGGTGGAAACTCGTATGTCAACTCGCGCTGCAGGTCGTCCCGAGCTGTTTTCCGCATGGAGACCTCGCTCCGGACCGGAGTACTCCGCGCAATTGAGACCGGTCATCAAGTGCTCGCTGGCCAGCGCATATGGTACCGGCAGCGTGACAAGCGCGGCGAGCCGGCGTGGGCCCGGCTCCGCCGCGATTGCTGCCGTACGCCGTGAATGTCACCGAACCAGAAGGTCGTGGCGCAGTCTTTTGCACCCTCGGGGGGAATGCCTGAATGCGCATGTGCTCAGGGCGACCTCCCGAACGAGCGCGGGCGGCGGACATCGGTGGCATTCTGCTATAATGGGACCATAGCTGCCCGTCGCTGGTTCGGCGGCGGCGCGGGGTCCAAGCGATACAGGGCTGCTGGAGGAGGAAGGTTCATGCTCCCGTACCACCCACGCAAAAATTCTCTGCTGGCCGGCATAGCGCTGCTGAGCTGTGCCGTCGGTCTGGCGCTCCAGGCGCCGGTGGCGGTCGCCGACGACTGGTACAACTCGGGTGGCAACGCAGGCCGCAACGGTCAATCGGCCGAGTTCGGGCCGGACACGGCCAACCTGCTGTGGTCCGGGGGCCGCACGTCGCTGATCGCCTGGCAGCCGGTGATCGAGGGCGAGCGCGTCTTCATGGTCCGGCAGTCGGGCTGGCCGAGCGACGAGCCCGAGAAATCGCCGGTCGTGGCGATGGACTTGAACACCGGCACCGAGCTATGGGTCACCCACATTCCGTTCAACACCGGCGACTGGACGACCTGGGTCGCAGGCGTGCGCGACGGGCAGGTCTACGCGTCGCGCGCCGGCAACGGGGCTTCCGTCTCCGCCCAGCTCTACGCGCTCGACGTTGGGGATGGACACGTGCTCTGGATCTCCGACGATGAGATCGATGCCGGGGCGTACGACGGTGTCGTCTTCGCCCCCGACGGCGACCCGATCATCGGCAGCTTTCGCGACATCTGGAGGATCGACGCCTACGACGGCAGCACAGTCTGGCAGGCCGCACGCTCCGGCTCGGTCAGCGGCAGTTGCGGTGCGGCGGTCCACGACGACGCGGTCTACGTGATTGACGCGGCGTATGGTGGTCACGTGGTAAAGCGCTATGATCTGCCCACGGGCGCGTTTCTGTACGCCAGTGACGTGCTCCCGGGCTTCACGATTCAGAACACGCCCATGGTCGGGCCTGACGGCACGATCTACGTCTCACGCACGCAAAACAACCCGACCGTCGACTACTTCTACGCCTTGGAAGACGACGGTGCCCAGATCACGGCGAAGTGGAGCGTCCCGGCTGGTTGGTCGACATCGTCGGAGTTCGCCATCGGGCTCGACGGATCGGTGTACATGATGGCCCCGGGCGACGAGTTGGTGCGGCTCGACCCGACCAACGGCAGCATCATCGACAGTGCTGGTGTGATTCCGGGCTTTTCGAAGCCGCGCATGGCGGTCGACGCCGCCGGTCGGCTGTTCTTCTCCAACGGGGCTTTCAGCTCCGGGCGGCTCTACTCGTTCAACGCCGATCTAACCGAACGCTGGTCGGCGGCGGTGACGAACATCAACATCGGCGGGCCGGCTCTCGGAGCGCGCGGGACGCTGGTTGTCTGCGGCGTTGGCACCGACGTGCGGGCCTATCGCACGCCGCGCGGCGACCTGAACTGCGACGGCTTGGTCAACGGCTTCGACATCGACCACTTCATCCAGGCGCTGGAAGATTGGGACGGCTACATCGCCGACCACGATGGCGACCCGTTCCCACCGTGCGACCCGTGGTACGCCGACTGCAACGCCGACGATCACGTAGATGGGTTCGATATCGACTGGTTCGTGGAATTGGTTCTGGCCGGGTAGTCTCTGACCGCTAATCTGGTTGGCCAGAGATGGAGTGTCGTTTCCGAACCGAGCCGCGCCCCAAGAAACCGAGCCGCGCCCGTAAGGAAGCGGTTACCGCAGAATCCCAACCCTTACGGGCGCAGTCCGGTCTTGAGCGGTGCTCTTAGCCGCGGCGTCGGGCGCTGACGATCCAGGCCAGCCCCAGCGCGGCCAGCACGAATGCGCCGGGCTCCGGAACAGCGGTGACTTCGACGACCAGGTCGTTGTAGTCGGCGTCGCCGAGGTTGTTCAGGTCTTCCCAGAACAGTATCCAACGGCTAACCCCGTCGTTCAGACCGTCGATGCGGTAGGTGACGAGGTGGTTTTCGCCGTCGTGGTTCAACGCATCCTGCGAGTACCACGTTTTCCCCGAGCCGCCGCGCGCCCAGGCCCATTCATCGCTGGGGCTGAACTCGGCCGAAGCCGACCCGCTTACGGCCATCCCGCTGCCCGAGACTTCGAACAGCTTCACATACGAGGACTTACCCCGGTCGTTGGCCACGAGGTAGCCGAATTCCTGCTTGTAGCTGGCGAAACGGGCGACAGCCGTGCCACTGACGGAACCGCCGGTCCAGAGCTGATCGTCGGCGCTACCGGTGTTGCCGTTGACAACATCCAGCGGGCCACCCAGCCCGAAGTCGTCCACGCGCAGGGCGCTGAACTCGCCGTTCGAGTAATCTACCGGGTTGCCGGCCGTGTCGACGCGACCGCCGAACGTGGCCCACGTGTAGCCCGGTGAGTACAGGGCTTCCAGTATTCTCGCGTGACTCCACTCATTGCTCGGCGCGGCCTTCACTGGTGTGAAGTCCGCCAGCGCGGCCTGGCTGTACAGGCTCACTGTGCAAAGGACGGTCAACGCACGCCACGCGACCTTGTTCTGTGTCTGCATATCAAGCTCCTTTCCGCTCCCGAAGCGGATGCTAATTTGGCCTGCTCAAAGGCCGCCGCTGTCCGCCACAGGCACCGTGACGACAGGGCTACAACAACTCCTCCGGGCGGCGCAGTCCGCCCGTCTTCACACTGAGGTCCTGGCTTTGCTGTGGGTCTGATCACGAGCGCCGCGTGAGCCACGGCGAGGGGAAGGCAGAGGGTCGGCGAGGCACGCCTCGTCACCCGGGGCGCTCGTCCTATTAGGTTGTAGGAAGCTTCCAGAGGCCGAGTCAAACGGAAAGCGCAGGGCAACCCCGGGCACCGCTGAGAGCGGAGAATTTACCGGCCGCCGCGGAACTTTATCGCGGCCGGCACGCCCTGGCGGCGTGGAACGGGCGCGGCAGACAAGCGCGGCCCGCGTTGCTTACGATTCGGTCCGATCAGTGCGACCGCCCGTGGGCAGGTGGTCATGCGTCAGGCGCCGGCAAGAGCAGAGGTTGGATTGCTCACTCCTCAGTGGGGTCATAGCGACGCGTACTAGCCGTGTCCGGGTCGTAGAGGACGAATTCGCCCACGTACGGATCGGTCCAGACGGCCTGCTCGCCAACGAACCGAGGCAGCGGCGCGTATGTGTGCGGGTACGTCAGCGTGTTCGGGAACTCGACGATCTCGGTCGTCTCGCCCGTGTAAGAGCGCAGCGAGAACGACACGACCTCGCCGGTGAGAGCATATCCGCGGCGGGTCTCGACGAGTAGGCCCGCGTCGCCCACGTCGCGCACCCAGCGCTCACCGTCTGCTGGCGCGAAGTTGTTGGCCAGCGTGGTGGTTTGGCCGGTGGCGACGTCGTAGGCGTTGACCTGTGACTGGAAACCGCCGGCCTTGAACTCCTGCCAGATTACGCGGTTGGCGTTCATGAACAGGGCGCTGCCGTCGCCGGCGACACGCAGGTTGGGCGCGATTGTCTCGCGCTCGCCGCTGGCGAGGTTGACCAGGTCGATGCTCGTTGTCAGTTCGAGACCGAGCGGAGTCGCGGTAGTGGGGGCATCGGTCATCAGGGCCAAGTAGTCGCCTTCGAGCGCGTACGTGGCGTACAACCAACTGCCGGCGATGCGTGTCTCCGCTTCAGTGTCCAGGTCCATCACTATGAACTCGTAGAGTTGGCCGCCGGGCCCCGTACCCTCGCCGTAGCCGCGGTGCAGGACGAGCCGGTCTCCGTGGAGCCCGCCGAGCGTGAACGTGGACGCGCTGCCATCCAGCCCCGGCAGGTAGGTCCAGAAGCGCTCGTTGGTCATATCGGCGATGATCACGGACACCTGTGTGCGGTCGATCCAGGCGGCCCAGTCGGTGCTGGCCGCGATGTCATCAGCGAACGCCGGAATGTTGTTGACCAACACCTCGCTGTCCAGCGTGTCCAGATCAACTCCACGCAGGTGGCGAGGTGTGGCTGCCGTGACGGGCACGAATGGCAGCCCCTCGCCGGAATCGATGCGCTGCACGGCGAACATCCGGTCGTTGTCGGCCCCGACGATCTGGAACGATGGCGCGCTGGGCAAGATGTCCTGCAAGACGCTCTCGAGTGCGCAGCCTCCCAGGAGTGCCATTGTCAACAAAGCGCTGCCCACGCATGTCGCGTGGCGGGATCGCTGGGCAAAGTGGTACATGGGGATAGCTCCTTCGCCGGCCGCCTGCGCAGGGAACCACCGACCGCCGATGAGTTCTCGCCGCGCACCTCCCATGCCGGATTGTACACGTGTTCGGCAAGGGTGCGCAACTAGCGGCGGCGTGGGCATAGAACAAGAGTTGCGTCTCAGGGCATCCTGGTGACTGCTTCCAGGAGTAGCTCAGGGGCGAGTGTGGCGATCAGCATAGTGCGCAGGTTGAACAGCATGTGGATAATGACGCACACAGCCAGGGAGCGGTAACGCAGGCGGATGTAGCCCAGGACCAGCCCCATGGTGAAAAGTGGCAGCACGTCCTGCGGTTGCGTGAGGTGGACGACACCGAAAGTCAGCGCGGACAGAAAAACCGCAGTCCAGGCGCGATCGGTGTATCCCCAGATCGCCTGCAAGAGCACCCCGCGGAAGAACACCTCCTCCGCCAGTGGAGCAACCACGGCGGCCATCACGAACAAGTGCAGCGTACCCCAGTTGCCCCAGGCA
Source organism: Planctomycetota bacterium (assembly GCA_018814045.1). GTDB lineage: Bacteria > Planctomycetota > Phycisphaerae > UBA1845 > Fen-1342 > JAHJAR01. The sequence goes on along the minus strand of JAHJAR010000077.1, from coordinate 1,542 downwards.
CTGTCCTGGAGTGCCCGCAAAACCACATGGACCGGCTGCGTGGCCTCCGGGTTGAGCCAGCGCCAGAGGATCTTGTCCATCTGCAGTTGGAGGCTGCACAGCGGTAGCAGCACCAGGAATCCAACCACGCCAATCAGCGCGATTCTGCCCGCGGTGGGCGAACCCGAGGTTAATGACGAATCCGAGTGGTCGGGCCAGAGCGACGCCTCGTTGGAGCATAAGGCCGGAGTCCGCGGTGGAAACGAGCGGTACCGCCACAACAGCAGGATGAACAGCGCGCACGCCACCAGGCGACCGAGATCCTGCCCGGCATAGAGAACATGCCAGATGTGCGAGCCGGGGACGTCCGCCGCCTCCCGCGTGTATTGTGCGCCGAGCAAATTGGCCGCGACGATTGTTGCCCCGAATGGGAAGGCGAAGAAGAGCAGCGTTGCCAAGCCGGCGTGTGCCAAGGGCGGGCCACGGAGGGTGTGGACACCCGCCAACGGGTTGCGCAGCTCGCCGCGGCGCCGCAAGTGGACGACGTAGGCGAGGACGGCCAGCCCGCCAAGGACCTGCACGACGATGTCCGCGACTTGCAGGCTGTCAGCACTAACGGCTAGCATGGTCACCACGCGGAACACAGACCAGGTGCCAGGAATCGAGCCGGTTCACATAGCCCTCCTAGTCGAAGGGATCGGTTTGGCCAACATACTGGACGAGATTCTGGCCAACAAGCGGGCGGAAGTCGAGCGGGCACGCGTCGAACGGCCACTGGAAACGCTTCTTGGCATGCCGGACTACCGGCTGCCCCGCCGAAACCTGTACGGGGCCGTTACGGTCCCGCTGCGCGGCAGGCCCAACCTGATCGCCGAAGTGAAACGGGCCAGTCCCTCGGCGGGTGTCATCGCTGAGGATTTCGATCCGGTCGCGATTGCCCAGCGGTACCAGGCGGCCGGGGTGGCGGCGCTGAGCGTGCTCACCGATGAGAAGTACTTCGGCGGACGGCTGGAGTACATCGAACAAATCAAGGCCGTGGTCGGCCTGCCCGTGCTGCGCAAGGATTTCCTGTGCGACGCTTACCAATTGCACGAGAGTCGGGCGTTTGGGGCCGATGCCGTGCTGTTGATCGGCGACGCGCTGGAACGGTCGCACCTGCTGGAACTGGTAGAGTTGGCCGGGGAACTCGATCTGTGTGTGCTGCTGGAAGTGCACGAGCGCGGCACGCTGGTGGACGTATTGCAGGTCTTGCAGGGCGTGCGGCGCGCGCACGTGTTGCTGGGCATCAACAACCGTGACCTGAGGTCGCAGCAGGTTGATCTGCGAACCACCGAACGGCTCGCCGCTTTGGTGTCGCCCGGATTTCCGATTGTCGCCGAGAGCGGCATCAAAACGCGCCGGGACGTGCAGCGGATGCACGCCGCCGGGGCGCGGGCCCTGCTGATCGGCGAGACGCTGATGCGCAGCGGTGATCCGACGACGACGGTGCGGGAGTTGTTGGGTGTCTGATTCCGGCGCCGCTAAGAGGGGGGGCGGCTACGCCGGGGGCGGGGGCATCGTCAG
>JAHJAR010000362.1 GCA_018814045.1 Planctomycetota bacterium | reverse complement strand
TGATGGGCATCGTCTTTGGGTACCGAAGAGTCGGAATGTTTGAGAGTTTCACATCGTCATTTCGGTACCGAGGAGTTGGAGTGTTTGAGAGTTTCACATCGTCATTTCGGTACCCAGAATTTATTCTGGGCTGAGAGGTCAGCCAAGACGCATCGCCTCGAACAAGTTCGCGGTACCGAAGAGAGTTTTGCCTCAGAGCCAAGACCCATTGCCCGAACAACCTAAAGCGTATTCAAAGTTTGAATCTGGTATTATTTCGCAATTTTAATTAACATCAGGAAACAATCTTGACGCACGAAGAGCTAGAACTCGCTATACTTAAAAACGCACATGCCATCTCCTCTCAAAAATCTTTGGCAGGCGAGATAGGTTTTAGTGTAGGAAAAATCAACTATGTTCTTAAAGCCCTTGTAGACAAAGGCTTCATAAAAGCAGAACGATTCCTTACTTCTGATAATAAAACAAAATACAAATACCTCCTTACAGACAATGGCATACAAGAGAAAATAGCACTTACTAAAAAGTTTATTGCCAGAAAAAAAGCAGAGTACGAAGAACTTCAAAAAGATCTTGAAGCAGATATTTTAAAATGGGGAAATCTCTAATGTCCGAAAATTCACTCTCCCCACTTCTCGGTACCGCGAACTTGTTCGGGGCATTAGAAGATAGTTTTGTGTCAGCAGACATCTCTTCCACGATATATAAACTCTACCGCATAGGCAAAAAAGCAGAGAAAAACTTTTTGCCAATGCAAGATGGGGATATAGTTTCAATTTATAATAAAGGAATCGCAGTATGACAAATATTATATTATGCGGTGGAAATGGTACAAGATTCTGGCCGATAAGACGTACCCTTATGCCAAAGCAGTTTGTAAAACTCTTTGATGATAAATCCTTTTTTCAACTTACAGTAGAGAGAAATGCTAAAGTGTGTGAGAGTCAATTTATAGTTTCAAACAGTGAACAGTATTTTTTGGCACTTGACCAACTCGAAGAACTAAAGAAAATAAATACTAAGTACCTTCTAGAACCTGTAGGCAGAAATACAGCTCCCACTATTGCTCTTGCATGTATGGCATGATGAAAAATCTATCAATGAAAAAAGGACTAAACATATGAAAGGAATCATCCTAGCAGGTGGAAGCGGAACGAGACTTTACCCTTTAACTAAAGGTGTAAGTAAGCAGTTAATGCCTATCTATGATAAGCCTATGATTTATTACCCACTTTCAGTTTTAATGCTTGCAGGCATCACTGAAGTACTTATTATTTCAACTCCACATGATTTACCTCGATTTGAAGATCTTTTAGGTGATGGTTCTGACATCGGTATGAAGTTTTCATATATAGTGCAACCTTCACCTGATGGACTTGCCCAAGCTTTTATTTTGGGTAAAGAGTTCATCGGTGAAAGTGATGTCTGTTTAGTTCTTGGTGACAATATTTTCTATGGTCATGGCTTGACAAAGCTTTTAGCACAAAGTGTTAAACATGCTCAAGATGAAAACAAAGCTACTGTTTTTGGCTACTATGTAAGTGATCCTGAGCGTTATGGTGTTGCAGAGTTTGATGAAGCCGGAAATGTTACTTCCATAGAAGAGAAACCGACGGAGCCTAAAAGCAATTATGCAGTTGTTGGACTTTATTTTTACCCAAATGATGTTGTAAAAAAAGCCAAAGAAGTAAAACCATCAGCTCGCGGTGAACTAGAGATAACTACACTCAATCAAGCCTACTTAAATGATGAAAGATTAAAAGTTGAACTCATGGGCAGAGGTTACGCTTGGCTGGATACTGGCACACATGAGAGTCTTTTAGAAGCATCACAGTTTATACAAACAATCGAAAACCGTCAATCACTTAAAGTTGCTTGTATAGAAGAGATAGCTTACGAGATGGGTTACATCTCAAAAGAGAAACTTTTAGAACTTGCTCAACCATTAAGTAAAAACCAATATGGTCAATATCTTATAAGAAGAGCTAACTTGCCAAGAGCGATTAAGTAATATGAATTTTATAAGAACAGACATTCCAGACATTATCATTATAGAACCAAAGGTACATGGAGATGAGCGTGGCTATTTTGTAGAAACATTCAGAGCAGATAAGCTTGAAGAGTTTTTGGGCTATAAAATCAACTTCTGCCAAGACAATGAGTTTAAAAGTTCTCCAACATTTGGACACCATGTGGCAGTTGAACTAAGTGCCCAAAACAAAAGACAAATGCTAGTTCCAAGAGGATTTGCACATGGTTTTGTAGTGCTTGAAGATGATACTATATTTGCTTACAAAGTGGATAATTACTATTCACCTGAGAATGATAGAGAAATTTTATTTAGTGATGAAGCTTTAGGTATTGACTGGCAAGTTCCACATGCCGAGTTAAATCTTTCTGCTAAAGATAAAGTGCAACCTAAGCTACATAAAACAAATGACTTGTTTGAGTTTGGAGTGAACTACTATAATGCTTAATATTTTAGTAACAGGAAGCAATGGACAGCTAGGTTCTGAGATAAGAGAACTGGTCAACGGAACCGATGCTTTAGCCCCGAATAAATTCGCGGTACCGAAGAGCGGCGTGTCGGAGTTGTCGCACATTGCCCCGAATGAGCTTCCCGCTCTTCGGTACCCAGAATTTATTCTGGGCTTAGAGGCTTGTCAACAACATCCTTCTTCGAGTGACCACTTTTTCTTTACAGACAGAACTAGCTTAGATATCTCAAATCCACATGCCATAATTGAGTTTATAGAAAAGAACAACATCAACATTATTATAAACTGTGCAGCTTACACAGCAGTAGATAAAGCAGAATCAGATGCAGAGATGGCTGATAAAATCAACCATTTAGCAGTAAAAAATTTAGCACAAATCTCAAAAGAAAAAAACATCAAACTGATACATGTCTCAACCGACTATGTATTTGATGGTAAAAACTATAAACCATACAATGAGGATGATGTCACAAACCCAAATGGTGTTTATGGTCAAACAAAACTTGATGGCGAAAAAGCGATGATAGAAATAAATCCTGCAAATTCTATAATCATTAGAACATCATGGGTTTACTCTTCATTCGGTGCTAACTTTGTAAAGACAATGCTTCGATTAGGAAAAGAGAAAGAACAGCTAGGCGTAATCTTTGACCAAGTCGGAACTCCGACTTATGCAAGGGATTTAGCGAAGGCTATACTTTCGATAGTTGAGCAAATAGACTGCCGCGCCTCGCTCGCAGTGACAGCCGTTTCGTCATTGCGAGGAACGAAGCAATCTACAAATATCGAAATTTACAACTACTCAAACGAAGGTGTATTATCTTGGTACGACTTTGCAAAAGAGATAATGCGTATGGCAAAGCTAAATTGCCAGATAAACCCAATCGAGACAAAAGAGTACCCAACACCGGCAACTCGTCCACACTATAGTCTACTAAACAAATCAAAGATAAAAAAAGAGTTCAACATAACTATCCCTTACTGGAAAGATAGCTTGGATGAATGTTTAACAAAGATGGGAGAAAGAAAATAATGAAACAAAATAAACTTATAGTTCAAGATATAAATGTTTCATTAACAAAAATTAATAATGAAGATTTTATCTCTCTAACTGATATAGCACGAAGTAAAAATAGTGATGAACCAAAAGATGTAGTTAAAAATTGGTTAAGAAATAAAAACACAGTAGAGTTTTTAGGTCTTTGGGAAACAATTAATAATGAAAATTTTAAAGGGGTCGAATTCGACACCTTTAAAAATGAAGCTGGTTCAAATAGCTTTACCCTTTCACCTACAAAATGGATAAAAGAAACAAACGCAATAGGACTTTTTACAAAAGTAGGTAAAAATGGCGGTACATTCGCTCATATTGATATAGCTTTTGAATTTGCTAGTTGGATAAGTGCAGAGTTTAAACTCTTCTTGATAAAAGAATTTCAAAGACTAAAAAATGATGAGATTCAAAGAGAACAGATAGGATGGGATTTAAAAAGAGGTATTGCAAAAATAAATTATAAAATACATACAGATGCTATTAAAAACAATCTAATGCCAAATAAACTAAATTCAAGTCAAACATCATTTGTCTATGCAAGTGAAGCAGATATTTTAAATATGGCGCTTTTTGGTATGACTGCAAAAGAGTGGAGAACTAAAAATCCAAAACTTGAAGGGAATATACGAGACTACTCTAATGTAGAACAACTTGTAGTATTGTCAAATATGGAAAGTATGAATGCTGAACTTATAAAAAATAAAATACCTCAAAAGCAAAGACTTGAAATTCTAAACAATATGGCGATTAGCCAACTTGAATCAATCAATAATATAAATAGTATTAAAAAATTGGAGAAAAAATAAATGCTTAATAACGCTCAAAACATACTATTAACAGGAACAGCAGGCTTCATAGGCTCTAATTTTGTTCCGTATTTTTTAGAAAAATATCCGCAATACAACGTAATCAATTTGGACTTATTAACATACGCAGGCACTTTGGAAAACCTCAAAGAGTGTGAAGGCAACCCGAGATATAAATTCATTAAAGGTGATATCTGCAACCGAGAATTAGTAGAGTTTATCTTTAATGAGTACGACATTCAGGGTGTTATCCACTTCGCAGCAGAGTCGCATGTAGATAACTCCATCAAAAACCCTGGTGTTTTTGTGCAGACCAATGTCACTGGAACTTTCACTCTTATAGATGTAGCATACAAACACTGGATGGATAAGCCGTTTGTTTATAAAGAGAGATTTCTCGATTCCTCGATTAGCCCCGAACAAGTTCGCGGTACCGAAGAACATGGAGTATTTGAGAGTTACACATCGTCTTGCGGTACCTCGAATTTATTCGTGGCAAACGATGCAAAACCTCGTTTTCACCACATAAGCACAGATGAAGTGTACGGAACCCTAAACGAAACAGACCTTTTCACAGAAGAGACTCCTTATGCTCCAAACTCTCCATACTCAGCCTCAAAAGCAAGTAGTGACATGATAGTGAGAAGCTATCAAGAAACTTATGGTCTCAACACAGTCATCACAAACTGTTCCAACAACTACGGACCAAAACAACATGATGAAAAACTAATCCCAACTATTATCAGAAAAGCATTAGCGGGTGAGAGTATCCCAATCTACGGAGACGGAAAAAACATAAGAGACTGGCTCTATGTGCTTGACCACTGTAAAGGTGTTGATATCGTTTACCATACGGGAAAACAAGGCAATGTTTATAACATCGGCGGAAGAAATGAGAGAACGAATCTTCAGATAGTGGATGCTATTTGTTCAATACTTGATGAAAAAGTACCATTAAACTTGGAACCGCGAACTTGTTCGGGGCAAAACTCCTACAAAGACCTAATAACTTTCGTAGAAGACAGAGCCGGCCACGACAGACGCTACGCTATTGATGCAACAAAACTTGAAACAGAACTTGGCTGGAAAGCGGATGAAAACTTTGAGAGCGGGATTGTGAAGACGATTGAGTGGTATTTGCAGAAGTATGAAAATATCTAATGCGCAAGCAGGATGAAGTTCTTTTATCTTTAATTGTCTAAATTTTCAGAAGGTGAGCCTCCCAACACAGAAAAAATTTAGTTTTTTCCAAGTCATGCTTTAGCCCCGAACAAGTTCGCGGTACCGAAGAGCTTTGCGTCTGAGTTGTGATACATCGTCTTTTGGGTACCCAGAATTCATTCTGAAGCGGGCATTGTTTTTGGTACCCAGAATTTATTCTGGGCAAAGAGGTACGTCAAAACAGATTGCCTCCAACATAGAAAAAATTTAGTTTTTTTCTAAGTCACGCTTTAGCGTTAGAAGTTCGCGGTACCGAGGAGATAAGGTGTTTGAGAAAAAAAGAGGATGTGGATGAAACAACTAAGAGTAATTCAAACGCTTTTTTATGTATGCTTGATAGTCATAATCTATTTGGCGACCACAACACAAGAGATACAAGTCATTCAAAACAGTTGGGATAAGCTTAACCATTTTGCTGCCTTTTTTGTGCTTTATAT
>JAHJAR010000076.1 GCA_018814045.1 Planctomycetota bacterium | reverse complement strand
CTGCGTCCCCTGGCCGGGACCAGGCTGTCGATCTCGTCGAAGAACAAGATGCAGGGTGAGGCCTGCTTGGCCTTGCGAAACACTTCGCGAATGCCCTTCTCCGACGCGCCGACCCACTGGGTCAACAGCTCCGGGCCTTTCACGGAGATGAAGTTAACCTTGCTCTCTTGGGCGAGTGCTTTCGCCAAGAGCGTTTTGCCCGTTCCCGGAGGGCCGCTCAGCAGGATCCCCTTGGCCGGACGCGTGGCGGCAATCTTGAACAGCTCGGCATGCTGAAGCGGCCACTGGACCGTCTCAATCAGCTCCCGTTTGACCTCGTCCAAGCCGCCCACGTCCTCCCAGCTCACATCGGGGACCTCGACAAACACCTCGCGGATCGCCGAGGGATTGATCTCCTTCAGCGCCTCGAGGAAATGATCCATCTGGATTTCGAGATTCAACAGTTGCTCGTAGGGGACCTCTTCCAGCGCGAAGTCGATGTTGGGGAAAATGGTCCGCAGGCAGGCCATCGCCGCCTCGCGACAAAGGGCCTCCAGGTCGGCGCCGACGAACCCGTGCGTGATCTGCGCCAGCCGATTGAGGTCGACGTCCTCTGCCAGGGGCATCCCGCGGCTGTGGATTTGAATGATATTCAGCCGGCCGTTCGCGTCCGGAATGCCGATCTCGATCTCCCGATCGAAACGGCCCGGCCGACGCAGCGCCGGATCCAGCGTGTTGACGATATTGGTCGCGCCAATCACCAGGACCTGACCGCGGTTGCTCAGCCCGTCCATCAGCGCGAGCAACTGGGCCACGACCCGGCGTTCCACCTGCTTCTCTGCCCCCATCTCCTCGCGCTTTGGCGCGATGGCGTCGAGTTCATCGAGAAAGATGATCGCCGGTGCGTGGGCCGCGGCCTCTTCGAAGATCGCGCGCAGCTTCCCCTCGCTCTCGCCGTAGTACTTGGCCATGATCTCCGGGCCGCTGATGTGCACGAAATACGCATCGGTCTCGTTGGCCACGGCCCGTGCGATCAAAGTCTTGCCGGTTCCCGGTGGGCCGTACAACAGCACGCCCTTGGGGGCGTCGATGCCCAGGCGCTGGAAAACCTGGGGGTACTTCAGCGGCAACTCCACCATCTCCCGAATCCGCCGGACCTCCCGTCCCAGCCCACCGACGTCCTCGTAGGAAATGCGCCGACTCCTGGCCCCGCCCGCCCTTTCTTCCTTGACCGTGATGAGCGTGGTGGTATGCACGAGCACGGGGCCGGTCGGCGTGGTACTCTCGACGGTGAAGTCGTGTGAGCGGGCGCCGAACAGGGTGGCGCGAACCGTATCGCCGGCCACGACCGGTAGACCTTCCAGCAGGCGCCCAAGGTATTTCGTATCGCGCTGGGCGGTCAGCGACGGGAGTTCTTCGGCCGGCGACAAGACGATGCGCCCGGCAAGCCGCGCCGTGACCTTCGACACCTTCACCTTCTCATCGAGGCCGGCCTGGCAGTTCCCTCTCACCAAACCGTCTATCTGAACGATGCCTTTGCCCCGTTCGCTTTGGAACGTAGGCATGACCTTGGCTACGGTGCTTCGTTTGGCCTTGAGTTCTACGATGTCACCAACATCCGCCCCCAGCCGGGACATGTCCTCCGGATCGATACGGGCAATGCCCCGGCCAACATCCTTGGGCCCTGCTTCGGCCACTTTCAGGACGATTTCGCCCCCTCCGTCCGGAGTAGGAGTGGTCCCTTTCCGAGCCGCCTTCTTCTCCTTCAGTTCGACTCCGTCAGGCTTATGGCTAGCTACCATGCCGATCCTCTCTTTGTCGACCGTCCTGGAGCCGTGTCCCGCCGCGAGACCGCTGGCGGGTTCAGGCACGTTACGACGATGTCCTTGCCGAGATACGGCTCAACGTCATGCATCAGTCCAAGAAACAGAACCCCCGTGCGCCCCGGACGGAGCGACTCATTTATACGTCGGCCGAGGTGGGCGTCTCGCTTCCTCAGCGTTTCCCGGTTGCCTGCGGCCGGATCGATGCGCAGGGTAGGATCTTCACGCAACGACTTGCCCGCCAGGGTAGTTTGTACGTCTCGATACTCCTCCAAGAGCAGTTTGGGATCTTCCGTACCCATCAGCGTCGCCCCGCGGGCGATCAGCTCCAGAAGCAGTTGGTGGTTCTCACTGCCCTTGGCCGCGCCTTCCCTGACGATCTCAAGCTCCTTCCCGCAGACCGGCAGTCCGTCCTGGTACAAGTCAACCCGACAATAATCGAGCCGCTGCGCCTCCAGGCCCTCGCGGACCGCCTGCCAGAACGTCTCTATCAAGGCCAGGTACTCGTCCCAGTGCCGACGGCCAAACCGTTCAATGTGGACCGCTTCAAGCCCCTCTGCCATCGACCCCATATCCACCGGAGAATGGATGATCGGGACGTGAACCAACCGCCGGGTGTACTCTTCCATGCCCGTTCGCTCTGCCTCGCCGTTCGATGCTGTCCTGCGGGTGCGATACCCGGGCAGAGCTACCCGCACGCCGCGCCGACGCGCGGACCCGGCCCTTCCTCATATCTTATCGGGAGTTGTGCCCACTCGCTTTAGCAGTCTCTCAGGGACCTTCGTGCGCCAACCAGGCGGCGTTGCGGTAACTCGAGCCCGGATGGCTCGTGGAGTAGTCCTCGCTGGCTTGGCGGGCCCAGATTCCTGACCAGACGCGGCAGCCAGTTCGAGTTGGTCCGCTCCCGCCGGTCGGGAGCCACGAGGATGGGCCGCGGTCACGACGGGCTTCGCTTCTTGGCCCCCTACGAACAAGGCGGCGCTAACCGCGACGTCCGCCCGGAGCATCTCGACCGTGACGGCCTGCCCGCCGGCAGCGTTGAGCAACCGGGCTGCGTCGGCCAGCGGTAACGCCGTTGGGTTCAGCCTGGCATCTGGCTCGTCCATCTACGCCGCCTCCCACCACGGGCCGCGTGTCGCGGCCACACGGCCACCGTGGCGCGCCCTCCGGCTCGGCCGGTGCCGCTGGGGCGGGACCACTCGAGCGAGAGCGCTCTCACGGCCGATCCTGGTGCCGATTCGGCCCTGCGGCCAAGAACTGCAAGAAACTCTCGACATTCTCACCACACGGCCTTGCTTTCCTCCCGCCCGGGTGGACTCATGTGGTTGGATGCACGGAGCGTCGGAATCGGAGGCAGAGGTATGCGAATCACGCGAATTGAGATCCAGGGCCCGACGGGCCAGGCGACGATCTGGCTCGACGGGCCGAACGTCATCCGGGTCAACGGCTGACCTGAATGTCGGTGCCCGACTGGATGAGCGACTGTCAAATGCAATCTCAAGCTCCGGCAGCGGTCTCCGACCCATCGTACCTGCACACGCAGTCAGGTGCGGTTCAGAACCTGCCGCTACACGCGATCCGACCGTCGCCGGAGAACGACCATCTCTACCGCCCCGTTGCCCCCGAAGACCCGGAGATCCTTGCGATGGCCCAGAGTATCGCGCGTTTCGGGGTGAAAGAACCGCTCGTCGTCACGCGCGATCGGTGGATTCTCAGCGGGCACCGCCGGTACGCGGCCGCACTCGTCGATGGCCTGGAGTGCGTGCCGTGTCGGGTGGAGCCACTCCGCCGCAGCGACGACCTCGACCGATTCGTGCGGCTCCTGCGGGAATACAACCGGCAGCGGACCAAGTCGCTGGACGAGCAGCTTCGTGAGGAGGTTGTCTCGCTCGAACCGCAGGCGGCCCACCAGGCCCTCCTGGAGCACCGCCGCCGAAAGTCGGACAAGTCTGACTTTTCAGCGCTCACCCCGGTGCAGATGTCCGGCGCCCGGCGGCGTAAGGGCATCAGCCGGGCCAAGGGGCCGATGCTGGCGGCGGTGCAGCGGATTCTCGCGGAGCGGGTGGAGTTCTGGCCGCTGAGCGACCGCTCGGTCCATTACGCGCTGCTCAACAATCCGCCGCTGCGCCACGCCGCCAAGCCCGACTCGGCGTACGCGAACGATCGGGCCAGCTATCAAGATCTGACGGATCTGCTGACCAGGGCGCGCCTGGCGGGGCATATCCCGTGGGAGGCGATCGCCGACGAGACCCGGCCGGTCGTCGCTTGGCAGGCCGATCCCAACGTGCGGGCATTTCTGCGGCGCGAGCTGGACGGGCTTTTCCAGGGCTACAGGCGCGACTACCAGCGCAGCCAGCCCAACCACATCGAGATCGTCGCGGAGAAGCTGACGGTCCGCGGCATAGTGGAGCCGGTCGCCCAGGATTACTGTGTCCCCCTCACCATCGGCCGTGGATATTGCAGCATCGGCCCGCGCCGCGATCTGGCCGAGCGCTATCGCCGCAGCGGCCGCGAGAAACTGATCGTCCTGCTGCTGTCGGACTTCGACCCGGATGGAGAGAACATCGCCGCCTCGTTCGCGCGTTCGCTGCGGGACGACTTCGGCATCGACAAGGTGACGGCCGTCAAGGTGGCGCTGACGGCCGATCAGGTGCGTTCGCTGGGTCTGCCGCCGCAGATGAAGGCGAAGTCGGGGGCATCCACGTATGCGAAGTTCACGGCGGAGCACGGCGACGACGTGTTCGAGCTGGAGGCGCTCCCGCCAGTGGAGTTCCAGCGTCTGCTACGAGAAGCGCTCGATGCCGTCATCGACCACGACGCGTTCCGGGCCGAGATCGAGGCCGAGCGCTCGGAAGCTGCGTTCCTCGAAGGCGTACGCCAGCGCGTACATCGCGCGTTGGCCCAGGACATTGTCAAGGACGACGCATGAACGGGCGCATCCGCGAGTACACACGGGAGGAGTGCCCGATCTGCGGGCACCGCGACTGGTGCGGCCGGCGGGAGGACGGGCTGGTGCTGTGCAAGCGCCCGCCAGCGCCGCGCGAAGTGGCAGGATTCGTTTTCAAGGGCATGGCGAAAGACGGCACGACGGGCATGTACGTCGAGGCGGGACGCGAGTGTGTGCGCGCCCCAAGCCCACGGTTTGACGATCAGCCGCGACGGACAACCCCGCCAAAGCCGGACGGCGACAGAGTCGATCCCAAATGGCTGACCGAGGACTACGGGCGTCTCGTTTCGAACGTCAACGACGACCACCGCGCCGCGCTGGCGAAGGCGCTTGAGTTGCCAGTGTCGGCGCTGGACGCCCTCGCGGTCGGCTGGTGGCCGGATCGCCGTTGGTGGAATCCTGATACCCAGCAATACGAAGGTGCGCCCGGCTGCTGGACATTCCCCGAGTACGACGCCCACGACCGCACCATCGGACTCGGCTTGCGTTGGCCTGACGGAAAGAAGGGCCAGATGACCGGTGGACGACGCGGGCTCATCCTGCCGAAACGCTGGCGCGACCTTCCCGATCCAGTCCTCGTCGTTGAAGGCCCGTCCGACGTGTTGGGCGGCCGCGCCGTTAACCTGAGTGTGGTCGGCCGTCCCAGCAACAGCGCCGGCGCGGACCTTGTCGCGCAGGTCTGTCGCAACCGCCGGGTGATCTTGCTGGGCGAGAATGATCGCAAGCCTGACGGCCGCTGGCCGGGCAGGGAGGGAGCGGAGTCTGTCGCCCGACGGCTGGAGACCATGTGGAAACGGCCGGTGCCGGTCGCGTTCCCGCCGGAACAACAGAAAGATCTGCGCGTATGGGTCGTGGAGCGCTTGGCAGGACTGGAGGGTGAGCCCGACGAAGAGGGGCGGAGAGCGCTTGTTAAGGACTTCCTGGATGCGATCACCCCGCCGAAGGTGTTGCTCCTGGCCGCGTCGGCTCGAACGAGACGGAGCGCGAAGGTCGTCGTCAGAGCCTTCCGCTGGGATGATCCGATCGAAGCCGGGCCTTTCTTCAGCGACAAGATTGACGTCGACAACGCCAAGGCCCGCGAGCGTTTCGCGGCTGCGGTCGTCGAGCTCGAACCGGACACAAACGCCGCCGACATTCAGGCCGACCTGCTGAAGCTGGAGATTCCCGAGGCGACGCCGACGCGCCGGGCGCGCGTGCCCGCGGTCGCTGTGCCCACAACGTCCGCAGCGCAGCAGGCGGATGGCGTTGAACCTGCCGAGTCGGCAGCGAATGGACCATCGAGTGAGACTGGCCTTTCGCCCCGCCGCCCGCAGATTCAGGCGAATGAGCGGCAGCTCCGCGACGTACGAGCCGACGCTCTGGCCGCATTGGCTGCCAGGAACGACCCGCCGCACCTGTTCGACCGTTCGGGCAACATCGCGCGGATCGCGCTCGTGCAGAACGAGCAGAAGGAGGCTGTGCCGCAGATCCAGCACCTCGACGCGGATGCGCTGCGCGGCGAGCTGACGAATGCGGCCGACTGGCTCACGCTGCACCACAGCAAGGAACATGGTGACTATCTGCTGCCCGACCTGCCGCCGCTGGCCGTGGCGCGCGACATTCTCGCATTGCCACGCGTCGACCTGCCCGGGCTGACGGGCATCGTCACGTGCCCGACGTTTGCCAATGACGGGAGCCTCATCCGCAACGACGGCTACCACCCAGCCAGCGGGCTGTGGCTCCATCAGACCCTCAGCGATCTTCCGACGATCCCCGAGTCTCCGACCTCCGTAGAGATCGCCGCGGCGCGCGAGGCGATCCTGGACATCTTTCGCGACTTCCCCTTCGCTGATGCGGCGAGCCGGGCCAACGCCCTGGCGCTGATGTTGTTGCCGTTCGTACGGCCCATGATCGCCGGCCCGACGCCGCTGCACGCCAGCGACGCACCGTCGCCCGCGACGGGCAAGGATCTGCTCGTAAAAGCTGGCCTGCTACCGGCGCTGGGTCATGTGGTCGGGGTTACGACCGCCACCAAGGATGCTGACGAATGGCGCAAGAAGATCACCTCGGCGCTGGTTGCCGCTCACCCGGCGATCGTGTGGAGCAATATCGCCTATCGCCTCGATTCGGAACACCTGGCCGCCGTGTTGACTGACACGACCTGGACCGATCGCGTGCTGGGCCAGACACGCGTCGTAACGATTCCCAACCGGGCGGTCTGGGCGTGCACCGGCAACAACCTTGCGTTCTCGAAGGAGCTGGCCCGCCGGGTCGTATGGATCCGGCTGGACGCGAAGATCGAGGCCCCCGAGCAACGCACTGGTTTCCGGTATCCGAACCTGCTTGCCCACATCCGCCAGCAACGCCCCGCGCTGGTCGCTGCCGCCCTCACGCTGGTCCGCGCCTGGCTGGCTGCGGGGCGCCCGAAAGGGCGCCAGGTGATGGGGAGCTTCGAATCCTATGCGGAGATCCTGGGCGGCATCCTCGACGTCGCCGGCGTCGAAGGCTTTTTGGCCAACGCCGACGAGCTGCGCCGCCAGGCCGACAGCGAGACGCGCGAGTGGCGGGCGTTCCTGATCACCTGGTGGGAGCGTTGGCATGATGCGTGGGTGGGCGTGTGCGATCTCTCGGAACTGCTGTGGACACCGGACGGCAAGCGGACGGACCTGCTGCCATCGGTAGTAAAGGCCCCCACCGAGCGCGGTGCCGTTACACAGCTTGGGCACCGGCTCTCGGCGAAGCGGGACTGCATTATCGCCGGGCTGAGGGTAACGGTCGGCGAGAAACCTGACCGAGCGAAGCGCCTCGTCTACCGCTTGTTGCAGACTTCCGGCGAGCGGCCACCCGAAGTCTGCGCGGAGTCTGCGCCGAAGTCTGCATCGCTAACGTCAGCAGTGGGGGAGGGTTATGACGGCGCGCAGACTTCCGCAGACTCTTTCGGTACCCCCTCTTTATACGTGGGCGCATATAACACGCGCGCATCCGCAACGCGCGAAGTAAATAGTCCCCGCGCACTGCAAAGAATAGGAAAAGAGTCTGCGGAAGTCTGCGAATCCGCGCAAGTCTTGGGCCCGCAAGAAGATGCGAGCGCAGACTCCCGCGCAGACTCCTCAGAAGAGTCTGCGCCGAGACTGGGCCCGACGCCGCCCCGTCGGCGGTGAGTGGGCCCGGGGACGCTGGCGCCGTGTGCTGGAGCCGCTGGCTGGTATCGACGTTGACGACCGGCCGCGTCGCGGGCGGACCTTCGGGCGAGCCCTCGCGGTCGGGCACGGTGACGCCCATCGCGGCACGTTCGGCGTCGTCCACGTTGGGACTGGCCTGGAGCCGCCGCACCAGCTCGCGGATGATCGTCACGAACGCCGAGCGGGCGCCGTCCTTGGCCTCGCGGGCGCTGTGGGCGGCCGTCTGGGTGGCGGTGTGGGCGGGGTAGTCGGTGTTCCAGGTGGCCTGCGAGTTGTTCAGCGGCACGACATCGGCGGCATCGAGCCACAGGTCGGCGAGGTGGGCGTTGACGTAGGTGACGAAGTTGTTCTGCCAGACGTGAAACGGGGCATCGCCGGCCGGAATGTAGTCACCCGCCATGATTGGCCTCCGGGGTTCGGTCCGCGTCCGCCCGCCCGGCCCACCCGGACCGCCCCGGCGGATTATCTCGCTCTGTCCATCGCCCCCAGCGGCTTGCCGTCCGGGTCGGTCTGGTTGAGGAACGCGACCTCGGCCTTGCTCAGCCCCTCGATCGACAGCGCCGTGTCGGCGCCCGTGAGGTAGTTGCTGTTCGCAGCCTTGAAGAAGTCGCTGTTGGCCAGGAACGTCAGCCAGAAGATGTCGTTGATCTTCAGGCCGCTGCCACGGCCCAGCTTGCGGGGCACGGTCGTGATCGCCCCGAGGTCGTCGTTGATAATGTCCCGTCGGTCGATGGAGAGCAGCAGACCGTACGTGTCGGCCTTGTTCGTGTAGGCCTGCTCACCCAACGTGCCGTGCTTCAGCTCGCCGCCCGGGGCGACCTGCTCGTACTGGTCCTTCCCGATCAGCCGGTAGCTGGTGACGGTCTTGAAGTCGCTGACGTTGCGAACCGCGCAGAGGTTCCGCCACGTCCGCTCGACCGAGAAGAAGCCCTCGAGCAGGAACTTGTTCGCGACGTTGCTCAAGATGCCGCCGATGTCGATCGTCGAGAAACCGGCGGTGAGGTTCTGGGCAAAGGCGAACCGCAGCACCTCGCGACTGTCGCGGAAGTTGCGGCCGGTGTAGCCGTTAGCCCAGGCCGCCTCCAGGAGCAGTTCCTGCAATGTGATCCCGCCGCGGAAACGCCGGCTGGCCGCCTCCAGCGTCGGCTCGTCGACGTGCTCCTCGATCTTGCTGAGCTTGGCGGTGAGCAGACACGCGGCTTCGAGCAGCGCACCACCCATCGCGTTCTCGGTCACATGCACCGCCGGCGCCTTGGGGCGATTCTCTCGCAGCACGGCGAGCTCGGTTCGGTCCCGCGTCCAGCCCTCGGCGATTGCCTGCGCCTCGATCGCGGGGTGCTTACCGGCGCACACGCTGCGGATCGCGGCGATACGCTTCGTTTCCGCGACTGCCTGTGCGCGGATGTCGGCGACGGGGTTGGGTGTCTGTGTGCCGCGCGTGGGCGCAGGGTTGGCGGCGGGGCCGGCCTCCGTGCCGGCGCCCTCCGCCTGGTCATCGCGCGCGACGTCATCCTGCGGCGCATCCTGCGCCTCGGTCTCGAGGACCTCCGTGTCCTTCGGCTCATCCATGAGTTCGTTCTCCTGTTGCTGCGCCGCGATCGTCGCGGTGGTGTTGCCGTCGGCCCCCAGGTCCACGAAGCTGATCTCGCCCAGCGTCGTCCGTCGGGCGACGACGACTACGGTGACGTGCACCTGCAGCCCGGCTCGCCCTGCATCGGCACGGGCAACCCGCAGACGTTCGGCGTAGATTGGCTGGACACGGACGGGGAACCACGCGTCATGGGCGGCCGCGTCGACATGGGGGCCGACGAGGTCACCGGCCGCCCGTTCGTCTTTGGCGACATGAACTGCGACGGTGTCCGCAACGGCTTCGACGTGGACGCGTTCGTTGTGGCCCTAGACGACCCGAACAACTACGAGAACACCTACCCGGACTGCGACATCGACAACGCCGACTGCAAT
>JAHJAR010000075.1 GCA_018814045.1 Planctomycetota bacterium | reverse complement strand
CGGCCATCGTGGCGGTGATCGAGCGACTGGTCGGCCCGACGCTCTTCACGGCGCGGCTGCAAGCTCCCGATCCGCCTCTGCTGACCCCGCTCGGGGTGCGCGCGGCCGGCCGCACGGTCGGTGTCGCGATGCTCCTGGCGGCCGACGGAACCCACGCGGGCGGCTTCGTGCTGCCGGGCTCGACAACGCGCTCGCTGGCCGCGGGGATGCCGCTCGTGCAAGACGTGGGGACGCCGGCGACCGACAGGGTTCGTTGACCGACAACTGTCCCAGCCAGGTCAGGGAAATCGAATGCGCAGCTCGGCGTAAATCATGCGGGGCACTTCGGCGCTGTTGAGAAACAAGGTTGCGCTTTCCGGGTGGTGGCCGTCGAGCAGGTTGCGCACGCCGACAGCCAGCGAAGCCCGCTTGTCCCAGAACTCGTACTCGGCCTGCAAATCGAGTCGGAAGTACTCGCCGATATCACGCGCGACGAACGGGAAGGCCGGGTCCGGGGCCCGCACGGCGTCCACGAAATACAGATGGCTGGACAGGTGCAGGTTGGCCAGCGGGTCATAGCGCGCGCCCACCATGAACTTGTGGGCCGGCGACGTCGGCATGTCCGTGTAGTGGTAGGGCACCGCCGAGCGCCAACCGTGCTCCTGATACGTGTAGTTCCCCAGCAACGTCAGCGTGTCGGTCACGCGATAGCGGGCTTCCGCCTCCACGCCGAACAGCGTGTCCGTCCCGTGGTTTTCGAGGTTCATGTGCATGAGACCTGGAGGTCCCAGGTACGGGGTCAGGGTCGTCACGGCGGAACAGGTGTGCCAGAAGAAGTTCCCGCTCAGATCGAGGCGGTCGAAATGCCGGCCGCGATACCCCAATTCGTAGGCCAGCAAGGTCATGGGGCCGACGTCACGGTCAACCGTCACACGAGCCAGACCGTTGGCCAGCGGCAGGTCGAGAAAACGCATCGCTCCAGGGGCCATCTGAAAAGCTCGCGAGACTGCGCCGTAGAGCAACTGGTGCTCGGACAGTTCATAGGACAAGGCGACGCGGCCGCTCGGCTGAAACCCGCCGTAGGAGTCGTAGTCGACGCGCCCGCCGGCGTGCAGGGTCCAGCGCGGCGCCAGCCGCCACTGGTCCTTCAAGTACAGGCCGGCAATGCCCGACGTGACGACGCCCCGCGTGAGCATGAACGGGTCAGCGCCGGTGGCGTCGAAGTAGTCCAGGCGCGTGTCCACGCCCCACGTCAGCGTGTGCTGCTCATTGACCTTAAGCGTATGCCCGTATTGCAGCGCGTATTGCTGGTAGCGATAGTCGATGGCCTGGGCGCCCGCCGAGCTCCAGAAGTCGTTGAGATAGGCGGTGATCTCATAGCTGTTTCCGGCGTCCACGCGGTGTGTCCAGCGGCCCAGGGCGTAGTTCGCTTGCGCGCCGGCCTGGCGCTCGGCCGACAGAACCATCGGCGTCGGAGGGTAGCCGTCCTTCAGGATGCTGCTTCCTGCGGAAAAGGTGTATGTGTCTGCCGGGCGTGGCTCGTAGATCGCGTGCAGACCCATCCGGCCGACCCCGTAGCCGTCGTCGAGCGACCGCAGCCAGGACCCGCCCCGTGTGAAGCCGTCGCTGCCCTCGTGCTCACCGGAAATCCGCAGCCGCAGCTTGTCGTCGGCGAAGGCGTACCCCAGGTGCTCCTTGTTCGCGCCGCGCGAGCCCCCGCCGCCCGTCATGGTCACGCCGAGCTGGTCCTTGGGGTCCTTGGTGACGATGTTGATCACGCCGTTGAGCGCGTTGGCACCCCAGGTCGCACCTCCGGGGCCGCGGACGACCTCAATCCGCTCGATGTCCTCGAGTTGAAACGGCCAGGCGCCCCAGATACATCCGCCGAACAGCGAATCGAAGAGCTGTCGCCCGTCCACCAAAACCTGCACCCCGCGCGACGTGAAGCCATGGAAGCCGCGCGGCGACGCGGCGAAGTTGTTGGCGGTCAGATCGGCGACGTCTACGCCGGGCGCCAACCGCAGGGCGTCTCCGATTGTGCGGGCCCCGGACCGCCGGATGTCCTCTGCGGTGATCACGCTGATGGCGTAGGGCAGAGCGCTGATGGGCTGTGCCGACCGCGTGGCGGACACCACGACCGGGACTTTCATCTCCAGCAGGTCGGTCGCGTCGTCCAGCTCTTCGAGCACGGCGTCTTCCGCGCTCGGGGCGGGCTGGCTGGCGGTGCTTTCCGCCGTCGTGGGCGGAGGCGGCGCATCCTGTCCCGCAACCTGCGGCGCGGCGGCGAGTGCCGCAAGCATGAGGCACACGCGCGACCACGGACGGGCCATTCGCCGCCCAAGCTCGGCAACACTGCTTGCCATGAGGTTTCCCGCCATCATGGTTCTCCAACACGTGAAACGCCGCCGGCGAAAACGCGTTCGTCGAGCGGCGCGCCGATCATCTCGGCGGTGTGTACGTTCACGGCCCCTCGGACTGCCTCGCCAAGACCGCGCGGGTATTGCAGCCCCAGCGCGGCAGTTGACGTACCCTTCAGCACTTGCCGGACCAGCTCCGCCGTCTGTTTGCCGACTGCGGCCGGATCGCAATAGAGCCCGGCGAAGGCGCCGGCGACCACGACGTTCTCCGAGAACGTCCAGACCGGCTTCCGGTTACGCACGCCCCACAGCAGCAACCGCTCCACGTTGGGCGAGTTGTAGATGTGCGCATCCGGGATCATCAGGACGCCGTCGCACGCGGCCGTGTTCAGCGCTTCGATGGCCGCGGGAAACTCGTCGCGCGCGGCCTGGAAGGTCGCGATGGTGATGCCACGGGCGCGCCCCGCCTTCTCCAGTGCCGCCGCGGTCTGCTGCGTGCGCGGACTGCTCAGCAGTGCGACCTTCTTGATCCCGGGACGTCCCCGCGCGATCCAATCGATCTGCTCGTCCGGAGCGATGTCGCTGGCGATGCCCGCGACGCGCTCGTGACCCGCGTAGTCCGCGCGCAGGAAGGGCGCGTCCAGCGCATTCGGCACCATGAAGAACACCACGGACGCGCCGGGCAGCGCTTTGAGGGCCGCGGCGGTGGCGCCGGCGCCGCCCGCAGCCACGAGTGCGGGCTTCGATTTCACCAGTTGATCCAGGGCCCGCTGCTGCGCTCCGGCGTCGGACTCGTCGGACAGCTCGATCAGCACGCTGTCGCGGCCCGCAGCTTTGAGCTCCTTTGCGAGGACTTCGGCCGCGAGGCGATAGGGTCCCTTCGCCCCGAAGAGAACCGCCACCGGCGCGGGGCCATCCTGCGCGGCAAGGGGCTGCCCGGCCGCGAGGGTGGCGACAGAAGCGACGGCAGCAAGGAGGCGGCGCCGGATGCACCCACGCGGGACTCTACGAGCGGACCGGTGTGTCATCACAGAGGGCTTTCGCCGTGTGCTGGTGCGCGCCGCGTATTACAGGACGGGACGCACCCCGTCGTTATCGCTGATGCACCAGCGCTGATACGCTGCAACCACGTCGTTGTTATCGGCACAACCGCGGCACAAGCCCAAGAAACGCACGGCGAATCACGGCGCCGCTCCACGTGGTCGATGAGCCTCATGCCTAGCCGCGACGCCGCAGACACCATCCGCGCGGCGCGGGCCGGCATCCGCGACGACCGCGCCGACTTTGCACAGGCCGCGTGCGTTTCCTGCGCGCTGCCCGGCCGTCGGGACTGGAGAGTGTCCATGACCGTGCGTTGCGGCCTCCGGGGCCGAGCGATTGGCCTCTGCATCCTCCTGCTGCTGGGCACAGCGGCTGCAATCAGCGTTTCGCTGCTGTGGCAGGGCTATGGTCATGACATCGGGCAGATGCGCGAGTATGCGGTTGTGTACGCCCAGACGATCGGTCGTCTGGCGGAGCCGGCGATCCTCCTGAATGACCGCGCCGCCCTGACCAATGTGGCGCAGGCCGCGGCGGCCTACCCAGCCGTCTGCCAGGTGACGATCGTCGATGCCACCGGACAAGCGTTGGCGACTTTCGAGCGCTACACCCATCAAGAAACCGAGGCGGAGATGGACCCCCGCCCTGCGTTGGGCCATCTCTCGGGATCGCGGGGTAGCAATGTCGAGCGCACCAAAACGCATCTGGCGGTTGCAGTTCCGATCCTGCGGACCCGCCCGGACCTCGAGCTGGGGTTGCTCGACGAAAGCGAAACGACGCCGACATCCGACGGCGCCCCGCTCGGCGCGGTCCATCTCACGTATAGCCTGGCAGAGATTCAGAACGAGCTGAACAGCCGCATGTTGTCGAGTGTTCTGCTCGCCGGCTCGGTCCTGGCCGTCGGCACGGCCGTCATGCTGCTGGCTGTGCGCAGCCTGCTGCGACCGCTGCGGGACCTGGTGCTTGCCACCGCCGCGATCGCGCAGGGCGACCGCACGAAGCGCGCCAGCGAGAATGCGGTCGGCGAGATCGGCGAGCTGGCCCGCTCGTTCAACCACATGGCCGACTGCCTCCAGGAATCCTACAACTCGATCGAGCAAAAGGTCGCGCAGCGCACGGCCGAGCTGGAGGCCCGTCAGCATCAGTTGGAAACCGAGATCGCCGAGCGCCGGCGGGCCGAAGAGACGCTGTGCGAGCGAGAGAGGAGATTCAGCGACATCGCGGAAAACGCCAAGGAATGGATCTGGGAGATCGACGCCACCGGCAAGTACACCTACGCAAGCCCGATCGTCAAGGAGATCCTCGGGTACGAACCCGAGGATCTGATCGGCACGTACTACTATGACCCGGGATTATTCATCGACTTACTGCGCGTAGCGTAACGCGCGAGGGCGGGGGTTTCAAGGTCAGAATGGGCGTCCGAGAGGGCT
>JAHJAR010000074.1 GCA_018814045.1 Planctomycetota bacterium | reverse complement strand
CGGAAGGATTCGGGGCACTCGGTGCCGGGTCGGAAGACGACCTCGCGCTTCGCGCCATAGCGCAGGTAGACCTCGGAATACGGCGGATGGAAGCCGCGCGCCAGTGCGGTGCGGCCGCGCGCGTTGCGGCCGAGCGTGGCGAGCATGTATTCGATGTGTTTGCAGGTGCCGAGCGTGTTGACCGCGTAGTCGGGGCACGAGCAGTAGTTCTCGCCGAGTCCGCGGCCGCGGATCGCGACACGGTAGGTACGATGCGTTGCGGGGTTGGTCACCTCGAACTCGGAGAACACGGACTCGCGGCCGATGTTCTTTACGTCGTACTTCTGCGTCTCCGCGAACTGCCGGCGCAAGGCGACCTGCCACTCGGCGAGTGACATGTCAGGTGGACGGTGCGTGCGGGATATCTGGCGCGGTTTGCGTGTCCCCGCGGTCTTCCGTGGTTTCGACGGGTGCTGTGCCGAGAGTGCGGTCTTGGGTTTGGCAGGGGTGCGGAGGTTGCGCTGGACCGGCATGATCATCGCTGTGTCCGTCCTTGTTTGGTTCAGAACATCTCTGCCCAGTGGCGAATGGGGAAAGAACAGATGTTACATGGCGAACGTCCGAAGTCAAACAGCGCCGGCAGAGGGTCAACCCAGTGCCCCGGCCGTCGTGTGTTGGCGTTCGACCTGCAGCGTAGCGAGACACTCAGCTCAATTGTCCGCCAGGACTTGCCGAAGGCCTTGTGCGAGGCTAGACTCACAGGCAGCCGGCGTGCGGCAGCCACAGGCCTGCACCATCGGGGTTCTGCAGTCCGGCCGGTAGTGTCAAACTGAACATGGGACCCTGGCAATGAGTCACTGTTGAGGGAGAAACGTCTGAGCGCAAGCTCCCCCCGGAAAGGCCTAGTCAGCCATCCGGTAGTACACCGACTGCAAAGGAGTACGAGTACGGCGAGGTGAAGGGTGCAGCCCTGAATCCGACACCAGCCCCGAGAGGTTTGGACTATTTTGGGAAGTTGCCGAGCCGGTCATGTCAGGCGCAGGCGATGCAGGCTACGCGACACGGACAAGCGTAGACCGACTCCCCGGGGTCTCAGATGGCATCGAGCCGTACAACGACAGTGAAGCAACCAGGCATGCGACGAGCGGCTCTTGGGCGAGCCAACAACGACAGCCCCCGAGTACGGCGTCCCGACCCTAACGGGGAGGGGCACGGAAGGCCCGGTCGCGTGGGATGGGAACCGGTAGAGCCGCAATGGCCTAGCAAAGAGGCGACTAATCCCCGCCGAGCGAAGGTTCCCACGGTAAGCCAAGTGTGAAGGGAGAAACACCGACACTATGCAAGGAGTGAATCATCGGTGGCAACTGACCTGACACGCGTAGGAGAACGGGCACGCAGGTCGCCGGGACTGGTCTTTACCAGTCTCTATCATCACGTCACCGACGTGGACAACCTGCGGGCCAGCTATGCGGCCCTGGAGGCGAACAAAGCCACTGGGGTGGATGGCGTAACGAAAGCCGCCTACGGACGGGATTTGGACGAGAACCTGAGCGACCTCAGCCAACGGCTGCGCAACCTGAGTTACAGACCACAGGATAAGCGACGGGCCTACATCCCCAAGCCGGGGAGCCCGAAAGGCCGGCCGCTGGGAATCAGTTGCCTGGAGGACAAGATTGTCGAAAGGGCCGTCAAACAGGTGCTCGAACCCATCTACGAGACGGTTTTCCTGGACAGCAGTCACGGCTACCGGCCCGAGCACAGCCAGCACGGATGTCTGGCGGTCCTGGGGCGGACGATCCAACAGCAGCGAGTGAGTCACGTGGTCGAGGCCGACATTCGTGGGTTCTTCGATACGGTGAACCACGAGTGGTTGATGAAATTCCTCGAACACCGCATTGGCGATCCGCGACTGTTACGGGTCATTCGCCGCATGCTGAAGGCCGGCATCATGGAGGACGGCTTGACCCAAACCACGACCCAAGGGACACCCCAAGGGTCGATCCTCTCGCCGTTGCTGTCGAACGTGTACCTGCACTATGTCCTGGATCTGTGGTTCGCGAAGCGGGTTCAGCCGCAGTGCAGAGGCGGTGCCTGGCTGTTCCGTTTTGCCGACGACTTCGTCGCCTGCTTCCAACACAGCGACGAGGCGACCCAATTCGTCACCGACCTGACGACGCGGCTGGAACAGTTTGGGTTGGCACTGGCCTTGGACAAGACTCGGTGTATCGCCTTTGGGCGGTTCGCCCGCGACAAGGCCCGCCGCAGCGGACGCAAGCCCGCGGAATTTACCTTCCTCGGGTTCACGCACTACTGCGGCAAGACGGGCCACGGATACTTCAAGGTGAAACGCCGGACCGGCCGGAAGAAGTTCCGGCTCAGTCTGGCCCGGTTCACCGAGTGGGCGCGCAAGAGCCGGGGCTTGCTCAGTACCGGACAGATGCTGGATGCGGCCCGACGCCGCATTCTCGGGCACCTGCAATATTACGCGGTCACGGACAACACGAAGGACTGTGAGACGTACGTCCACCACGCCACGAACATCTTGTTCAAATGGCTCAACCGCAGGAGTCAACGGCGAACGTACACGTGGGACAGCTACTACCAGGCGCTGCAAGCGTTCGGCTGGCCAACGGCCCGCGTCCGTGTTGATCTCAATCCATGTTATAGTGCGGCGTTCTCCAAGTGACGGACCGAAGAGCCGTATACGGGAAAGCCGTCCGTACGGTTCTGAGAGGGCTCGATGTACAACCGAACGTATGGCCGGGATGATGTGGCACCGCCGGGAAACCAGGCGGCCAACCGAGAACACAAACGTCGGCCTGTAGCGCCGGAAGTCATCGTTCTACTCGACAAAAACTCAGCCCTGCCATTTGTCAGCCGTTGCGTCGCGGCGAGCGAGTTACCCACAGTCGGCGACGGCGCTCCGACGAGTGGGGTGACCCATTCTCGCGTCGCCGCCGCCTATGGATAACTCGCCGCGGAATATGCTGACAAATGTCAGGGGCGCAGGGGAGAACACCTGGTTGTCTTTAAACCCCTGCGCCGGAAGGCAGAACGGCACAATTGGCAGG
>JAHJAR010000073.1 GCA_018814045.1 Planctomycetota bacterium | reverse complement strand
TGGGCTTCATAGGGCCTCCATGCCGCGGACGAAATCGCAAGGTTTCCGAACCAACCACCCATCTTTCCTGCAATTTCCACGCCACCAAAACGCCACAAAAATCCCACGAACACTGGAGGATGAGCATTCTTCAGGGACGACTAAGTCCGATCAGTCCTGCCCGGACAGGAAACGTGCTTCGGCGGCCTCCTGGCGCCGGCCGTACTTTCGCTCGATGGCCGGCTGGTTCGACAGAACGACTACCAACTCGCCGGATTCGTAGCGCAACAGGTGGCCCTGGATGTCGGCGTAGACCGTGCTGGCTGCGCCGACGAAGCCCTCGCGGGTCTCGAAGGCGTAGGCCGTTGTGCCTGGTTGCCCGGGGAGTTCCCGCGGACCAAGCGGCCTGATGGTCTGCGTGATCAGGGCGCGCGTTTCGGATTCGTAGACGGTGAAAGCGTGCAACTCGCCCGCTTGCGTGGCCAGCAATGCGGGCAGCCGGCGCAGCCAGGCCAGGGGCAAGTAGTCGGCCCCGACCTTTATCGGCGGGCGCGGGTCGGGCAGGCTGCGGTCGAGGCTCGTACTATAGCTCGAGAACAGAACCTCCTTCTCCCGGACGCACTGGTCGAGCGACGTGACCAGCTTCTGCACCGGGTTGTCCGCCGCCGGAACGTGCGTTTGTTGCGTCTCGATCAACTCACTCTCGAGGTCGTGGCTGACGAACATATCGATGCGCGTGCAGCGGGCGGCACCGTTGTCGCTGAATTGCCAGGAAAGCTCACTGATGCGCAGCCCCTCTTTCCGGTTGCCACCGTAGCGGGGATCGTCGAGCGCGCGGGTTTCATGGGCCATCCGGCACTTCAGGTAGCCGCTTGGCTGGCCCTTGAGGATGATGTCGTAATAGCGTTCCGTATCGACGGCCTTGAGGCGGCTGGCCGCGTTCCGCAAACGCGTGAGGAACACCCGCCCCTGCTCGAACGCGGACGCGATCTCTTTGGCCTGAGCCGGATCGTAAAGCACATGCAGCGCAGTGGCGATCTGCTCGAAACCGCCGCGCACTTCTCCAATCTCAGCCTCACCCGAAGCCGGGCCGCCGTACGCCATCATCCAGATTGTGTCCGCGTCGAATTGAACACACAGGTAATATGTCTGCGTATCAGCCACTCCCAGACGCGCGCTCACGTCCAGCACGGCGGCGATGTGGCCGGTCGGTTGCCAGGGACGGCGTTCGATTCGTTTCGTGCCGGGAATCTGTGTGAGCTGCTGCTCAAAGCGTGTGAGCCACTCGGGAAACGGCACGCCGTCGACGTCGCGAAACACGAGCACTTGGAGCGTCAGCCGCCCCAGGCTGTCGCGCCCGCGGATCAGGCCGATCGAACGCTCCGGCCCGACGAACCGCGTACGGTCGTACACCCACTCCGCCGGCAGTCGCATCTCGAAGCCGAAGCTGTAGTCGGCGTAGGGCATGGTGCGCAGTGAGCCGCTGCTCGGCTGCGTCGTCTGGGCGTACACCGGCGGCGGCGTGATCACGCTCAGACAGAACAGCCCCACGCCGGCACAAATCATCAGTGGCACTGGAAGTCGGCGATTCATTTTCCTGTCATCCTTCAAACCCGGAAGCATGCCCCGCCGGGCGGACAGCGTCAACTGGTGGCGGCGTGTCTTTGCTGGTCGCCACTTTGCGCGTGATTACGGTAGCGGAGCGCATTTGCCGCGGGCGAGCGGTTTCGCTACGCTGCCGATCCCGTCTGGCGCGGTCGCGCGGCCCCGTCGCCACGCGGGATGCGAAGACGATACTTCTGGCAGACAACTATGATCGGCCTGACTTCGGGTTTTTCGGCAACCGCCACTTGGGCGGTCCTCTTGTGCCTGATTGGCCTGGTTTGGCTACGCCGGCACATAGAACTGAACCGCGCCCGGCGTGAACCGGTCCTGGCTCCAAGCGATGCGGACGGCGATCCAGCCGCGCTGCCCAGCCTATCTGTGCTTGTGGCCGGCAAAGACGAAGAGTCCAACATCGGACGCTGCCTGGAAGGGCTGTTGGCCCAGGACTACCCCCGGCTCCAGGTCATCGTCATCAACGATCGCAGCGCGGACCGCACGGGCGAGATTATCGACGAGTGGGCCAAGCGCGACCCGCGGGTCGTCGCGGTGCATGTCACCGAACTACGCGCGGGCTGGTTCGGCAAGAACAACGCCATGCGCGCGGGGCAGACGCACGCGACGGGTGCGTGGCTCTGCTTCTCCGACGCGGACTGCGTGTACGACTCGCCGAAACTGCTGGCTGCGGCGGTGCGTTTCGCGTTGCGCGAACAGGTTGGGTTTCTCTCGGTGCTGCCGCGTCTGGAGGCGAGCACGCTGTGGGAGCGGGTCGTGCAGCCGGTCGCCGGGGCGATCATGGTTCTCTGGAACCCGCCCCAGAAGGTCAACGATCCGCGTTCGTCGCGGGCCTATGCCAACGGGGCGTTCATGCTGCTAGCGCGGCCGGCCTACGAGGCGATCGGCGGTCACGAGCCCGTCAAGGCCACGCTCAACGAAGACATGCACATGGCCCGCATCGCCAAGCAGGTTGGAGTCAGGCTGCGCGTGATCCTGGGCGGCGGCATGTACCGCGTGCGCATGTACACCGGGTTCGCTCAGATCTGGCGGGGGTGGAGCCGCATCTTCTACGGGTGCTTCGGAACGCTGCCGCGTCTGCTGGCGAGTATCGTGATGCTTTCGGTCTTTAGCATCTCGCCCTACGTGACCCTGCTGGCTTCGCCGCTGGCGGGGGCGGAGTGGTGGCGGCTGGGTGTTCCGGCCGCGTTCGCGATCGTGGCCCAGCAGACCGTGCTGTGGCGTTTCTACCGGGTCTCGGAGATGGCGGGGGGCTGGGCGCTGACCTACCCGCTGGGGGCGTTAGTGTGCTTGGGGATGACGCTGAGCGCGATCTTGAAGGCACTCGGTGCGGCCGGGACAACGTGGCGCGGGACGACTTACACCGGTGGCGCGCAGGCTCGGGAGGGTGCGCCGGGCGGGTCGGAGCGACGGTCAGATTCACTGTAACTGGTTGGCTTTGCTGGTATTGCGCCGCCGTGCGCACGGTCGGGAGGGGTCACGGGTTAGTGGCGACTGCGCGGGAATGGGGCGTTTTTTTCTGCAAAACCTACATACAACACCTAGGCGCACGTATAATACCCCATAACAAGATGTTGGATACCCGTACTCGTGAAGAGTACGCGATCGGACTTGACAGACGGGATTCGTTAGGTTATTATTAGCGCGAAAAGGTTGCTAACCCATACTGTAGGTCCGGTGGAGCGACGGCGCAAAGGAGTGCGTAGTGGTTCCGAGAGAGCATGCCAACGGCGCGATGTTGTGTGTTCTTGGCCCTGGTGGTGACTTCCGAGCGGAAGTGTGCAGCATCGGGCCGAGGACCAGCGATTTGCGATCCACACCGCTTTCAGAACAGCGGTACCAGGCTCTGCGGCGTTCGCAGGCGGAGCCGGGGATGCCCGCCCGGCTCGGCGCTTCCACCCTGACCGGTATCGAGGCCTCAGATGCCCGCGTGTGGGCAGCGGCTCGGCGGGAGCTCCCGCCGGTCGTGATTGGCTCGCTGAGCGCCTTCCTCGCCGAGGAGTGGACCGATGCCCCGTCGCAAGTTGTCGAAGAAACCCCGATCCTCACTCACGCCAAAGCAGCTCCGCATCCTCACGTTCATTCGGGACTACGACCGCGCCTACGGCTACGTGCCGACGATGCAGGAGGTCGCGGACGAGTTCCACGTCAGCAAGGTCACGGTGTTCGAACACATCGGGGCCCTGCAAAGGAAAGGCTATCTCAAGCGCGACCGTCACAAGGCACGCTCTTTGCAACTTAGCGCCGACATCGACTTTCCCGACGAGCGGGCCACGCGCCTGCCGCTGGTCGGCACCATCGCCGCCGGGCAACCCATCGAAGCCATCGAAGACCGCGAGGCGCTCGATATCGAGGAGATGTTCGTCTCGCCGCACGGCAATTTCGTGCTGCGCGTCCGGGGCGACAGCATGATGGAAGACCACATTTGTGACGGTGACTTCGTGATCGTCGAAAAACGCGAGACGGCCCGCAACGGCGAGACTGTCGTCGCCCTGCTAGAAGATGGTGAAGCCACCCTGAAGCGCTTCTACCGCACGTCCCGCGGCGTCCGTCTGCAACCTGCCAACCCGGCCTACAAGCCCATCGTCACCAAG
The DNA here is from genome assembly GCA_018814045.1 of Planctomycetota bacterium. Taxonomy (GTDB): domain Bacteria; phylum Planctomycetota; class Phycisphaerae; order UBA1845; family Fen-1342; genus JAHJAR01. The sequence continues at coordinate 3,526 of JAHJAR010000073.1, read as the reverse complement.
AACGTCACGGTGCAGGGCGTCGTGATCGGCGTGCTCCGGCAGTACTGATTGCGGCTCTTGCCCACTACTGCGGTTTCTCACGCTGTTTGTATCTCATCCGAGCCGTGACCGTGAGCGGTGCTCCTCGCGCGCCACAACCGCTCCCTAATGGGCGCGACGCGGTTCAGACCGTTCCTACCTGCCGACTGCGTCACGGGTTTAGTGAAGAACCGTGGCAAGAGCTCGGGGGCGGGGGCGGTCGGCGTCGGGCATTGACTGTCAAAGCTGGCCGGCTTACGGTCCCCGCGGTCACGAGTCGGGAGTGAATATGCTGGCCCTGGCCTGGGCCAACCTGATGCATCGGAAGCTGCGGACCGCGCTCAGCGCGCTTGCGGTTGGCCTGGGAATAGCGCTGATGCTCATTTCACGGGGCCTGGCGAGCGGCTCCATCGCGGAAGTCAACCAGCGCATGCAAAGCGTAGACGCCGAGCTGGTCATTCTGCCTGCCCAGGACAACATCATCTTCACCAGCGGGGCTCCTTTCCCGGGGATCTTCGAGGGCTACATAGCCCGGCAGGCCGATGACCGCGGCCCGCTCGCGACTGCGGTCATCCCGGTGTTCTTCGGGCAGGTGCGGATGGGGGGGCAGCAGCAACGGGTGTTCGGAGTCGATCCTGGGCAGATGGAGCTCTTTCTCGGGCCGCGCAAGGTCGTGGCCGGGCAGGTGTTTGACCGGTCGCGGCGACTTGCCCGCCGGGTCGCCGAGCTGCGCACCATTCTCGATCAGAAGAACGTGCACGACGAGTTGACAGAGGCCGATCTGGCCGACGGACTCGAACTGGTGATCGATGACCGGCTGCGGCAGGTTGGGGAAGGCGGGGCGGCGTACGAGATTGGGGACGTGGTACGCTTGATGGGGCGGGACTTCCGCATCACGGGCGTGGTTGAGGCCGGCGTGGCCGGGCGCGTGTTCGTCCCGATCCAGACGCTACGGCACATGCTCAACGGCGGCGAGCCGTGGTCGAGCATGTTCTTCGTCAAGCTGCGGGATCACGTCGATCCGCTTGCTGCGGCCGAAGTGTTCGCCAGGGCCCTGGGCAGCGAGGCCCGGGTCGAGTTGAAAAGCGACTATGGTCGGCTACTGCGGGAGAGTTTCGCCCAGGTCAACCAGTATTTGACTGCCTCGAGCGGATTGGCTTTGGCCGTGTGTTTCCTGTTTATTCTGTTGACTATGTACACCCTGGTGATCGAGCGCACGCGTGAAATAGGTATCCTGAAGTCTCTGGGTGTGACGCGTTTCGGGCTGGTACGGCTGGCGGTGCTCGAAGCACTGATGATCTCGGTTGGAGGCGTGGTGATCGGCATCGGTCTGGCGTTCCTGGGGCGTTCGCTGCTGGCCGTGATCAAGCCGCTCCTGACGGTGGATCTCGTCGCCAGCAGCCTGCTGCTAGCGCTGGGCATCGGCGTGATCGGCGGCACGTTAAGCGCGCTTTACCCGGGTTATCGTGCGGCCCGGCTCGAACCTGCCACGGCTCTGCGATACGAATGACAGACGACCCCATGATCGAAGCGCGCGACGTATACCATGCCTACACGCATGCCGGCGTGACGGAGCCGGTGCTGCACGGCCTCGAGCTGGTGGTACGGCGGGGTGAGTTTGTGGTCATCATGGGGCCGTCGGGCTGTGGAAAGACGACCCTGCTCAATATCCTCGGTCTGATGGCCTGTCCGACTCGAGCGGGCACGCTACGGTTGGCCGGGGAGGACGCGCTGGGCCTGTCGGACGCCGCGCGGACCAGATTGCGGCGGGCGACGCTCGGCTTCGTTTTTCAGCGGTTCAACCTGCTGCCGACGATCAGCGCGCGGCAGAACGTCGCGTTGCCGTTGCGGATTCGCGGGGAAGCTGCGGATGGGCGCGTGGCGGAGTTGTTGGAAGCGGTAGGATTGCAGGACTGCGCCGACAAGGAGCCCGGCCGGCTCTCGGTTGGGCAACAACAGCGTGTGGCAATTGCCCGGGCGCTGGTGACCCGGCCGGCGCTGCTCCTAGCGGATGAGCCCACAGGCAACCTGGACTCGGCGAACGCCGAAGCGGTTTTGACACTGCTGACCGAGTTCCATCGCACTTGGCGGCAGACGATCCTCCTGATCACGCATAACGAGCATCTGACGGTCGCGGCAGACCGGGTCCTGCGGATGTGTGACGGACGCTTCGTTGAATGAACTGAATCTCCTTTCCGGCGGTACCGCGGCGGGCCCGCGCCCCGAATGGCCGTTGCCGAAGGCGCGGCTGTGGTTTGTCTTTTTCACGGCGTGGATGACTGCTCTGGCCGTAGTAGCGCAGGCGACGTTCATGCAGTACGAGGCCGGCGACCTGCTGGCGATGCGTGTTTGGCTGCTGGCGCTGATGTGTTTCTACCTCTCGTTGTGCAACGTGCTGCTGCCGCTGCCGACCGCCTGGATCGTCCTGCTCGCCGCCTCAGAAGAGCTGATGGTGTTTGATGCGGCGTGGCTGCGGGTCGCCGGAGTAGCTGTGCTGGGGGCTGTCGCCACCGCAGTCGCCAACCTCAACGAATACCACGTGCTGGCATATCTCTTCAAGTTCGGGTTGGGGCGGCGCGTACGCCGCACACGCGTCTACCGCTGGGCCGTGCACTGGTTTGAGCTCTCCCCGTTTCGCACGCTGGTACTGATGGCCTTCCTCCCGATCCCGATCGACGCCGTGCGCTGGCTGGCGGTTCTGCGGCGCTACTCGCGGGTCCGCTATGGGCTGGCGTACCTGATCGGGCGCACGCCGCGCTACGCCTTGTTGGCGGGGTTGTCTGTGGCGGCTCAACTGACGACCTGGCAGATAATCATCATCCAGGTGGCGATCGTGCTCATCCTGGCTGCGCGCTTGTCGTGGTCGGCATTGCTTTCGCTGCGGAAGGGTTCGGGTGAAGCGCGCGGGGCGGCGGAGGTGGAACTGAAGGAAGGGGACGACGTCTCCGCCCCGTCCACGCCTTGACGCCGGCGGCTCAGCGCGGGACGCTGTGTCCAGTAATCGGCCGTCACCCTTCGCTGAAGAGGATTTGCCATGTCAGACGATGCTCCCGACGTAAACTACACGCCTGGTGCCAACACGCCCGAAGTCTCGGAACGCCGTCCGTACACGGTGGTCCTGATCAGCGACTTTCAGGCTGGTGAGCGACTGAGTCGCCTGAGCCCGGTTGACAAAGATGACTTCGCCGAATTGCTGGCCCGGGCCCAGCCCGGCCGCCCCATCGCGATCAACGATCCCTTTGGCGACGGACCGGACTGGGAGTTCAAGCTCACCTTCGACAAGTTGAAGACCTTCGAGCCGGCCGGGCTATTGGCGCAGGTGCCCGGAGCCCGGACGCGGCTGGCGGTCCGCGAGAAGATCGCCGAACGCGGGCGCGGCAACGTGAGCGCGGACGAACTGGCCAACGCGCTGAACTCGGCGGCGGACATGGACGGCACGCTGTCTTGGCTGCGCGGGGCCGCGGCGCCGGCGACGGGCGGGGCCGAGACGCCGCCGGCCACGCCGGGC
>JAHJAR010000072.1 GCA_018814045.1 Planctomycetota bacterium | reverse complement strand
GCGCTGACAGGCGCGGCTTGCTCTTTGGCGATCTTCTCGATCAGCAGGGCCCACGTTTCGCGCTGATGCCGGAGGATGCGCAGGGCGTCATCAACGGCATCCTCGTCGCGCTGCATGTTGGCGTCGACGAGGCGGCGGTAGATGAAGTTGTAGAGCGCCGCCATCTGCTCGACCAGTTCCGGGTTGACCTCGGGCCGCAGGCCGGCGCTCAACTCCAGGACGATCCGTTGGGCCCGCTCCAAGGCGTTGTAACTTCCCTCGATGTCGTTGGCCCGGATGGCCTCCTGACCGCGAGTGGCGAGGCGGATCGCACCATCCAGCAGCATCAGTTGGAGCTGCTCCGGAGTAGCCGTCAGCACCGCGTTCTTCAGGTACTCGTGTGAAGCGTTGGCAGCGTAGCTCATGTCGGCGTTATCGACCTGTCCTCAGTGCGCGTTTAGTACCGGCCTATTGTGACGAACTGGAACTCTGGAACAGCGAGGTCGAGCTGGCCAACGTCGCAAGGCTGGAGAGTGCCGACTGCTGGGCCTGCAACCCGGCTAGAGCCGCCTCCATGGCCTGGAATTCGCGCATCAGTCGTTCCCGCTTGCGATCCAGCAGCTCGTTCAGTTGATCGATCCGACCGTTCAGCAGTTCCTTCTGGCTCTCCAGGGTGTTTTCGCGACGTTCGAACAGCCCGTTCGTACCGGTGATCTCCTCGAGCCGTTCCTTCGCCACGTGTGCCCAGCCGGTCTCCTCGGTGGTGAAGAACTGGATCACCTCCTCAGAATTGTCTTCGTAGGCGTCGCGGAAGGTCTGCTCGTCAAAGCTCAGCCGAGCCCCGCTGCCCAGCTTGATACCCAGCTCCGACAGGCGGGCTATCGTCCCGGGCGCATCTGTGAATGTGCCGGAGAAAAGGCGGTACAGGCGGCTTTCCGTCGCGCGCAGGGCGTTGTCGCCGAGCAGAATGCCGCGCTGCTCGGTCTCAAGATCATAACTGCTGAGCTCCTCCATGCGGTTCATGGCCGTGTTGAAGTCGCTCACCAGACCGCTAACGGTCGAGACCAGCGTGTTCAGATCGTGATCGATGGTAATGGTGACGGGGTCGTCATCGACGGCATTCAGTGTGATCGTTACGCCATCGACGACGTCGGTCAGGATGTTGCTCGAGTTGGTGATCAGCACACCGCCGTGCGGATCGTCACCGAGCAGCACACTGGCATCCCGGGCCTGGCTCAGCGTGGTGAAATCCAGGTCCATATCGCTGCCGTCGATGATCAGCTCGCCAACCGCCCCCGTGGCCCGGGCGCTGATGTTGAGCCGGAAGGGGGCGGTTCCGGTGCCGTCGCTGAACACGCTCGCGCTGGCCAGGGTGACATCCGAGTTGATGCGGCTCACCAAGCTGTCGAGCGTGTCGCCTGGCTCGACGTCGAGCGTGAACTCGAATGAACCGTCGATCTGGCCGTCCTCGGCTTGGCCCAATATGTTCAGGTCGCGGGCGATTGTGCCGCCCTCGTCTTCGATTTTGAGATCGAGTTCACCGCCGGCGGTGTCGCTGATCAGCAGGCCGTCACCGGTCTGGTTGATGCGGGCGGTGAGGCCAACGGCCTTTTTGTTGATCTGGTCGATCACGTCCTGGAGCGTTTCGGCACCTGACTGGGCTAGATCGACATAGGAGACCTGGCCGGTGGAGCTCGTGAACTTGAGCTTGCCCAGTGTGGCACCCCGCCCGGCGTTGAGATCCTCCAGGCGTGTCGTCTCGGAGATATAGCGGCGTTGCAGGTTGTTGCTCTGGATGCGCGGCCCGGTTTGCGTCAGGCCGAGGGTCTGGGCGAAATCGCCGCTTACATCGGTGATCGCAATGGGGGCGCCGCTCTCGTGCTCGACCTGCAGCCGTGTTCCCGTCGCGTCGTAGCCCGCCTCGAGGCCAAGCCCCAGCGTCTGCGACTGCTTGTTGATGGCTTCGATGACATCGCGCAGAGTCTCCGCGTTGCGGAGATCGACGGTGGCAAACTCGCCGTCCACGTCGATCTGTATCACGCCGCCCGCGACGCCGCTGCCGCCGTTCAAGGTGTCGAGCAGGACGGTGTCGAGGCCGCCGATGACCCTGCGGCCGGCGGCCTTAAGGCCGCCGCCCAGGCCGCCGTAGTCACCGGGCTCGAAGCCCAGGTCGCGCAGGGCGCTGGACGCCCAGTCATCCGGAACGTTGAGGTTGAGGCGGCCGGTACCGGTGCCGTTGTCGGTGATCACCAGACCCTGTCCGTCCGCGCCGATCGAGGCGACGACGGTCCCGTTGTTCTGGTTGCTCTCGTCGGTGTAGGCGTAGTTGATCGCGGCGATGACATCTGCCAGCGTCTCCATGTACAGAACGTCGTTGCCTTTGATCTTGCCCGTGTCGGAACTGCTGGCGATGCCCAGGTCGCGGGCGGCTGAGCCGCTCAGGTCTTCGATCTTCAGGGCGATGGCGTCGTCGTCAGCGTCGTCCATCGTCGAGTCAGTGATGACCAGCCCCTGCCCGGTCACGACCACGGTAATCCCGGCCACGGCATCATCCAGGGCGGTCTGAACGTCGCCGATCGTCTTCGATTCGCTCAAGTCGACATCCGTGGTTACTCCGTCGCGGGTGGTGACGCGGACGGTACCGAGATTGACGCCCTGCCCGTGGTTGAGACGTTCGAGCCGGGTGGCCGTCTTGAGGATGTCGCTCAGGTCGACGTCGAAGAACCCGCCCGTAGACGCGCCCGAGATCTGGAAGTCGCCACCGACGGAGGTGCGCACGCCGTTGCCGTCGTTGAGCGCAGCGATGGGGGTCGTGTCCGCCAGGTAAATCACGTCGCTGCCGACCAACTCGCCCGTTCCGGTGGTGTTGCCGGTGGCAAAGCCGAGGTCGGCGGCGGTATGCCCGCCGTCGGCTTCGCGCACGCGGATCGCGCCACCGTTGGTTTCGGTCAGCACGATGCCTTCGCCGCGCAGCGCGGCCTGTATGTTCAGTCCGGCATCGTTGATCTTGTCGATCACGTCACCGATGGTGAGGGCATCGTTAAGATAGATCGTGGCTTCGTTGTTGTTGCCGTCCTTGAGCTTGAAAGGGCCGCGTTGGACGCCGGTGTGCCCGTTCAGCTCGTCAAGGGTGGTGCTGCTGTTGACGCGTGCGGCCCCGGATTCGATGGTCAGGGAGCCCTCCGGCAGAACCGAGTCGCGGGCCCGGAAGCCCTGGCTTACGAGTTGATGGGTCGAGGCGAGCGAGCGGACGATGAACTTATAGGCCCCCTGCTGTGCCCCGGCGCTGGTGACGACCCCCAGCACATCCGGGTTTGACGACGACCCGGTGGTGGCCTCGAAAAAGCTGCGGCTGGTCAGTGACGAAATGCGGCTCTGCAACGCGCTGATCCGCGCAGTAACATCCAGATACGCCGTTCTTTGCGCGTTGATATCGCCGATCCGGGCGAGCAGCAGATCACGTGGTCGCGCGTCGATCGCGATGAGCTGGTCAACCAGGTTCTGGATGTCGAGACCTGAAATCAGGCCCACACCAGTGTAAATGCTGCCCATGGTGGTTCCTCCGCGGGAAGCCATAGCGGCGCTGGCGCGCAGAACACGCCAGCATCCCGTTGTATCGGTATGGAATCAAGCAATCTCGATACCGCGGGGCCCCCAGGCGGCGATTGATTCACGCGCGCGGAGAGCGGCTGATAAGAAGTGTGCCACAGCCCCCCCAGCGAGCGGGGCGCACAAGCTGCCAGAAGGCCGAGCGCAGACCCGTCGTAGTCAGCCGTGGTTGAACTTCGGCGGTGGCGGCTACCGCCGCCGCCAACCCCAGTAGGCTGCCCCGCCAATGCCGAACAGCAACAGAGTGCCAGGCTCGGGGATGGTGAACGGGCTGCTGTCTTGTCCGGACTCGAGTGTGGCGGTGAGGCTGTGCGGGACTACTGGAATGCTCTTGCCCTCGGGTACGGGCGGCCCGAAGAGATCACCCAGATTGTCCAAGGCGAACTGCTCGCCGGCGATCAGGCCGGTGCGTTCCAACTGCTGCGTGATCGCGTCGTTGATGCTGTCGATGGGCGACCCGGGACTAAGGGCTTCGAGACCGCTCGTGTCCAGACCCAGCGACGAGAGCAACGCCAGTGTGAGGTCGAAGAAGATGTTGCCTTCGACCGCGATGGGCCCCAGGTCGAAGTTGGTGCTCTCCACATCACGGACCAGCACGCCGTCGACGGTCAGAAACGAGGTGGCGTTGTTGACGGTCAGGTCATAGGAATAGAAGCCGAACTCGTTGATCTCGATTCCCTGAGAGAAACCCAGGGTACCGCTCAACTCGAAGTCTTGCGCGCTTAGCTTGGAGCGCAACGAGTAGTTGATGTTCTGACCGGCGGCGTCCAGGTTACCAATACGCAAACCACGGCTCGTGTAGGCGGCGGTAGCTCCCATGGTTCCGGAAAGCTGGAGCTCGTACAGCCCCAGATCGAGTATCTCCGGGCGACCGCGCGTATCACCGCCAAACGTGCGCCCGAACTCCAGTTGGTAACCCTTGCCAAGCTGGTCGGGCAGGATGCGCAGGTAGCCGTTGCGCTGACCGTTAGTACGCGTTCCGTCGCCCGTAGTGAGCACTGGAGCGCCACTGGGCGTGGCGAGCACGTCCAGACCGTGATACAGGTCGCTGAACAACCCGTCGCCGTAGGCGGCGGAAACGCCGACGAATACAACGAAGGCTACCAGCCCTGTCCTGAGAGAAACCATGGAAACTTCTCCGGCTCTTGCGACAAACAGCCTGACACTCCTAGCTTAGAGCCGCGCCCGCCCGCATGCAACCACATGGCGCGGCTACTCAAAAGTCTTATCGGAGAGAAGTGTTGGCCAATCCAGGTGCGGCGGCGCTGGGCGGCGTCGCGCGTCGAGAATTGTGGGCCGGCGCTCGTGCAAAAGGAGAACAGCGTTATAATGCGCGGCCCGTTGCAGCGTTGTGGCGCCCGCAGGTTATAGGACTTACCGTGCCTAGCCCACTTCCCGTCCGTCGGGTCCCAAGTTCATCGCACGGAGGCGTGCCCGCAGTATGAAGCCGGTGGCCTGGCATATCGCCGCCCCCCTGCTGAGCGTGATGCTCGCCACAGGCGTGTGTCCTGCCCAGACGTCTCAACCTCAAGCCACAACCCAGGCCGCGCCGCAGATGTCCGCGGCAGATCAGGCGCGACTGAACGACCTGGTGGCTCTGATCGAGGGGCAGAACTCGCCCGAGGCGCGCCGAACCGGCGTCCGCGAGTTGCTGCGTCACCAGTGGCCTGAAACACCCCCCAGACTGGCGGCGATCCTGCGCGGCCCGAACAACATGGCTGCACGAACGGCGGTTGCCGCAGCCCTCTCCGAATCGCCGCAGTTCCGGGATCCCGCCTATGTCGAGCCACTCGTCGAGATGCTCCTCCTTGCGGATGCGTCCGCCTCGCAGGCGGCGGCGGCCGCCTTGGCGGCTTACCGCGATGGTGGCGTGATTGAGCACCTGCGCACGCTGTTACATGACCAGAACCAGACCCGCGCCGCGCACCTGGCGGTCGTGGACTGCCTCGGAATGATGACGCAGCGCGAGGCGGTCGCCACTCTGCTCGAGTTGTGTGACGATCCCCAGGCGCCGATTTGTGGACCGGCCCTGGCCGCCCTCGAACGGGCCAGCGCGCTACACTTCGACGATGTCGCCGCGGCCCGCGCTTGGTGGGAAGCCAGCCGCACACTGCCCGCGCAGCAATGGCAACTGATGCAGCTTGAACGCCTCGTGCGACAGGCTCGGGAAAGCGACCGGCGCCTCCAGGCTCTGGAAACCCGGTTGGCCAAGGCCCTGCGCGAGAACTACGTCCGCACTCCGGACGCCGAACGGGCCACTTTGTTGCAGGGATATCTGACCGATCCGTCGGCGACCGTGCGTCTACTCGGCCTTGAGGTGGTGCGGTCGCATCTGGCCGAGGGGCAGGCGATTGCGCCCGAAATAGCGCAACAGGTCCGCAGCCTGCTCGCCGATCCGCAGCACAACGTGCGGGAGGCCGTCGTCCGTACCGTTGCCAGCTTTCGCGACGAAGGCGACGCAGCCCAGTTCATCCAGATGCTGGCGAGTGAGCGGCGCGACGAGGTGCGGCGGGCGTTGGCAAACGGGCTGGGCTACGTCGGCTCGACCACGGCCGTCGAGCCGCTGTTGCGCCTGCTCGACCACGCTGATGATCTCACTACCAACGAGGCTGTCACCGCGCTGGGGCGCCTGGCTGAGCGCGGCGTGCTCGATGCGGCCAGCCGCAAGATCGTCGCGGACGCGCTGCTGTACAGCCTCGCAGCAACCAAGCGCGAGAACAACGCCGTGCGCGAACGGATTCTGTGGGCGATGGGCCTGGTGTCCGATCCGTGCTTCGTTCCGGCGCTAGTGGCTGGAATCGCTCCCGAAGAGGCCGTGACTGTTCGGCAGGCCGCCGCCCAGGGAATCGCGGCTCTGCTCAACCCTGGGGAGCAGCAGTTGGCAGCCGAGGTGCGCCAGGCGCTGGCCGACGCCCTCGCGCCGGTGACGCGCGACGGAGATTTCGGGGTTCGCAAAGCCGCGGTCGATGCTCTGGCGGTGTTGGCGGCGAGCGATACGCACCTCGAAGCGCTCTGGACGGTGTCAGTCGGCACGGGCCAGGGGCCGGACGCCGCCGTGCGCCAGAAGGCCTGGACCGGTGTGCTGCGCGTGCTGGGGGGGCGTCCGACGGCTGACGTGGAGGCCTGGCTGGCGCGGCTATCGGACGACGATCCGGAACGAGAGCAGCGTTGTCTGGATCTCTTGCTCGTGATCGAAAAGATGCTGGGGGCCAAAGCGGACAAGCGCGGCGAACTGGGCCTTGTCCGGGCCCGTATCGCGGCCCAGCGGGTCGCTTTGGGACAAAAGGATGAGGCCCTGGCGGCCTTTCTCCAGAGCGTGGCGGATCTGCGGGCGATCCGGTCGCCGGAACTGCCGCGCGTCGCACTGGAATTGTTGCGTTTCGCGCTGGTTGAAGAGCGCTACGACGGGCGCGTCGCGTCCAGCCTGGCGACGGGTGAACCCGGGCTGGATGGGCGGGCGTTGTGGGAGGGGGTTGCGGGCGAGATCGAGCGCCGGGTGAACCCGGACGAAGTCGATCGAGCGCTGGCGATGCTGGCCGCGTTCCAGGCTCGGCCGCCCGCGTCGATGCCGGCCGAGGTCAACACCGCCCTGGATCAACTCCTGAAGCGGGCGCGACAGTTCAAGGCGGAGTTGTCCGGCCCGCCGCCGGCTTCGCAACCCAGCTCAGCCCCCACGTCGGGGCCGGGCTAGGCACAGGGGTTGTAACGCTGAGGGCCGCCAGGATTGGTCGTGCACCGTCCTACTCGACTGTGACAGACTTAGCCAGGTTGCGCGGTTTATCCACGTCGCAGCCGCGGAGCACGGCTGCGTGGTAGGCCAGGAGCTGGAGGGGAATCACCGTCACCAGCGGCTGCAACGCTGGCGGCACGTCGGGCACATAGAGCACGTCTTCGGCCAACCGGGTGATCTGCTCGTCGCCCTCGGTTGCGACGGCGATGACGTGCCCGCCGCGGCTGCGCACCTGCTCGATGTTGCTGATCACCTTGTCGTACAAGTGGTCGCGCGGTGCGATGACGACGACCGGCATGCCCTCACTGATCAGCGCGATCGGGCCGTGCTTCATCTCGGCCGCCGGCAGCCCCTCGGCGTGGATATAGCTGATTTCCTTGAGCTTCAGCGCCCCTTCGAGCGCGATTGGGTATTGAAGCCCGCGCCCCAAGTAGAGCCAGTTGTTGCTCTCAACGAAGCGGGCCGTGAGTTGCCGAGCCTTGTTGGAGAGTTCGAGCGTGCGCGCGATCGCCTCCGGCATTCTGCTGAGATGCTCCAGGTACTCGCGGCAACTGGCATGACTCATGTGGCGGCGACGTCCCAGGAAGGCGGCCAACAGCGACAGAACGGCCACCTGGCCAACAAAAGCCTTGGTTGACGCCACCCCGATTTCCGGGCCGACATGCAGGTAGACGCCGGCGTCCGTCTCCCTTGCAATCGTGGAGCCGACCGCGTTGACGATTCCCAGTGCCAGGGCGCCCTTCTCTTTCGCCTCACGCAGGGCGGCCAGGGTGTCGATGGTCTCCCCGCTTTGCGAGATGGCGATAACCACCGTACCGTTATCGATCACCGGGTTGCGATAGCGAAACTCGCTGCCGTACTCGACCTCGCACGGCACGCGGGCCAGATCCTCGATCAAGTACTCGCCAACCAGGCCGGCGTGCCAGGCGGTCCCGCAGGCGGTGATGATGATGCGTTTGGCGCGTGACAGCTCGCGGGCGACCTCGTTCAGACCGCCCAGCACCACGCGCCCGTCGTCAAGATCGATGCGCCCGCGCAGGGCCGTGCGCAAGGCCTCCGGCTGCTCGAAGATCTCCTTGCTCATGAAGTGCTGATGCCCGCCGAGTTCCAGTTGCTCCAACGTCCACTCGATCTCTTCGACCGGTTTGTTGACCACGTCGGCGTTGAGAGTCGTTGTGTGAAAGCGGTCGCGATAGACCGTCGCCACTTCGTTGTCGGAAAGGTAGATCACTTGGGGTGTGTGCTGCACGATGGCGGCGGCATCGGAGGCGATGATGTATTCGTCGTCGCCGACGCCGATGATCAGCGGACTGCCACGCCGGGCAGCGACGATCACGTCCGGCTCGTCAGCGTGTATGACGGCGATGCCGAATGTTCCCCGGACCTCGCGCAGGGCCTGACGGACGGCGTCCTCCAGCTTGCCGTCGTAGAAATGGCTGATGAGGTTGGCGAGGACCTCTGTATCGGTCTCGGTCTGCATATGAATACCGTGCCCCTCCAGAAACCTGGCTAGCACACGGTGGTTTTCGATGATGCCGTTGTGGACAAGTGCTAAGCGGCCGGTGTGGTCGCAGTGGGGGTGTGCGTTGCTTTCAGTCGCGGCCCCATGCGTGGCCCAGCGTGTGTGAGCCATGCCCACCGTAGCCTTGCCCAGGCGCTGGCCGACTTTCTCCTCAAGCGCCGCGATGCGACCCGCCGCACGGCAGACCAGCAGTCGGCCGTCCTCAATGACAGCGAAGCCAGCGGAATCGTAGCCACGGTATTCCAGCCGCTTGAGTCCCTCGGTGAGGATCGGACGGGCAGCGCGGCGCCCGATATAAGCTACGATTCCGCACATCTCGGCTCTCCTGGCGTGTGAGCGGGCGCGCTGGGCGCCTCAGGCTCACAGGCGGGTCTTTTGCGGTACGCAGTTCACCTGGGCGCTATCCTCCTGGCGGCCCCGAATCGTGGCCGAAGCGCCCGTGCAACAGATGATTCCTGCCGCGTTATAGCACAGGTACGATCCGGCCGCATCCTGGTGCAGCTCCGATAAGCATGTTCGGGGCAAAGACCGCAACTGGAAGCCGCTTCATCCGATGATAGTCTTAGCGACGGCTCCGTCAGGCGTGCCCGCGGGCAAGCCTGCACCGAGGGCCGATTGCGGCGTCCAGGAACGGGTTTGCTTCTTTACCGTCGGCCGAAAAGCCGGCGCAGCACAATGGAAAGGAATGCGTGTGAACACCCCGGATACTGGCACGGGCGGCATGCCGCAGATTTCGCAATTGCTTCTCGAGGATGCCGACCTGCACGACATTGTGGAGGAATTCGTCGAGGGCCTCCAGTCGCGCGCGGCTGAGATCAGAGCGGCGTACGAGCAACTCGATTGGGAGTTGCTGCGGACGCTGGCGCACCGCTTGAAGGGCGCCGGCGGGTCGTATGGCTATCCGGAGCTCAGTAGTCTGGCGGCGCTCATGGAAGAGAATTTCAGCGTGCACCGGGCCGATGAGTTCGGCGACTGGATACAGAAACTCGATGAGTTACGGGCGGCCGCTGAGGCCGGCCTGAAGGTGGTGTAATCGGCCACATGGGCAGAGCCAGCCGCACGGGCATCTGCCCGGGGAAATTCGAGACAATCATCAGATTATGGCCGCGTGGACGCCTCGGCGCCGCGCGGCTATAAGTACGCGCCAGGCGGTGTCGGGAGCGAGTAACATCTGCGGCCTGTTGGTCGCGTTGGTCTGCGCGCCGCGACGGGGGCCTGGAAGCAGCCCATCATGGCTAACGGCGTGCCGCGTGGACGAACAGAGAGGGAGCGATCGTGGACTACCGCAGACTCGGCCGGACCGGTATCAGGCTGTCAGAGGTCGGCCTGGGCAGTTGGCTCACGTATGGGTGCGGCATCGACGACCAGGCGGCACGGGATTGCATTCGGCGCGCCTTCGACCTGGGCATCAACTTCTTCGATACGGCGGATGTCTATCACAGCGGCGCGGCGGAGACGGTCTACGGACGCGAACTGAGCGCCTTCCGCCGCCGTGATCTGGTAATCGCCACCAAATGCTACTTCCCGATGAGCGACGCACCGAACGACCGGGGCTTGTCACGCAAGCACATCTTCGAGAGTGTGCACGATTCGCTACGGCGGCTACAGACCGACTACGTCGATCTGTACCAATGCCATCGCTACGACGAGGAAGTAGAACTGGAAGAGACGGTCCGCACGATGGACGACCTGGTGCGCCAGGGCAAGATTCTGTATTGGGGCGTCAGCGAGTGGCCCGCGGACGCGATTCGCCGCGCCTGCGCGATCGCCCGGGACATGCACGCCTGTCCGCCGGTCTCGGAGCAACCCGAGTACAGCCTCGTGGCGCGGCGCGTCGAGACCAACGGCGTCCAGCAGGCCTGCCGAGAAACAGGTGTCGGCATGGTCGTCTGGAGCCCGTTGAAGCAGGGCCTGCTGTCCGGCAAGTACTCCGGCGGTGTCATGCCGGCCAACAGCCGCGGGGCAAGCGAGAAGATGAAGGTGTTCTTCAAGGCCGATCCCGCACTGACTGCGCGCGTCGATCAACTCCGGCCGCTGGCCGAGCAACACGGGATGACGCTGGCGCAGTTGGCGATCGCGTGGCTGCTGCGCCGCGACGCCCTGACCAGCGTGATCATTGGTGCCAGCCGGCCGGCCCAGATCGAAGAGAATGTCGCCGCGTGCGAGTTCGAACTGACGGGTGACGACCTGGCCCGGATCGACCGGCTGTTTCCAGCCGCGGAATACCGGTAGTCCGCGATGTACAAGACCGGCCACTGGCGCGACAAGTGCGTAATCATCACGGGGGCGAGCAGCGGCATCGGCTGGGCCCTGGCCCGGCACCTGGCGGACGGGGGGGCGCGGCTCGGGCTGATCGCGCGCCGCCGCGCCGTGCTCGAGCGGCTCGCCGGAGAGGTCGCGCGGAGCGGTACAGTTGCGGCGGTCGCGGATGCCGACGTGCGTGACGCGACGGCCATGCGTGGCGCGCTCGCCCAGTTGGAGGCGGCCCTGGGCCCGTGCGACGTCCTGATTGCCAACGCCGGGATCCTCTGCTTCGCGCCGGGGGACGCTTTCAACGTCGACGTGGCGAACAACGTCATCGCCACCAACGTGCAGGGCGTGATCAACTCGCTCGGGCCGGTGCTGCCCGGAATGCTGGAGCGGCGCCGCGGCCATCTCGTCGCGATCGCCAGCGTGGCCGCGATCATGGGCCTGCCGGAGTCGGGGCCGTACTCGGCCAGCAAGGCGGCGGTGGTGACGCTGATGCAGAGTCTGCGGGTGGACCTGCACACCACGGGTGTGAAGGTGACAACGATTTGCCCCGGGTTCATCGACACGCCCATGATCGCCGACCGCAACCCGCGTGAGCTGTTCCTGGTCATGGCGCCGGAGCTGGCGGCGCGGCTGATCGCCCGGGCGATTGAGCGAGGGCGGCCCGAGTACTGGTTCCCGTGGCGCACCTGGCTGTTGGGCCGCGTTGCGCGGGCCCTGCCGACGCGGCTCTATCACGCGCTGGCGCGGAGACTGCCTCGACGCAGCCCGTCCAAGTTGCCGAAAGAATGAACGTGGCAGAGCGCGGCGACGCAGTGCAAGGAGGTCCGCCAGCATGGTTCCTAGACCCAAATTCCAAACCGTCCAGAGGCGCACAGCCGAGCCGAGCCGCGCACGCAAGCAAGCGGTGTTTGTGGCAACCGCTCCCTTACGGTCGCGGCTCGGGAATGGTTTTGGGATAAGTTCTACGCGGATATCCAGAGCGCTGCTGGGTATGGCGCTCGGCGTGGTGTTTCCCATCTCGGCGGCAGGCGACCTGCCGCACGCGGTGGCGGTCGCGGACGATGTAGCCGATCGCGTGATGCTGTTTGACCCCCACACCGGGAGCTACATCGGCGACCTGTTTCCCGGCGACGACCAGAATCTCGCCGCCCCTTTCGACGTCGAGATCGGACCGAAGATCAAAGTCGGCCAGACCACGTACAACGACACGGTGCTGGTGGGCGACCTGCGCAACCAGCGCATCGTGGCGTACGACGGCGTCGGGGCAGCCTTCCTGAAGGAGCTGATCAGCGATGTGACCGTGCGCGGGCTGGCGTATGCGCCGGACGGTCGGCTGCTGGTGGCGGCTGGCTATGCCGGGGTACGCGCCTACGAGAGCAACGGCACCTTCGTGGAGACGCGCGTGGCGCCGGATGTGATGGAGGGTCCCTACAACGCGTGGGACGTGCTGGTGCGCCCGTTCGCCAACGACGGCCAGGGTGATCTGCTCGTGAGCGACACGACGCTGGACATCATCCTGCGCTTCGATCTCACGGGCCAGCGGCTCGATACGTTCGCCAAGCTACCGAGTTTCACGTTTGTCGAGCAGCTCGCCGCCCGGGAGAACGGCGACATTCTGGCCGTGGATGTATTCGGCGGGGCCGTGCATGAGTTTACCTCGGGCGGCACCTGGCTGCGGAAGATCATGGTGACGCGCCCGCGGGGCGTGTTCGAGCTGTTCAACGGGAACCTGCTGATCGCCAGTGAGGCGGGCGTGCAGGAGTTTGACGGAAACGACGGGACCCTGATCGAGACGGAGATGGCGGGATTCCCGCAGTCGGCCCCACGTTACCTGCGCTACCTCCGCTGCCGAACACCCGCGGTGCGCGGCGACCTCAACGGCGACGCGGTCGTGAACAGCTTCGATATCGATCCGTTCGTTCTGGCCCTGTCCGATCCAGACGCATTTGCCCAGCAGTACCCACTGGTTGAGCGGGGTTGCGTCGCGGACGTGAACCGCGACGGGAAGGTCGATGCGTACGACATCGACCCATTCGTAGACCTGCTGATCGGCGAGTGAGGGGGACGCAGCTTGTGACGCGCTTCCGGGGCAACCCGGCCACTCCGCCAGGACTTGCGTTGTTCTTGGGGTGCGATCGCTGCCGGCGCGGCGGGCGCCTGTCAGATTGGCAGGTGGTCCGGGGGGCCACCGCGGGGATCATGGCGCGCAACAATCATAGCAGTAAGCATTTACGCCTATTCGCTCCCACGGCGGCTTAGTGGTACCCACATTGCATCGACAGTATCGGTTGCGCTGTGCGCGGCTTTTTGTCTGATCGTAGGAGATCGCGATGTCCAAGATTATCGGAATCGATCTTGGTACCACGAACTCGGTTGTCGCCGTGATGGAAGGCGGTCAGCCGAAGGTGCTTATCAACGAACAGGGCTCGCGTCTGACCCCCTCGGTGGTGGCGTTCACGGAGAAGGGTGAGCGGCTGGTGGGGCAGCGGGCGCGGAACCAACAGATCACCAACCCCAAGAACACCGTCTTCTCGATCAAGCGGTTCATGGGGCGACGCCACAATGAGGTCGCGGCCGAAGAAAAGACCGTCGCCTATGCGATTGTGGGTGGGCCGGACGAACTCGTGCGCGTGAGCGCCGCCGGCAAGGAGTACGCTCCGCCGGAGATCTCCGCCATGGTCTTGCGCGACCTGAAAGCGACGGCCGAGCGCTATCTGGGCGAGTCGGTTGAGCGGGCGGTCATCACGGTGCCGGCCTACTTCAACGACTCGCAGCGCCAGGCGACCAAGGAAGCCGGGCAGATTGCGGGCCTGAAGGTGGAGCGGATCATCAACGAGCCGACCGCGGCCGCCCTCGCCTACGGTATCGAGAAAAAGGCGAATGAGAAGATCGCGGTCTTCGATTTTGGTGGTGGTACGTTTGACATTTCCATCCTGGACGTGGGGGACAACGTTTTCGAGGTCCTGAGCACCAATGGTGACACACATCTCGGCGGCGATGACCTGGATGAGGTACTGATCAACTACCTGGCCGAGGAGTTCCGCAAGAAGGAAGGCATCGACCTGCGCAGCGATGCCATGGCACTCCAGCGGCTGAAGGAGGCCGCCGAGCGGGCCAAGTGCGAGCTCTCCGGCATCATGGAAACGACGATCAACCTGCCCTATATCACGGCGGATGCCAGTGGTCCGAAGCACCTGCAACTGACTCTGACGCGGGCCAAGTTCGAGCAGTTGATCGAACCGCTGGTCGAGCGCTGCCGCGGGCCGGTGATGCGGGCTTTGGAGGATGCCAAGGCGTCGCCGTCCGACATCGACGAAGTTGTGATGGTGGGCGGCTCGACGCGTGTGCCGCTGGTCCAGAAACTGGTGAAGGACGCGTTTGGGCGGGAGCCGAACCGCAGCATCAACCCGGATGAAGTGGTTGCGCTGGGGGCGGCGATTCAAGGCGCCGTGCTGTCGGGCGAGAAATCCGACATTGTCTTGCTGGACGTAACGCCGCTTTCGCTGGGGGTCGAGACGCTGGGCGGGGTGATGACGGTCCTGATCCCACGCAACACCACGATTCCGACCAGCAAGAAGGAAGTGTTCTCGACGGCGGCGGACAACCAGCCGGCGGTGGATATCCACGTGCTCCAGGGCGAGCGCAAGATGTCCCAGGGGAACCGCACGCTGGGGCGTTTCCAACTCACCGGGATTCCACCCGCCCCGCGCGGCATGCCGCAGATCGAGGTGACGTTCGACATCGACGCGAACGGAATCCTCAATGTGTCGGCCAAGGACCTGGGCACTGGAAAGGAACAGTCCATCGAGATCAAGTCATCTTCGGGCCTGAGTGACGACGAGGTCCAGAAGATGGTCAAGGATGCCGAAGCCCACGTCGACGAGGACCAGGCGCAGCGCAAACTCGCCGACCTGCGAAACCAGGCCGATCAGACGGTCTACGCGACCGAGAAGACGCTGAAGGAGCACGGCGACAAGGTAGATGCTTCGGTGCGCGGTGATATAGAGCGGGCCACGAACCGGCTCAAGGATGTGGCCAAGAGCGATGACTCGTCAGCGATCGAGAAGGCGATGGAGGAGTTGACAACCGCCGCTCATAAACTGGCCGAAGCCGTCTACAAGAGCACCGGGAAGGCCCCCGGCGCGGAAGAGGCCCCGGCGGGCGTCGGAGCGGCGGAGTCCAAGGGCGACGGAGGCAAGGATGACGATGTGATCGACGCCGAGTTCGAGGTCAAGGAATAGCGCCGACGAACGGGCTGACGAAGCACGAGGTAATATGCAACGGCCGGGCAATGACAAGTCCGGCCGTTTCCTTGCGCGTGTGGGGGGTCCGCTTCGGGTGAAGCAGCTACCCCGTGCTTCTCACCACCAAGACACAAAGACACGAAGGTCAGCAAGGACCTGGGGGACCGGCGTTGCTCCGCGGGACGCCTACGGTCACACACTGTTCACGCAAGCGGCAGGACCTTGTTGCGCTAGGTCGTTGCTGCGCGGCCCTTTGTGTCTTCGTGCCTTTGTGGTTCATTAGATACCCGGGCTACGGGCGCCGCCGACCGCAGTACAACAGACCGACGACGAGGAGCGTGAACCCGGCCGGCTCGGGCACGGCGATCTTGAAGATGGTCTGGTCGAAGTCGCTGACGAAGAGCGTACCGTCCGGCCCGAATGTCAAACCGTCCGGCCCGATGAAACCGGTGGCATCGTTCTTGTGATAGCGTGCAACCCGCTGCACGAAGCCGCCCTGCGTATCGATGATGTCGATCAACCCGTCGCCGATCCCGCTGAAGCGCGCCAGGATCAGGTTGCCGGCGTAATCCGCCAGTCCGCCCGCCGCGTTGGGTGGTATCACCGCAACGCCGTCGGGGCCTGCGCCGGCGGGCGTGCGGCCGAGCAACGTCGGCTGGCCCAGCGTTAACTCGTTGTCAACGATGTCGAAATCGACGGCGTAGAGCGAGCGTGTTTCCCAACTCGTGATATACAGCGTGTCGTCGTCGGCCAGGCCGAGGCCGCCACCGTTGGGGAATAGGTGTGCTGGAAGGTTGACGACGTTGTGGAGCAGGCCCGGTCCGTCCGCTTCGAACTCGCCGAGAAAGACGGCCATCGGGCTGTACTGCATCCCGAGGTAGTGCGTCTCGCTTTCGGGCGCCAACACCATTCCCGCGTCGGGGCGGCCGGTGCCGGCCGCTGGTCCGTAGCTGACGGACAGATCCGGGAGGATGTGTCCGTCGATCGGATCGACGGCGTAGACGCGGTTGTCGTCGCCACCGACGACGGTCCCGAGCATGGCCAGAATTGTGCCGGCGGGGAGCACCTGGTTGTTGATGACGGTCTCGCGCGGGAGGACCTCCAGGCCGGTAGTCCCGGCCGGGTCGCAGGGACCGTTGAGGCGGAGCGGCGTGACGGTCAGGTCGGAAAAGGCCGGATGCAGGCTCAGGCTGGGCAGGTCGGCGGCAGCAATCGAAGCCGCCAGCAACACTGCCCAACCCAACGTCAGATAAAACCGTCCGATCCGCCGCATCGCGTGCTCCGGACCCGCGCGCCCGGAGCACACGGGGTACCTGATCCTAGGTCTTGGTGCGGCGGTGAATCAAACGCGGCGTGCGGGCAGCAGCCTGGACGCGCGTCAGATCGCGCCGAGTGAGTCGGCGGGTTCTTCGGGCGTGATACGACCTGGATCGAGTTCGTCGGGCAGCAGTTCACGCCCGAGTGTATAGGCTCCGCGCAACCACAAGCCGAGGTCCACGCGGCGACAGCGCTCATTGCAGATTGGGTACGTGGCGGGCAGAGAGCCATCGTAAGTAACCGGTCGGCTGCAGATTGTGCAAGTGTACGACGGCATGGTGCTCCTGGACGTCGCAGGCGGGCGTGGGGTTAGTACCGATCCCACGACCGTCGGGAGGCGGGCAACAGAAGCAAGCCGCGCGCGTCAGCAGGCCGTTTCTCGGCAACCGCTCCCTGACGGTCGCGGCTCGGAAGGAGTCTTGGGACAGATTCTACAGGTACTCGCGCACGTACTCTTCCAGCTTGCGTTTGGCTTCCTTCTCGATCTGGCGCACGCGCTCGCGCGTCAGGCCGATGGTCTCGCCGATCTCCTTGAGCGTCATGCGTTTGCCGTTGCGCTCGCTCAAGCCGTAGCGGAGCTTGAGCACCTCCGCCTCGCGTTCGGTGATGCGGGAGAGCATCTGGCTGACGAAGTCCGCGTCGGATTCGGAGAACACGGCTTCGAAGGGGGCCGGGGTGCGCGTGTCCGGCAGCGATTCGGTGACCATGGCTCCGTCGTCGTCGATGCCGGCCTGGGTCGGGCAGGTACACGCCTTGATCGCCTGTGAGATCGCGCCGGCCTTGCGGGGCGTGATGTCCATGTGCTCGGCCAACTCCGTCATATTGGGCGGGCGGCCCAACTGCTCCTCGAGTTTGCGCAGGGCCAGTTTCATGTGGCCGATCTGCTCCATGAGGTAGCTGGGGATGTGGATCATCTGCGTGGCATTCTGCACGGCGCGGCGTACGGCTTGATCGATCCAGTAGCTGGCGTAGGTGCTGAAGCGTGAACCCACGGACGGATCGAAGCGGTCAACCGCGTTCATCAGGCCGACGTTGCCTTCGTTGACGAGATCCTCCATCGGCAAGCCCCGGTTGCGGAAGTTCTTCGCCACGCTGATCACCAGGCGGAGGTTGGCCTGGATCATGCGATCGCGAGCAGCGGCACTGTCGCTCTGGAGGCGCTGATACTCGGCCGCGCCGATCGCACCCCGCGCCAGACGTATGTCCGATTCGGCGGCCGCACGGATCTTGCTGCCGAGCTCGCGCTCTTCATCTGCGGTCAGCAGAGAATACTCCTTGATCTGCCGCAGGTAGTTACCGAGGGTTGTATCTAGTTTTGTAGCCATGCGTCTGTTGTTCCCTCGCCAGTCTGGGGCCACGCGCTGACGCCCCCAACCTCCCCCGCCGGGGAAGCAGCCGCCCACAAGACGTATCAGGTATCGGTCGGCTCGATACGCCCATCCAGACGGGAATCACTATAGTCTCCCTACCCGCGAGATGCCAGCCTTTATCAGGCGGCCACGCGTGATACCGCCGGTTTGTTGAACGCCGGGGCGGCTCCGCTGGGCCACAACAGCCGCGCCGGGCGTGGCTACTGGGGCAACCGCCCGTCCGCGTCGTCGGTGAAATTCGTGTACGCGATCCCGACGGCGGCCAGCAGACGCATCAGTCGCTCCAGCGGCAGGCCGACCACGTTGGAGAAGCTGCCCTCGATCCGTTCCACCAAGCGGTCTCCGACATTTTGGATGCCATAGGCGCCGGCCTTGCCCTGCCATTCACCGCTGCGGAGGTAGTCCTCCAGTGTCGCCTGGTCGTCGCGCATCCATACGCGGGTCACGTCGTGGCGGGTGAAGCGCTGCGCTGCGTCGCCGGTTCGCATGAGGCACACACCCGTAATGACCTCACTCGCCCGCCCAACCTGCCAACGGAGCATGCGTCGGGCGTCGGTAATGTCGCTCGGTTTGCCAAGCAGTTGTCCGCGACAGGCGACCACCGTGTCGGCCCCGAGCACCCAGCGCTGCGGGTTCTGCTCGGCCACGGTCCGGGCCTTGAAGCCGGCCAGCGACCGCGCCCAGGCGCGCGGCGGGACGCTGTCAGGTTTGTATGCCGGTTCTGGTTGCGCGCATGGTTGAACGGCGAAGCGCACGCCCAGCCGCGCCAGCAGGTGGCGGCGACGCGGGCTGGCCGAGGCCAGGATCAGCGTATGTTCGTCCAGCATCAGCTCCATCCCAGAGTGGTTTGACCAAGCTGGTTTCACGGGGTAGATGATAAGGCCGAATGCCCGGAGACACGAAAAGCGAGTCAGCGGCGCGCCGTCCGCACCGCTTCGGTGCGCACCTGTCGATCGCCGGCGGGATGCAGCACGCCCTGGAAGCGGCGCTGCGCCTGCGCTGTGACACGGTACAGGTCTTCGTTAAGAACCAGCGGCAGTGGCGCGCGGCACCGTTGCAGCCGGAAGACCTGAAACGCTGGTTCGAGTTGCTGGCAACGCCCGGATTTGGCCCGCCGGTCGCCCACGCCACTTACCTCATCAACCTCGCGTCCGTCGATCGGCGGCTGCAGCGGCGCAGCACGGAGGCCTTCGCGGAGGAACTGCGGCGCTGCCGGACCTTGCGAATCCCCTACCTCGTGGTGCATCCCGGCTCGGCCGTGGGCTCGACCCGGGCAGCGGGCATACGGCGCGTGGCCGCCGCCCTGGACCGCATCTTCGAGCGGCAGGCGGACCTGGAGGTGATGCCTCTGCTTGAGACGACAGCCGGCCAGGGAATGACGCTGGGATGTACGTTCGATGAGTTGGGGGCCATCGTCGCGGCGGTCGCCGAGCCGCAGCGGGTCGGTGTTTGCGTCGATACGTGTCACGTTTTCGCCGCGGGCTACGACATTCGCCAACCGGAGGGGTATAGCGCGCTGATGTCGGCGGCGCAGCGATCGGTGGGGCTGGAGTGCATTCGCTGCTGGCACCTGAACGACAGCAGGAACGACCTCGGCGCGCGGGTCGATCGACACGAGCACATCGGCCGGGGCCGCATCGGCAGCGCCGGCTTTCGCCACGTGCTGTCCGACGTCCGTTTTCACGGCGTGCCGCTGATTTTGGAAACGCCCAAGGGAAAGGACGCACAGGGGCGCGAGTGGGATCGCGTCAATCTACGGCGGCTGCGGGCGCTCGCCACACGGTGCAGCCGGCGTGGCGGCACGACGTAAGTGCAGCTCGCACGGAGGTATCGGGTGTGATTATTCTGGGGGACATGTCTTCACACGGCGCAACCGCGGGTGGACATGTGCGCCGACTGACAACAGGGCTACCCGCGACTGTGGCTCGTAGAGCCCTGCCACCCCGGTTGCCACCAACTTTGGTCACACCCGCGGCATCTGCGGGCAGCGATTTCCCTGGCACCTTGGCCCACGGCCATTTACCATAAGCCGTTTGCGACTCAGCGCCGGCACCAAGCGGAAGCACACCCGCCACGGCGGCGTCCCGCGGACCGGGAGAGGAACAGTCATGAGCAACTCGGAGTTCACCTACCGCACCGCGGCCGAAGAGACCTGGCGCATCTTCCGCATCATGGCGGAACTCGTCGAAGGCATCGAAGTGATGAGTCAGGTCGGGCCGGCGGTTTCGATCTTCGGCTCCTCGCGGACACCGCCGGCTAGCCCCTACTACCAGCAGGCCACCGACTTGGCGGCGAAGCTGGCGCAACGGGATTTCGGCATCATCACCGGGGGCGGGCCCGGGATCATGGAAGCAGCCAACAAGGGGGCCTTTGAGGCCGGCGGTACGAGCATTGGCTTGAATATCTCGATCCCGCAGGAGCAGGAGGCCAACGAGTACCAGAACGTCTCGCTGAACTTCCACTACTTCTTCGTGCGCAAGGTGATGTTCGTGAAGTACGCGGTCGCGTTCGCGTGCTTTCCGGGTGGGTTCGGGACGATGGACGAGTTCTTCGAGTCGATGACCCTGATCCAGACGGAGAAGATCAGGCCCTTAAAAGTCGTGTTGCTGGGGTCGCGCTTTTGGAGCCCCCTGGTAGGCTGGATGCGCGAAACAATGTTGGGCACGCACCAGAACATATCGCCCGCGGACCTCGACTTCTTCACCGTTACCGATGAGGTCGACCAGGCGGTCTCCATTATCTGCTCGCATTTCGAGCGTGACCGGTCGATCGCCGGCCAACCGCATACCGCGGAAGAACTGAGACTCGCCCCCGCACGGCGTGAGACGGCGGAAGGCACGGTATACGGCGTGCCGCCGCGCAGTCCCGCGAAAGGTCGTTCCGGAGGCCACGGTAACCCGAACGTCTAACACGCGACCTCAGGCGTAGGCAGTATACCCGCCGCCAGCCGGGTCAGGTCTCGTGCCTGCTGAACCACACGCCCAGCAGTGTCTGGGCCAGGATGCGGATATCCAGCCCGAGGCTCCAGTTTCTGATGTAGTGGACGTCGTGCTGGATGCGTTTCCTGAGCGAGGTGTTGCCGCGCAGCCCGCGGACCTGGGCGTAGCCGGTCATGCCGGCCTTCATCTTGTGGCGCAGCATGTAGCGGGGGATTTCATCCTTGAACCGCCGGATGAACTCCGGCCGCTCGGGGCGCGGCCCCACCAGCGACATGTGCCCGGCCAGCACGTTAAACAGGTTGGGCAACTCGTCGAGGCTCGTGCGGCGCAGGAATGACCCGAACACCGTGCGGCGTGGATCGTCCTGTGTGGCCCAAACGGCCCCGGTCTTTGCCTCGGCATCGATTCGCATGGTGCGGAACTTGAGCATCGTGAATTCGCACCCGTCCAGCCCCATGCGGCGCTGCCGGTACAAGATCGGGCCGCGACTCGTCAGCTTGATCACGCCGGCGATGGCGGACATCGGGCCCAGCCCGATCAGCAGGCAGAAGCTGCCGACCGCCAGATCGAAGGCGCGCTTGAGAATCGCGTTCCAGCCGTACAGCGGTGTTTGCCGCAACGACATGATCGGCACGCCGTCGAGTTCGCTGACGTTCGGACGCATCGTGTAGGTTGGACTGATATCGGGAACCAGGCGGACATCGGCCATCGAGGTGCCGAGGGCCGAGAGCACCTGGTTGATACGCGCGGCCTGATCGCTGGGCAGCGCGATGAACACGGCGTCGGGCGGGCGGGCCTCGACGATGTCCCGCAGCCGCCCCAGCGGGCCGTACACCGGGACGCCGTGCAACTGGCCGGC
Organism: Planctomycetota bacterium; assembly: GCA_018814045.1. Lineage (GTDB taxonomy): Bacteria > Planctomycetota > Phycisphaerae > UBA1845 > Fen-1342 > JAHJAR01. The sequence continues at coordinate 7,738 of JAHJAR010000072.1, read as the reverse complement.
GTTGTTTTCCTCCCGATCGTCAACGAAGTATGAGACTTCGATCCCCGTCCAATCGTTGTGAGCCAGGGCGTGCCGCAAGCGCTGCGCGTTGCGCCCGCTGCCGATAATGGCCGCGGTGCGGCGGTTCCAGCCACGCCGGCGGGCGGCCCGCAGAATGACCCGCACCGTAGCGCGGAAGATGGTGAAGCAGGTCGTGCCCAGAACGGCGTAGGTGACGATGAACTGCCGGGAGATCTTGTTTGAGGCGGGCAGGGCGTAGTCGATCACGACTACCGCAACCACCGCGACGATGAAGGCCTTGACGATGTCGCGCGTCTCGCGGAAGAGCGAGCCCTCGCGTCGCGGTCGGTACAGCCGCAGGCGGTAGAAGATGACCAGGTGGACCGCGACCACCAGCGGCAGCATCGGCAGGAACTTATCCGCCAGCCCCGGGACGCCCTTGGTCGGGTCCACCGGCAGCCAACTGAAGCGAATGACGTAGCTCAACAGCCAGGCCACCGCGACCGCCACCGCGTCCGCGATGACAAGCAAGGTGACCATCAATTGGCTGTGCTGCCTGAGCATTGCGTCTCCCACGCGCGCCATTCCGGCGGCCGATGCCGCGACGTTGGGTATTATCCGCCCGGCAGGTAGTGTCGGACAAGGGGTCGGCGTGTCGTGATTCAGGCGCGTAACCGGCGCGGTGCGCCCCCGGGCGCGCGTGTGGCCGGATGGAATTGCGCGGCGGGTTTTACGTATACGTACATATCAGAGATGGCCGCGCCGCGACCAGCGCGGTAGCTTCCACAGTACCTCACAGTCCGGGAGTTGCCCATGAAACGTGTACGCACGACCACAGTCTGCCTGTGGGTACTGGTTGCTCTTGCCGCGCTCGGCATTCCTGCGGCAGGTTCGGTTCACGCCCAAGAGGAGGCTGCGAAACCGCCGGCCGAAGCGCTCGAACCGGTCATGCCGGCCAAGCTCAGCGGGTTCGCCGACGAGGGCGTGTTTCTGCTGTTCAAGAACGAGGAGTGCCTGGCCCAGCTCGTGTACCACTGGACTCCCGCTGGCGACTTTGCGGGTGAGTCCCATTTGACTATTGCCGGTCAGACCATCGATTCGTCCATCCGCATCGACTCCAACGCGAGCGGGTACTGGGACGTGATCACGATCAAGTCGCCGCTAGGAGAGGTGCTTGTGACGCGTGCGGGTGAGACGATCAGCGTCAAATCGCCGGACAAGACTGAGACCATCGCGCTCAAACCCAACACCGTTCTATTTGAGAACCTCACGCCCGCCCTCATGAGCCAGGCGGTGCTGTGCTACGATCAGGCGGCCGGTGGCAAGCAGCAGTTCCCGCTGTTCATCGTGCCGGCGGTCATCATGAGTGGGTCGCTCGAACGCACCGATACGGTCGAACGCCGCGTGGGCAACCGGGATTACACGTTTACGCGCTACATCTACGGCGTTCCGGGCGTGGACATCACGATCTGGGCGGATGAGGCCGGGAAACTGTATCTGGCAGATGTACCGGCCCAGCGGGCCGCCTATGTGCGCGAAGGTTTCGAGGCGTTGCGCGTCGCTGCGAGCCAGGACCCGCGGCTATCCGCGCCCCAATATGAGGTCGAGGTCGAGACGGATGTCATGATTCCGATGCGCGACGGAGTGCGCCTGGCCACGAACATGTACCGTCCGGCGGCCGACGGCAAGTTCCCCGTGATCTTCGTGCGCACGCCATACAAGAAGGAGATTTCCGACCTCGACGCGCGATTCTATGCCCGGCGTGGGTACGTGGCGGCGATCCAGGACTGTCGCGGGCGTTTCGGTTCGGAAGGGACGTGGGAGCCGTTCGTACACGAGGCGCAGGACGGCTACGACGCGATCGAATGGCTGGCCGCGCAACCCTGGTCGAGCGGCAAGGTGGGCATGATCGGGGCCTCGTATCTCGGTTGGGTGCAGTGGTGGGCCGCCAGTGAGCACCCGCCGCATCTGACGACGATCATCCCCAATGTTTCGCCGCCCGATCCGTTCTACAACATCCCGTACGAGTACGGGGTGCATTTTCTGTTGGGGGCGATCTGGTGGGCGGATGTGCTGGAGTCGGAAGCGACGGCGGATCTTTCGGGCCGGGCGTTTCACGATATCGGCAAGAAGAAGTACGGGAAGCTGCTGCGCGAGTTGCCGGTGATTGAACTCGACCGGGCTGTGCTCGGCCAGGAGAACCCGTACTGGCGGAAGTGGATAGAACATCCGGTCAATGACGAATACTGGGAGCGCGCCAACTTCCTGGACAAGCTGGCGAACGTACGCATCCCGGTCTTTCACCAGTCGGGCTGGTTCGATGGCGACGGCATCGGCAGCAAGCTCAACTACCTGAAGATGGCGTCGCACGGCCACCCGTACCAGAAGCTCATTCTCGGGCCGTGGGGGCACACGCCCGAGGCGCAGCGCATGATCGGCGATCGCGATTTCGGCGCGGAGGCGATCCGGGATTTGCCGCGCGCATACCTGCGCTGGTTCGACTACTGGCTGAAGGGGATCGACAACGGCATCGCCCGCGAGCCGCTGGTGAGCTTGTTCGTCATGGGATCGAACCGCTGGCTAGAGGGGGATGCGTACCCGCTGCCGCAGACGCGGTTCACCAAGCTCTATCTGGACAGCGGCGGGAACGCGAACACTTCGAAGGGTGACGGCCGGCTGATCTGGGTTCCGCCGAACGCCGCGTCGCCGCCGGATCACTACACATACGACCCGGGCGATCCGACGCCCATGCCGTCGTTCTACGAGGAGTCGGAGGAAGAGGAAGCGCTGGTGCGGTCGGTGGAGGAGAAGAAACGCGTTCAGGAGGCCCACCACGAGCAGGTTACAGCAACGCGTGCGGACATTCTGGTCTACGCCACCGAGCCATTGGAGAAGCCACTGACGATCGCCGGCCCGCTATCGGCGGTGCTTTACGCCGCGACCTCGGCCAAAGACACGGACTGGTTCGTGAGATTGATGGAGGTGGACGAGCACGGCAAGATATTCCAACTGGCGGAGGGTAAGATCCGGGCGCGCTATCGCACGTCGACCCGGCGCGCGGAGTTCCTCGTGCCCGACCAGACGTATGAGTACACGATTGACCTGTGGCAGACCGGCATCACGGTGCCGGCCGGCCGCCGACTGCGCGTGGAGGTGGCCTCGGCGTCGTTTCCGCTTTTCTCCCGCAACCTCAACACGGGAGGACACAACGAAAAGGACATCGACTTCGTATCCGCGCAGCAAGTCATTCATCATGATGCGGCGCGTCCGTCACATATCCTGCTGCCCGTGATTCCCGCGCAGAACAACAACCAGCCCGAAACCGGCGACAGCAAGGCGGCGCGGCGCTGAACAGGCGGCGCGCCACGCCTGGAGGAGAGTCTCCATGAACGCAGCACGAGTCAGATTGGCAGCGCCGCTGCTGGTCATCACCGCGCTGGTCGGCGCAACACTCCCGGCCCAGACGCGGCCCGCGCCGGTCGAGCAGCCCGCGCAAACGCCGGAGTCGGTGGTTAACGAGCTATACGGCCTGGTGACGTTCAAGGTGGGGACCGCTCCGGACTGGCAGAAGGTGCGCGCCTTGTTCATCGACGAGGCAGTTGTGGTACTGCGGACGGCGCGCGACAAGATGACCGTGTTTTCGGTCCAGGGGTTCGTGGACGACTTCGTGCGCTTCATCGAAAGTGCCCGCGCCAGGGAGCGGGGCTTCACGGAGAAGATCGTGCACATGCAGCCCACGGTCTACGGCGACATCGCCCACGTACTCGTGCTGTACGAAGCCAGTCTGAACGATTCGGTCCGCCCGCCGACGCGTGGTCTGGATAGCTTCCAGCTCATTCGCAAGGGGAGTGAGTGGAAGATCGTGTCAATCACCAACGAACTCGTCACGGCCGCGCGACCATTGCCGCCCGGACTGCGCGAATAGGGTGGTCGCAGGCGCCGGGCAACGCCCGTTGCGACAGGCGGAGGCGCTCGATCCGCATCCTGGAGCCAGGTGACCACTTCCGGCGCGCCGCGCGCTGCGAAACAGCGCGCGGCGGCCAGCAGTTCTTGGATATATGTTCGTCGCTGACTACCCGCCCAGCAGGATCACGAAGGCATCGATATCGAAGCCGTTGATGAGCCCATCTTCGTTAATGTCGCCCAGCATGTGATCGCAGTTGGGATACTGGGCGTAGTAGTTGTCATATGGTTCGCTGTCGCCTAGCACGAGTACGAACGGGTCGATATCGAAACCGTCGATGCTCCCGTCGCAGTTCAGGTCACCAGGCGCGTACGGAGCCGGACCGATGCCCCAGATCTGGACATCGTCGATGTTCCAGCCGCAGTAGTGCCAGCCGCCATCGGTTGTGCCCATCGTCCAACGGACATAGACCGTCGGCTGATCATCGGCGACCGCTGAGATATCCAAGTCCATCTCGACCCAGGCGTAGTCGGCCACCTCGGCGTTGTTTTGCCAGACGGTGGTCCAGTTGGAACCATTGTTGCTCACGCGGACGTAGGCGTGGTCGTAGCTGGGCTGCTCCACGCCCAGCCAGCGCTGGAACTTCAGCGTCGTAGCGGACACGCCGGTACAGTCGATCGCGGGGGTTGTCAGGTCATACTCGGGGATGTTGTTGGCGTAGTCGCCGTTGAGATTGTATCCGTAGACGTTGTTGCCCGTGTATCCGCTGGTCGGGTCGGGCCCGCCGTACTCTCCGCCGCCGCCGGTGGGTTGTCCGAAGGCCCACTGTGACTCGGTGGTCCAGCCGGGATTGGTGTCGAGCGGGAAGTCATGTATGAGCTGCGGCCCGCCGACGGTGATGGATACGGTGGCGCTGTTCGAGAGGCCGCCGTCGGGCGGATCACCGCTGTCATCGGCCTGGAAGGTGAACTCGTCCAGCCCCTGATAGGTCCCGGTCGGCGTGTAGACGACTTCGTTGCCGTAGGTCACGAGTGTGTACGGCACCGAGCCGATCGGTCCCGCGCCGGGGTCGGACAAGGTACCGTGCGCCGGTAACGACACGATGATGTAGCTCAACTGGCCGGGTGGATCTGGTAGACCGTCATCATTTGCTACAAGTTCCACGGTCACCGGCGTGCCGACGTCGGTCGCCACCTCGACGTCGGATGCGTGGGGCGGTGTTGCGCCAGTTGTGAGAACCGCGATGTAGGTGCCCCAGATATCGTCGCTGTGGCCGTACTCCTGAATGCTCCAGAAGGTCCGCTGGTCGACGGGGTCGAGGGTCGTGTAGCTGTAATCACCCCAGCGGTTGCGGCCATACCCGTCCACGTTGTTCTGCGGGCCGGTGCCTTCCTTGTACATTTCCGGCGGCGCCATCTCACCGAGGGGGTCGGTAGCGCGGCGGCCGGTGAAGTAACAGGCGGCGTATTGATCAGACTTCGAGCCCGTGAAGCCCATCGCCACGTCACCGTCCTGGTTCACCATGATCGACGGGAAGAAGTAGTACAACGCACCGTCGGCCACCGTGCCGGACTGGATCAGCGACATGGAATCCACGTCAACCTCGTACCAACGGCAGCCGGCGCGGCCGTTGGCGGAAATCGTGTGGGCCGTCCACAACGAGCCGTCGCGGTAGACCGACATCATCAGGCGATCGTCCACGGTGTTGAGTGGGACGGAACTGCCGAGCGCGGGGGCGTTGGGCGGATCGCCGAAAGACGGAACGCCGACGTTCCCCATCTCGGTCAGAGTCGGCGACGTCAATGGTGGATTGACGCGGCGGACGCGCAGGGCACTGCTGCCGTAGAGCGAGACGAGATACTCGCCTTCAGGCGAGCCGTAGGCGTGCGCGGGCTGGATCGCGCCTTCCCATGGCAGGTTGCGCCACGCGGTGATCGTGCCCAGGCTCGGACTGGGATCGACTAGCGGGGCCTTATCGAGCGCGAAAATGGTCATGCCGCTCCCGCCGACCATGTACGCCGCGATGTAGATGCCGTATTGGTCGACGCCGAGCGTGGGGTAGTCGGGCCAGCGGCCGGCGTCGGAACCCTGCGCGGTGAGGAAGCTGGTCTTGAACCAGTCGCCGGTGGGATCATCCGTTAGCGAGACGGCGAGGAAGACCGTCGCGGTTGCGGAGAAATCGGTGACGTGCACGATCCAGCGCCCGCTGTGATGGTCGAACAACACGCGCGGATCGCCGTTGGAGCCCGGTAGGAACGAGCCGAGCAGGATGTTGGTCAACTCGGCTCCGGAGGCCTTGTCGTAGATCGCGAAGTTGCGGTTGACCGTCTCGACGTAGTGATTCGGACCGATCGCGCCATCTGTGTCGGGCGGGTAGCTCATCGAACCCGCGTCGCCGCGAATGACGCCCTGATAGGTCACCGAAAGCGACGGCGGCGTACCGCTGTCACGTGAAATCGTGGCGATGCCCCCGGCGCCGCCGTCGTCGACCTGGACTCCGGGCGGTGCCAACGGGCCATGCACTGCCTCGCCACCGCTGAAATCGCCGCTGCCGGTTTCCCAGGTCAAGCCGGCATAATCCGTTTCTGTAAGCTTGTGGTTGTAGGGCAGGTCGTCGAAGTCGACGACGATCTTGGTCGGGGCCGCGTCCTCGGCTGCAACGAGCGTGTAGGTCAGGTCGTCCATGCCATACCAGCCACCGCCATTCAGCGTCGGTATGGCGATGATTTCGATGCGGTCCACGCGTTGCAGGTCCATCGCGAACCAGCGCGGCTCGGCCCCGATCTCGGTGAACCAGCCGGTTTCCTGCGCAACTTCACCGTTGCGGTAGGCGACCACGCGCACGCCGGTGGTCCACACGGCTTCATCCGCCTGACCGGCGAAGTACGCGCCCTGGACGTCCACGAGTTGCGGGAAGCCGATCCCCAACCGTGTATCGCCCCACTTGTTGGTCGCATAGTGCTCACCGGAGTGCCGGAAGCTCGTGGCGCGCCGGCTGGGCACGGCCCAGATCCCCTGGCGCTGGCCGCGCTCTTTGTTCTCTACCGGTGCCGGCGCGAGACGGTCGCGCTCGATGGCGGCCTGCATGGACTCGACGTACGAGGGGCCATACGTGGCCGGGTCCAGCTTCTCACCCGGGATCGTCTGCGCGGGCAGATCCGCCGCCCACCACAGACAAAACAGAAACGCTAACAATGTCGGAATACGGACCAGTCTCGACGTTACCATGGCTTCCCTCACTCGTTGTCTGGCAGGTTTGCTCATCCAGCGCACACGTTCCCCACAGCCCCCAGTATAGCGGGTTTACACACACATCAGCAACGCGAAAGCGTGTGGCGGCAGCGTCCCCAGCCTGCTAACTGAGTGAATCTAAATCACCGGGCGCGATCTTGCGGCGGTCCACCGGACGTGTAGCCCATTCGCGCCCCCACCTCCGAGGATGCGGACCATTCTGCCGTTAGGCGTGATGGCTCTAATGCGACAACGCAAGAAGCGTCGGTCGGCCATCCGAGCCCCAAGCGCGAGAGAGTGGTTCTTGGCGGCTTGGGCACCGCGCTGGTAACCCCGCGCTTGGGCTTGGGGCCCGGATAAAGGCGCCTCGCACCTAAGGTGTTGCAATCTCACGGTTTACAGAGCTCGCCGCAGGGGCTAGTAGCGTTGTAGTACTAGTTGTAGTGCCTCACAATTGCGGCATCGTGTTCAAACCCGAGCCGCGACCGTCGCAGGCTGTCGGAATACTTGGCGCGTTTGTTTGCTGGTTGACCTGGTATTCTGGCGGTCGGTGTTCGGGCGGCTATGGATGACGATGGCGTTCAGGGAAGGAACCCGGGCATG
>JAHJAR010000071.1 GCA_018814045.1 Planctomycetota bacterium | reverse complement strand
GGCGCGTCCTTCACTTCCGGCGGTACGACCGCGAACATCACCATCGATTCGAGCAGCCCAGCCTGGCCCGTCTGCGGCTCACGCGGGCCCCGGCGTGAAGAGGATCGCCATGTCCAACACAGTTGATCTAGGTCCGCTGAGTCTGACAGATGACGGCGCGTGCTGCCATTTCACTTTCGCCACGCCGAACGACATGCTGCTGGAATTGCCGCCGCGTTACCGCGAAGAGCTCTCCGCGAAGCTGGCCGACGTGCTGCCGGACTCTGCCGAGCGCACGTATGTGCTGGAACTGGGCAGCCTGCCGGGCATCAGCAGCCGCCAACTGGGGGTCATGCTGACTTTGCATAAGGTCCTGCGCGAGCGCATTGCTCGACTGCCGCTGACCGAGGTCAGTGACGCGGTGCGCAAGCTGCTGAAAGTGACCCGGACGGAGCGTTTCTTCGACGTGCGTTGAGCTGCCGCCGTGCAAGGGGCCAAGGTCACGTTCGCACTGCGCGCGGCACCCTCCCGTCGTTGGTCTGCGTTCGCGCGTCACGCCGGCCGCAAGGGTACGTAGATGTCGGTGCGCAAGTCCTGCGGGGCGGTGGTCTGCGGGTTGTTCTGGTACATTTCGAGGGACGGACCGGAACTCGGCTCGCGTCCTTGCGCGGGTAGCCACTGCCCCATCAACGTGGCGTAGGTGCTGGCCAACCCTGCATACGGGCCGCAGTGAGTGGTGACGGCGTAATCACCTCCGCCGACCTCTTGCACACCGACGTCACCCTCGGGCTGAAAGCTCTCGTCCACGACCAGGCAAACGTCGTAGCGAATCTTGTCGGGCGGGGTGACCTCGGGATCGTCATGGCACAGGCCGAACATCTTCGTCTTGGGGCCAAAGAGGCCGCGCATCCCGGCCCAGCCACAAAACCGCTCCCACACCGGGCCAACCTCGTGGTAGGGTCCGGTATGCCGCATAAAGGCGACGCGCAGCGGATCCAGCTTCTCGATTCGTGCGTCCATGGATTCTCCCTCGGCTTGTCGTGGTTCAAAGCGCGCAATCTGTCCGTCGGCGGCATAGTGCACGCCGGACGGGGCCGGCTGCACTGGCCAGCGACTGTGAAGTTCGCGAAAGCGCGACGGGGGCTCGGCGAACAGCGCCCGAAACGCCCGCGTGAAAGCCTCGTGCGTCTCGTAGCCGGCTCCGAAGGCGATCTGGGTGACTGGTTGCGTGCCGGACTTGAGCTGGTGCGCAGCCCGTTCCAGCCGCAATCGGCGAACATGCTCCATGACGGCCTCACCCACCATACCGCGGAAGACGCGGTGGAAATGGAAGGGCGAGAAATGGGCCAGGTCCGCGAGCTGCACCAGGTCGAGCGCCTCGTCCAGGTGCGACTGGATGTGGACCAGGATCTTCAGGATTCGTTCTTCGTAGTCGCGCTGTGTGTTCGTTTTCATCGTCTCACCGAGGATCAGTATGGCGTGTTCGGCCGTGTCTGGCTTGATGGTTCTTGCGGTTTTTGCGGCCAAGTTGGCCCTCGGCCCGCACGGCGCGGTCGCCAGCGAGGCCTGCTAGGGCGAAGGCAGGGGAGTTACCTCGGGTGACTCGAACGTGGCGATAATCCGTTTCGCGAAGAGCGCGATGCGACCTCTACGGAAGTAGTCCGGGGCGGAGTCGGTGGCCGCGAGTATCGGTTGCTGGTGATCGTTTAGATACACTGTGATGTCCGGTCCGACGACGCGAATGGTGAGCCTGAAGCCGTCGGGGGCGAATATCTCTGTGCGGTCGACGTGGTCGATGCGCGCGTGTTCAGCGGCGAGCGGTCTCGATTCTTGGGCAATGCAGAACTCGTCCTCGTTGCTGGTCGGTTGGAGTGTCATGGCCCACCAGGACGGCTCACGCTCGGCGCGCGGGCCGTTGCAGCAGCGCGGCGCGCCTGTACCCCCGCCGAAGCGATCACGGCGGACAAATCGTAGAACCTATCCTAGCGCGGTTTCACTATTGGTGTAGCGTCCGGGGCCCCCCCGGACGTTGACGTCCACGGCCGGTACGGGGCCCGGCCGCGACAGGATTTCTGAAACCGGTCTAAACCGTCCAGAGGTAGGCAGCAGAACCGAGCCGCGCGCGTAAGCAAGCGGTTTTTCGGCAACCACTCAGTTACGGTCGCGGGTTTGAATACGGTGTCATAATTGTAAGACACTACACTGGGCGCTGAATCACCGTGCGCGATCTTGCGACAGTCCACCGGACGTGTGGCCGCGCGGGCTGAAGGCCGCGGCTCCGCGCTGTCGCCCAATCGCGCGCGGCGATTCAGTCCGCATCGACCGCCACCGGCGCCGGTCGGCGTTCATCGTCCACGGCAACGTAGACGAGTTGGGCTTCGGTCACCCGCACGACCATCCGCGGATCATGAAAACGCTCCGCCTCGACCGTCACTTGCACTGTAACCGACGTGCGCCCCACGCGGACGAGGCGGGCTCGAAAACTCAGCACATCGCCCACGTACACCGGCGCTCGAAACTCCACCCGATCCACCGCCACCGTGACGTAGCGATGCGCGGCGTGGGCGCGCGCCTCGATGGCCCCCGCCTGGTCGATGTAGCTCAACAGCACACCGCCGAAAATCGTGCCGTTCGCGTTTGTGTCGCGCGGCATCATCATGACACGAATGGCCGGGATTCGTTCGCCCGCGTCGGTCATGTCGTCACGGACCTCCAGCCCGGAGCGGGCTTGCTGTGAGACATCACTCGCTCGCTTGTAGAGCTTCGATCGTCTCGGCAATAACGCGTGGTACGGTAACGTCCCACTCGCCGCGTACACGTGCCCCGGCAGCGCGGGCGTGTCCCCCGCCGCCGAAGCGTGTCGCCAGTTGCGAAACGTCCAGGGCGCGTTTGCTGCGGAAGTTCACGCGTATCTCGCCATCCGGCTCCTCGGTAAACAGAAGCGTGGCCTCGATGCATCCCAGGCGGCCGGCTTCGTTGGCCAGCTCCTCGGTCATGGTGAGGTCGGCTCCGGTCGCTTCCAGGTCGGCTGGACGCAGCTTCATAACAGCCAGCCTGCCGTCCGCCTCCAACTCGAGCCCGGTGAGCACCCGCGCGATCAGGCGCAGTTTGGCCGGATGATCCTGCTGATACAACGCGCGGTAGAGGGTGTGAAACTGTGCCCCGGCTTCGAGCAACTCCGCCGCCACACGCAGGGTGCGCGGATCAGTGTTGGAAAAGCGAAACCAGCCGGTGTCCGTCGCCAGCCCGATTTGCAGCGCCGTTGCCAGTAGCTCATCGAGCGGCACGCCCGCGGCGCGTACCCATTCCGCCACCAGCAGACAGGTGGCCGAGGCGGAATCGTCGAATAACCGCAGATCGGCGGGGCGGGTGCCGATCGAATCGCGCGTGGCATGGTGGTCGATGACGAGCGTGCGCGGGCCACGGACCAGATAGTCAACAAGCGGTTCAAGCTGCATGCGCGAACAGGTGTCCAGCACCACCACGGCGTCGCACTCCGCCGCGAGCACGTCGCGCGTCTCGTCCCATTGGTACCAGGTCGTGGCCGCTTTGATGACGTCGTAACGGGACGGGAACGGCTCGAAGAGCACTACCGCCGGCTCCCCGCCAAGGTGCCGCAGAGCCAGCGCCATAGCTGCCAGCGCTCCCAGGCCATCCCCGTCCGGTCGCCTATGTGACACCAGCAGCGGCCGGCGAGACTCCTCCAGCCACGCGGTAACGCTATGATAGTCGCATTCTGGGATCATGATCCGGCGATTGTACCGCCTTTGATTACGTCGCGTTAGCCCTACGGAGCCACCTTGGCATATCTGAAACAACTGGCCAACCCGGACCGCTACCAGGCCTGCGACTGGGACCTCCGGCAAGATCCGCAGGGACGAGCGTATTGGGTAGGTCACTTCTGCGAGCACCTCGACCTGCTACTGCGGCTGATCGAAGAGGAATACCCTGACGCCGATGCCGGCCGCCGGGCCGCCTTCGCCGCCGATTACCAAGCCGCCATGCACGCCGTCCATGCTTCGCCCGAGCGCTATGACCGAATCGACGTGCTCTACCTGGACGAGCTGCGGCACGACCTGCTCGTGCGGCACGGCTTCGCCGACCCGTTTCGCGGGATCAAGGCGCGTGAGAACGGCGCCGCCCTGGCACTGCTGCCTGGGCTACTGGAGGAGTTGGACTGCCCAGGGGCCGGGCAGCGGGTGGAGGAACTGGTGCGCGGCTTGTTCGCCGGCAATACGTTCGATCTGGGCTCGATGCCGACCGTCGAGCGCTACCATGCCCGGGGTGTGGACTTCCGCCACAGCCGGGCTTCGCTGCCCAGGCGGCCCTGGCTCATCGATGACCTGGACGCCTGGCAGAACCGCTGGCGCGGACGAACGCCCCCGCGGCACGCCGCCTTCTTCGTCGATAACGCCGGGAGCGACATTTGCCTGGGATGCCTGCCGCTGGCGCGCTGGATGCTCCAGGCCGGGACCCGTGTCACGCTTGCTGCGAACACATCGCCGGCGCTGAACGACATCACCGCCGCTGAGCTTGCCAGCCTTCTCGTCCGCGTTGACACGCTCGACGCGACGTTGGCCGAGGCCCGCGCTGCGGGACGCCTCACGGTGGTCGAGACTGGCGGTTGCGCGCCACTGCTGGACCTCTCCCACCTGGCGCCGGCCTGCGTCGCGGCCGCTGCGGATGCCGACCTGGTCATTCTGCATGGGATGGGCCGGGCGGTGGAGAGCAACTTCCGGACCTGCTTCGCCTGTGACGCGGTATGGTCGGCGGTGCTCAAAGACGAGGCGGTGGCACAGCACGTGGGCGGGCGGCTGTTCGACTGCATCTTCCGCTTCGCGCCGGCCGGAAATTCGTGATTGACCGCCCGAGGCGCGTGGCGCCGGCCAGCCGTCAGGGCAAAATCCCTATTGACGCTTCCAAGTTGCCGGTATATATGAGCGTGAGTGCATATCGGAACATGTACCGCCCCGCGTGGGTAGCGGGCCGAGTTTGTGCGCATCGATAGCGAGGTTTTGTCATGGCGAAGCAGCAGTCTCAAGCTCCTAAAGAACGCATCAATATCACGTATCGTCCTGCGACGAACACGAAGGAGCAGAAGGAACTGCCCTTCCGCCTGGCGATGCTGGGCGATTTCACGTTGAAGCCCGACGAAACGCCCCTGGAAGAGCGCAAGCCGCTCCGCGTTGACAAGGACAACTTCAACGACGTGATGCGCAGCCAGAAGCTCAACGTGGCCGTGAACGTCAAGAACAAGCTCACCGGCGGCAAGGATGACGAGCTGTCAGCCAAGCTGGATTTCGCCACGCTCAAGGACTTCGAGCCCGAGCAGATCGCCCGCAGCGTGCCCGAAATGAACAAGTTGCTGGAAACGCGTGAGGCGCTCAGCGCTCTCAAGGCCCCACTGGCCAACAAACGCGAGTTTGCGAAGAAGCTCCGCGAACTCGTGCAGGACGAGGATACCCGCAAGAAGCTCCTGGACGCCTTGGGAATGGATGCACCCGGGGGTGGCGGCTCGGCGGGCGGCGCCGCCGAGGGAGGAGATGCCGGGCCAGGGGACGCAGGCGGCTAATCCTGCCCCGGCCCTTCTGACTGAAGTATGGCCTTGCTAGTTACCTATTAGCGGCTGCAGCCGCACAACCGTTCCAACGCGGAGACCCATCATGTCCGATGCACCCGAAGCTGCTCAGTCCGCCCAAGCCCTGCCGGAAGACGTTACCTCGTTACTCGACGAGATCACCGTCGCAACCGGTATCAAGGATCATGAAGCGAAGCGAATAGCGCGGCGAGGCGTGCAGGAATTGCTGGCCAATCTGGTCAGTGCCCCAGTCGAGAAGATCGACAAGGCCCTGATCGACGCCTATATCGCCGAGATCGACGTCAAGCTCAGCGCCCAGATCGACGAGATCCTGCACCACGAGGACGTACAGAAGCTCGAGTCCGCCTGGCGCGGCCTGAAGTTCGTCGTGGATCAGACGAACTTCCGCGAGAACATCAAGATCGACGTCCTTAATGTCTCCAAGGACGAGTTGCTCGAGGACTTCGAGAACTCCCCCGAGATTCCTAAGTCCGGCCTCTATCAGCATATATACACCGACGAGTTCGGCCAGGCGGGCGGCGAGCCGTTCGGTGCCATGGTCGCCAACTACGAGTTTGGCCCCAGCCCGCGCGACGTCGCTCTGGCGCAGAAAATCTCCGCCGTCTCCGCCATGTCACACTGCCCCTTCATCGCGGCCGCCGGCAAGGAGATGTTCGGCGTCGACGATTTCCGGGACCTGCCCAAGCTCAAGGATCTGGCGAGCGTCTTCGAAGGCCCGCAGTACACCAAGTGGAACTCCTTCCGCGACAGCCCCGACTCGCGTTACTTCGGCCTGACCATGCCACGCTTCCTGCTGCGGCATCCGTACGACCCCGACGCGAACCCGGTCAAGGCGTTCAACTATGAAGAGAACGTAATCGATGATCACCGCAGCTACCTGTGGGGCAACGCGGCCTTCGCGTTCGCAACGCGGCTGACGGACAGCTTCGCCAGCTCACGCTGGACGATGAATTGCACCGGCCCACAGGCCGGCGGGATGGTCGAGAACCTGATCCTGCACCAGTACAAGACTATGGAAGGGATCGAGACCAAGATCCCGACCGAGGTCCTGATTTCCGATCGGCGCGAGTTCGAGTTGGCCGAATCCGGTTTCATCGGCCTCACCATGTACAAGAAAACCGACCAGGCCTGCTTCTTCAGCGCCAACTCGGCCCAGAAACCGAAGACCTTCCCCGACACCGCGGAAGGCCAGCGCGATCAAACAAACTACAAACTCGGTACGCGCCTGCCATATATGATGATCATCTCGCGCCTGGCCCACTACCTAAAGGTAATCCAGCGCGACAACCTGCAAACGTGGCAGTCGCCGACCAAAATGCAGACCGAGCTGACCGAGTGGATGCGCCAGTACGCGGCGGACATGGACAACCCCACGGCCGAGGTGGCTAATCGCCGCCCGATCCGAAAGTTCTCCATCAACGTCAGCGAGGTTCCCGGCGAAGTCGGGTTCTACAAGGTGGATTTGCAGATCATGCCCCACATCAAGTTCGAGGGGGCCAATTTCACCTTGTCACTGGTCGGGAAGCTCGACAAGGAATAGCGCCCAGCAAAGGGCGCAGCGAAACCGCCGCCATGGTAACCGCGTCGTTCTGTTGGGCAACGGCAGCCCCCGACGCTGTACCCAAGTGGCGTATGATGGAAGGACCGTGTACCGGAGGCGTGTTCGGAGGAATTCTCTAACACGCCAAACAGAAAGGGGTTACATCAACGCCCATCAGTCGGCTGCTGGTTGGGCTCCCTCGTGGAACGGAGCTTGCAAACCAGCACGGTAGATCGACGAACACTGGCCGACGCGGAAAGCGAAACTGGAGGCAGGCTCGCGGAGGGCCGGCCGCGTGCGGCACCGGATCAGAGCAAACGTCAAGGAGACAAACACCATGCCTATGCCAGCCCACATGACACTCGACGGCGAGAGCCAGGGCACCATCGACGGCTCCTGCGAGATGCAGGGCCGCGAAGCCACCGTCCTCGTCGAAGCCTTCGACCACGAGGTCCGCATCCCGCGCGACCCACAATCCGGCCTCTCCACCGGCAAACGCATCCACAACGCCCTCTCGATCGTGAAGGTCTTCGACAAGGCCTCGCCCAAGCTCTACCAGGCGCTCTGCACCGGCGAGCACATGAAGAACGTCACCATCAAGTGGTACCGCATCGATGCGACCGGCCAGGAAGAGCACTACTTCACCCATACGCTCGAAGACGCGATCATCGTCAGCGTCAAGCCCTGGATGCCCAACTGCCTCGATCCGCAGACCGAGAGCTACACCCACATGGAAGAGGTCTGCTTCACCTACAAGAAAATCCGCTGGACCTGGGAAATCGACGGCATCGAGTCCGAAGATAGCTGGATCATCCCGAAGTAACGCGCCAGCTTGCCCCGGGAAAGGAACACGGGCCGCGGCCGGCGAAGCCGGCTGCGGCCTTCGCATGTTGATGACCCCGGCGCCGCCTGCCTGACGGCTGCTCCAGTGTTACTCCCCAGCGGTAAAATCACGCACACCGAAGTCGCGCACCGCCGCCGGGATGTTCCAAATGTACCCGAGCACTGCCGCCGCCACTGCCAGCACACCGATGACGCCGATGACCATCGTTGCGGTGAACAACTCCTCCATCCACAGCAGACCCGCGACGACGCCCAGCAACACGCCGACCAACAGCAGCGCGCCCGTAAAGACCGCCCCGCCCCCGCGGATCGTTCTACCCCATGGCACAGGCAATACCTGGGCAAATGCGCCCTGCGTAGCCACCATCACAACCTGGCAGATCACCCCCAATACTGGGCAGCCCAGCCCCCCAGCCAAAACGTAGCCCGCCTTAGATAACGGCGGTAACTGCTCGTAGCTGCTCCCGTAGAGCGCCGCAGCAACCAGCGTTCCGAGCCAGAACGGTGCGAAGTACGTCCAGGGTCCCATGGTCTACCTCTGCGCGCGCGCCGAATGATACGGCGATCACCAACTCGTCGCCGCCGATGATAACATGTACATTGCAGTGTGCGTGACCGCTCCCCTTAAAAAGGGGCCGCGGGCCCACGCCTCCAGGAGCGGCCGACCGGCGAGTCACGACGCATTCTCGCTGACGCCACGAGTTCATGGGAGTCGCGATATGCCTTACGGCTGGGAAGGTGAGAAGGTGCGTCTGGTGCCGCTGGAGAAGGCCCGTCATTTTGACAACTGCGTGCGCTGGCTCAACGATCCCCAAGTAACCGCCTGGACGCTGGTCGGAGACTCCCCGCTCACCGGCATCATGGAGGAGGAGTTCTTCGAGCGCGTCTGCCGACAGAACGACAGCGATATCGTCTTCGCCATCGAAACGCTCACCGAAGAGGACCACATCGGCATCTCCGGGCTCCATCAGGTCAGTTTTCGCAACGGCAGCGCGATTACGGGAACGCTTATCGGGCGACCGTCCTTGTGGCGGCGCGGTTTGGGCAGTGACTCGATCGCCATCCGCTCCCGCTATGCGTTCGAGGTCCTTGGGCTGCGGCTGCTGCTCACGGAGGTCATCGACGGCAACACCGGCTCGCTGCGGGCACTCTCGAATAACGGCTACCGCGAAGTTGGCCGGATCCCCCAACGCTATTGGAAGCGCGGCGCCTACCGTGACTCCGTCCAGATGATCCTCGACCGCGCTACCTGGCGCGCGGCCAATCCAACCTGACCATGTATCAACTGCTCTGCCTCGGCCTGTGGCGCTCGTAGTCCTCCGGCGTGTCCAGGTCGGCCAGCAGCCGCGTATCGGGCCAATCGTGCTCGAGATCG
>JAHJAR010000008.1 GCA_018814045.1 Planctomycetota bacterium | reverse complement strand
GGCCGCCTGGCACACCTCCTGGGCGGTGTGTGGCGTAGGATTCGCATTCTCGTGTTGCCACTGCGCCGAACGCCGACGTCAGAAAAATCCGCCCGCGCCGCGTGAAACTGCCGAAAACCGACTTCCGCGGCGGACTGCTAAGGCGATCCCGTCCTCGATCACGATGTCTTCGAGCACATGGCCATCTGGATAGCGCCGCTTGTACTCGAATGCGGTGGTCTGGCCATCTGGATTGCGCAGTAGGGCGATCGCCCGTTCGAGAAGTTCTGCATCATCACAGCCGGGCCATGCGAGTGCTTGCATGAAGCGCTGGGGCGGATACTTGCGGGTCTGCATGTCGTCGATGATGCGTTGGATGTGTGGACGAAGCGAGTCAGGCATGGAAATTGCTCCTTTGCTCGACGAATCGTTCGGCAACAGTGATCTTTCCAGGAAAGTACGCTACAAACTTGAGCGCGGGCTGCAAGCCCGTGGTCGTTACGAACGTCAACACGTTCCGTGACGCCGTACAGATGGGACGGCATCACCCGGTAAACCCGGCCTCACCAGCCGGGCTAAGGGGGCGGCTCACCAACCGCCGCGATGCTGACCCGTAGAGCCGGATGCCTGGAGACGGGCTTGTCCGGCTCGACGGAGGCTCTGCAGAGTAATCCCGTCGTTCGGAGTAATCCTGCAGTTCTATCCGATGGCAGAATGACATTCTGGAACGGGGCGACGGAGACAGGCCTCGCTGTGTCGGTTGTTCAGGCACAGCGAGGTCGCAGCAGTTGAAGTAGGTGAGGTTCGCTAAGCCGAATCCTACCCAGGGGGTTCGGGCCGAAGTCCGCCATGCTGCGGACCCAATCGGGTGCAAGGCTCGACAGGCTCGTTCAACCTCGGCCAGCGTGGGGAGCTCCTGAGCCGGCGACGGCCAGGATCGGACCTTTGACCGGGTCCGGCGATCCGCCGAAACGGCGGACGGTGAAAAGCTCAACCATGAGAGGCCCGCAAGGGCTTGCTGGTCATGCCAATCAGAGACGGTGCCAAACCGCGAACAATCTGCACTGAGGGATAAGCGGGCGCTTCTTGTTTCGGCCCGCTGAAATCGCCGCGTGTACGCGTGGCGGAAACTATGCCGTGGCGGGAGCCGCGGACATACGGTGCAGGTCCGGCCGGTAACACGGCCTAGCGACGTGACTGATTGGCGGACAACTGCTGCTAATCCGGGAAGCTCTGCAGCCGCCGGGGTGGTGCCCGGTGCGCCGTACCTGCGGTTTTCCGCGGGTGGTCGGCGGCGTGATTCAAACGCTGCAGAGTGGGAGTGTGGCCTGAGTAGAAGCTCGCCGATGGCGAGGCGGATGTCGCTGCAGGGCAGTGGCGGGCCGTTTGCGTGTCCGGGTGGTGCCGGACGCGTGACAACGACGAAAGGGCTGACGGGTATTCCCTTTGTACGGCGTGCCGATGCGGCAATCGTGTCGCACCGGTCCTTTGACGAGGTGGAGATGTGGTCACCTGCGACCCGCGCGGGAGCGCCGGCCGCAGGTGGCGATGATCTGACGACAACAGGCGACGTGCGTCTTGTGCAAGACGCTGGTGCAAGACGCTGCATGCTGCGTCTTATTACTGGGCGCGGCCAACTTGGAAACAGGTTCGGCCGCGTCCGGTCCGCGGGCAAGGTGCGGGCGCCATCGCATCCTGAAAGGAGGTTCGTTCTTACGTGTACGACGGAGGATAGCTATGGGTTGGTGGAAAACGGTGAGCGGCGGGGTGATCGGCGACCCGGCTGCGGACTACGTCGAGCAGCTCGCGTGCATGGAGGTCGTCTTCGCCGCGCCGGCAGACATACCGGCGCTGGTGCGGGACCGTCTGGTGGCTCTCTACGTCGAGGGCATCGGGCGGCCGCCGACAGATGACGACCTGCAAGCGCTGCTGGCGTTCTGCGGCTGAGTCCCGGCCTGCCGCGGCTGAAGGGGTCAGCCGGGATTGACCTGGCTGGCCGGGATTGAAGGTTGGTCGTGCACCAACAAGGTTCATTACGAGCGGCTTCCGGGATTGTGCCGATGAACAATCCCACCTTGTCGTTGCGGCAATCGGGGGGATGAGTAAGCAGCGAAGCGAGTATCGATGCGTGGCGACGTCGGTCGCGGGGTTCGTGCAACAGGCGGCGGTGCAATACCTGCGGCACGGCTACTGGTTCTACGTCACCGGCGTCATTCCCGACGGGAAGGACGCCCGCGCCGTCGACGCGAAGCTGATCGGCAAGTATGGCATCGACGTGTCGCGCTGGCAGCGAGCTGGTCGCAAACGCGCCGGCCTGGCGAACATGCAGTACATCCGCTGCGGGCGCTTCTTCCTGCTGATGGCCACGCACGGCCGGCACGGTTTCTTCGCCGACGAAGCCGGGCAGATTCGCGACGCCCGGCGAGTCCCGATCAAGTTCGCCGGCTATGCGCTGTCGTTCCGCGGCGGGCGGGTCTGCGTACGGATCGAGGCGAACGAGTATCGCCGCATGAAGTCGTGGCTGCTGGAGCAGGCCGGTCGGTGGTCCAGCGAGCGTTTGCAGGCCGAGTTTCTGCGGTTGCCGTTTGTACCCTATGCACCGGTTCGCCAGCAGCTCCTGCAGATCTGGCGGGCCGTCAACCGGGCCCGCAAGGCAGCCGGCTGCGAGCCGTTGCCGATCGAATGCGTCCGCTGGAAGCGTCCGATCGTCAGGCCGTTCGAGGCCAGCCCGGATCGGTTGGGGCACGCGGCCTGATACGGCGCGGTGGTCGCGGTGAGCGAGCGGTCGGGGGAGGAAGCCGGGCGCCGGGCCCCGGCACGTTTCCATGCTGCCTCCTGGGTCTGGCTTGCGTCTCGAACGCAGCCCCTCGTCGACAACGGGCGCCCGCGAGGCCCCGTGTTGCGTCCAGTTTTCTTCAGCTCGCGCTTAAGGCCCGGCAGGCTTCTGCGTATTGCTTAATGGTGGACGACGATAGCATGTAAGCGATGCAGACATAGGATCTGCGCAGGCAAGCCATCCTATCTGTTTGCTGCGTAGATAGCCTCTAATAGGCGCGGGGGCGGTGCATGGGCATTCGCTACTTCCTCCAGAAGAATCCCGTCAAGCCGGGGTCGCGGCGGGCGGTCCTGCTGCGCGGCGCTAAGGCAACGTTCGAGGACTTTTTGGACCATTGCGAGACGGCGTCAAAAGTGGGACGGGCGGATGCACTCGCCGTGGTGACGATGATGGTCGGCTGGATCGAGGCCCGCGCCCCCGAGGGTCGCGAGGTCGATTTCGGACCGCTCGGGCAGACGCGACTGGGAATGGCAGGCGTTTTCACCGAAGATGAGCAACCGATTCGCCCCGACGAATGGCGGCTGACGATTGGCTGGCAGCTCACGCGGCGGCTGAGGTGACGGGTCGACCAGGCCGCGAAGAGAGCCGGCCTGGAACGTCGCCCACGGCCCAATTGGGGGCCAAACGTCGTGGAGGTGACCGACCTGATGACGCAAACGCGCGACGTGTATACGCCCGGCGGCCTGCTGGAGCTTCGCGGCTTCCGGCTGAAGTTCAACAATGATCAGCCCGACGAGGGTGTGTTCCTGCGGCCCGCGGCCGGCGGCGCTGAGGTACGGGCCGACAACTGCCTGGAGGTCTTTCCCAAGAGGGTTCTGGGCATAGTCCCCGCCGGACTAACCGGCCCGCAGCGTTTGATCGTCCGCCGGCGGACGCGCCCGACGCAGGCCCGCCCGGCGGAGTTCACGTATGCGACGATACTGGAGCCAGCGTAGGCATGCGATGCAGGTCACTCGCAGCGGATGGGGTGTTTTTCGCAAAAGGCATGAGCGCGTCGAGCCTAGAACGCGTTCTTACCAGTAAGGGATGGTGCGCCTGGACCATGGAACACACGGGAAGTTGTGGAGGGTGGAGCAGGGACGCGCTGGCCCCGCAGTGGCAAGGGGCGGCGGTGCAATCTGAGCGATAAGTGGAGTGCCCTGTGATGCAGACCCGAAGTAAGTCATTTTGGACCAAAGAGCTTCTGACTGACTACCCGAAGTGTGAAGCGATCTGCGCATCGCCAGACGTGGCAGTACAGTTTCGCCGAATGACGCAGCCTTCGTTTGCCGCCGTGTGCAGCGCCTTGAGCGTGGACGAGGCGAGCGTTGACGGAGCGACGCTCGAGGAACGATGCCAGGAGATCTTCAAGAACCGCAAGGCGGCGCTGCTACAACTGGTGCTGCTGATCTACTTTGAGTTGGGGAAACGGAAGATCGCTATCCGTAAGGTCGCCGAAGATCGACTGTCTCCGGCGGATCTGGCCGCGTGCCAGAGCGTTTCCGGTGAGCTGGACACACTCGCGGCGGTGATCCGGCTGTTCGAAGCCAGTCCGGACGACTTGGTCGAAGTTCTGCTGCGGCACGTCGACGACTGTCGCGGGCATGCCCCGCTGCTGTTGGCTCCCAAGACCCGGATCGCCAAGGACGGATTCGCCAAGTGGTGCACGGCGGCCAAGGTGCGCCGGGCGCTCAAGGGGAATGCGGACGTGCATCGCATTCAGGCGGTCGGCGGGCGGTCGTTCGTCCTGTTGCAGGCGAACGCCGACCGAGCGAGTGTGCGCGTCGACGGCGACGTCGTGTACGGTTACCACCCGCAGTGGATTCTGCTCAATTTCGCGGCCGACCCGAACGGCTTAAGGGCCAGCGGCAAGTCGATTAAGGACGCTGCGACCTTCGCCACGGCCCTCATCCGCGCGTTCACCAAGAAGCGAGATCTGGAGTACGTTGACGAGAAGGTGCTGACGCCGCGCGACAAGGTGGCGGCGCTGTTGAAAGCGCTCAAGTTGGGCGAGGACGAGCGGCTGCCACTGGTCGAACTCAAGGTGGCCGAGACATTCTTGAAGGGCGCGCCCACCGTGACGCTCGCGGGCCAGGAGTCCCTGGCGGAGGGCCTGCAGGATCTGGATGACCGTTTGCCCTACTCGTTGTTACGCGATCCGCAGAAGATCGCGTCGTTCAAAGTCCTCTTCAGAAAGCACCGGGTGGGAATCAAGCTCGATTGGGTCGATGCGAGCTGCGTGGTGCGCTACGCCGACAGCCGCCTGACCGGCGACGAGAAGGACGAGTTTGTGAAGCATCTGCAAGACGACTACAAGATCAAGGTCATCTCGACGGAGAAGAAATCCAGTGCCTGAACAGGTAGATGTGGAGCGGCTGCTGCTCAACAAATGCAGAACGGCGCCGAGCGACAAGACGGTTGTGCAGCTCATCGATGACATGGCGGACGCAGACCTGGTTTGCCGGAGCGTGGAGCACTACGTCTTGTGCGATTGCCCGGACGATCCGGACCGGCACCTGCACAACGGGTGTTCGGGGCGTGTCTATGGCAAGCCCGATGGGAGCTTTCCCGCGGACGAATATCGCTGCAATGGGGAACTGGAGCATCGCGTATTCCCCGACCGCAAGAGGAAGTTTCAGGAGATTGTCACGGAGCCCAACCATGAGGGCATCGACGCATGGCTGGAGGGCGTGGCCACATCAGCGGGTTTCACACCGGCGCGCCGGGAAGCCGGGTTGTTCGAAGTCACTCACTCGGGAACGGTGGTGACCGTCTGCTACGTAGAGCGATGCCTCAATCCTACGATGCTGGGATTGTCGCTGACGTTCGACGACCCCATCGTGTACATCTACAACGTGCTTCCAACGCTGGCCCCACAATGGCTGGACGTATCGATCGCCACGGACGTCGCGAGCCTGTACGTCGACGCCGACTCGTTCGCGACGAAGGTTGAGGAGGCGGCTGCGAAGCCGCGGAGCCGTTCGCTTGCGGATGCGGCACAGGCCTTTGACGACTTCCGGAAAGGTCTACCAAGCGACGCTGCGTTCGAGCGATTCTGCCGTGCTTTCCTGCAACACCTGGCCAACAGCCCCGCAGTCGTCAGGAACTACATCGCACTGCTCCGGCGTCATCAGAACGACGTGCACGGACGGTACCACACAACGGCCGGTGGCGCGGGCCATCCAGACGGCTACTATTGGCCGAAGTACGAGTACCTGCAGGCGATCCTTGAAGGCCGCATGAATTCCGGGCAGATCGAGGCGAAATGCTACGAACTGAAGTCAACTGTCGGCAACAGCGACTGGTTCAAGCTCTACGGTCATGCAAAGGACAAGCCCGGCATCCTGTTCGCAACGACAAACGCGGTGAGCGGCTTTGTGTGGGAAAATCTCTTTGATGTAAACAAACAGTCGGACTGGTGCCGCTTCGTAGTCATTCCTCGTGACCTGTTGATCGAGATGATCGTCCAGTGCGAGGCGGAATCCTTGTACGATGAGGAGGCTATCTCAAAACCGGGACACGTGTTGACTTTGTATAATTCGGCATGTTGACACTCACAAGAGAACAATTGAACTGGCTGGCCGACAGGATCCCGGATCACCCGAAGAGTCCGAAGGGTGGACGGCCGGTCGCGGACAAGCGGCGGACGTTGCGCGGCATCTTCTGGATGCTCGACAACGGTGCGAAGTGGAAAGACCTGCCGCGTGAGTTCGGCTCGCGCGCGACCGTTCATCGCTGGTTCCAGCGCTGGACGCGCGAGGGGCTGTTCGAGCAGGCCATGCGGACCGCCGGACGCCTGGTCGAGCAGCGCGGCGCACACCGGGTGTACGAGTGCTTCATCGACGGGACCTTCTCGAAAGCGCGCGGCGGCGGCGACGGGATCGGACGCGGACATGTCGGAAAAGGCGTGAAAATCATGGTTCTGGTCGATGCCCGCGGGCTGCCGGTGGCGATCGACACGGCCCCCGCGGATGTCCACGAGAGCCGCTGCGTGCAGGCGCTGTTTGACTTCATGCTGACGGCCACGCCGCCGCCGCGCATGATCGGCGATAAGGCGTTCGACAACGACGCGCTCGACGCCCGGCTGGCGGAGCAGGGCGTGGAGATGATCGCGCCGCACCGCAGTAATCGAAAGCCTGAGAACGTCACGCAAGATCGTCGTCCGCTGCGCCGCGCCGCGCGTCGCTGGACGGTGGAGCGCACGATCTCCTGGATCCAGAACTACCGCCGGCTCTGCATCCGTTGGGAGAAGTCGAGTTGCCTGTTCACCGGCTTCCTGCATATGACATGCACACTCTTGTTGCTTTCAGAGGTTTTGAGATAGCCTCAGGACTATTCGGCATGAAACGTCAACCATCACTGCTGGTCAGCATTCGGGGCAAGAATGAAGCGCTTGCTGCGGCACAGGGCGGTGCGATGATCGCGGATGTGGAGTATCCCGCGTCCGCGCTGGGCACGCCATACCCGCTGAACATCTGGACGGTGCGCGCCGCGCTCAATCAACGGAGGCTGAAGCGCGTACTGGTATCGACCAACATCGGCGAATTGCAGAGCATTCGGGCGTCTGCCTGCCAGGCGGCGCTGGGCGTGGCCGTCGCCGGCGCCGACCTGATCAAGTTCGGTCTGGCGGGGCAGTCACCGGAGGCGGCCGCGTACCTGGCCGGCAGCATCGTGCGGACGGTGCGTAAGCTCGCACCGGGGCGGAAACAGTGCTTCCCGGCGGTGTTCGTCGATGAGGACCTGTCGCGTTGGTTCAAGCCGTTCGAGCACGGACCCGACCTGGTTACGGAGTGCAAAGCGGATGGGCTGCTCATCGACACGTTCAACAAGCTGGTCGGCAAGGGCTTGCTCGATTACTGCAGTCTGGAGGACATCGGTAAGCTGGTCGAGGCGTTGCATCGGCGAAAGAAGCAGGCCTGGGTGGCCGGATCGATCTCACTAGACGAGCTGCCCGGAATCTGGGCGACCGGTGTGGACGTCGTCTGCGTGCGCGGTGCGGCTTGCGCCAAGAGCAGCGTCAAGGGTCGCTTCGGCGAAGTGGACAGCGCGATTGTGCGAGAGCTGGTCGCGACGATTCCGTGATCACGCCGCCGGTGATTGGGGTAGGGGCTCGCGATGTGAAGAGCGAGCCTGCGGTCGGCGACGAGCAGCGGTGGAGGCGCCGGTGAACCGGAAGAAGAAGTCAGAGCCGCAACAACTACGCGCGGGCAGGGCTTTTCACCGTCAGGTGCAGGCGGATTGGAAAACACAGGCGCAGGGGGACGTCGAAATCGAAAAGACGACGAAGATGCCGGCCAGCAAAGCGGGCCGAATGGACGTGTTCGTGTCCGAGGACGGCAGCGAAGTTCGGGCCATCGTCGAGATCAAGCACTCGGACTGGGACAAAATGACGCCGGCAGCCGTGCGCCGCAACGTGAAACGTCAGGCCCGGCAAGTGTGGCGATACATCGAATCCCAGGAATCGCTGGACGGGATTTGCCCGGGAATCGCGTTCCCCAAGCGCCCGAAGGACACGCAGCAACTCAAGCAGATTGAGGAGTTGTTCGAGGAGGAAGGCATCCCGGTGGTCTGGGAGGATGAACCGGTGGAAGAGCGCAAGGCCAGATGACCGCCGTGCAACGTCGCCGCGGCAGTCAATTCGTTCGGCCGACCGCGGACCGCTGTCGAACGGAGAGCGTGGATGATGGAACAAGGCAAGGTGCAGGAACGCGGATCGCTTGGGTTTGAGGTTGGACCTGACGGCAACCTCATGAACAACGCCGCGAACGTGGAGCGGCTGCGAACGCTCTGGCTGGATCGCAGTGCGATCGATGGGGAGCTGCTCGGCCCGGGCGATCCCGGCGACTTCGACCACGGCGCGTGGCACGTCTCCTGTCACTTGGTCGCGGCCGGCGGCGTGCGGCGCACCGCTGATGGACGGTTGCTGTGGCTGGAAATCTCGCATGACGCCACGCGTGACCACTATTACGCGAGCGTCACCTACGCAAACGACGGCGAACCGCAGACGCTGCCCCTGCATTCCGTGGAGGGCGAAGAGGTTGTTGTCGGGTCGACGCTACTTGGCTTCGTCGAGGGCAGCTCGACCGGGCGCATCTCAGCACGGGGCGCGGTCGATCCCGATGACGCGTTCAACGGCAATCCTCGACAGGAATACGACGAGCCCCCGGACAGCCCCAATGAAGGCGGAAAAGTCTGGGAGCACTGGTGCACCCTGCGTGACATTCGGCCCTCGGCCGTGATCGGCTCATCGGTCCTGACTGCTTACGTCGCCCTGCTAAGCGTGCTCGGAGACGCCTTCGCGGCGATCGTCGCCCGCGGCCGCCATGAGTACCACCATCCCGATCAGCTCAGCGCGATGGTGGCGGCGGGGCTGATTTCCCGCGAGGCGGCGATGATGTCGATGACGGCGACGGCTATTCCACCGGCTGCGGCGCAGGCCTTCTGTCTGGGCGAAGCCGGAATCGCCCTGCGCCATTGCGAGATGCTCGATTGGGCGGACCCGCCGCGCTATCACATGTTTGC
The DNA here is from genome assembly GCA_018814045.1 of Planctomycetota bacterium. Classification (GTDB taxonomy): domain Bacteria; phylum Planctomycetota; class Phycisphaerae; order UBA1845; family Fen-1342; genus JAHJAR01. Next base: position 2,492 of record JAHJAR010000008.1, on the reverse strand, counting down.
ACGTAAGATCAACTCTTGGGTGGGACAGCCGATCGTGGTGTAAGAACCAGGAGAGGGGCGACGTGACCTTGCGCTCTATCGCCACAGACTCTTATTCACTCTCAAGGCATGCGAGGCACATGTCACCTGTGGCATGACCGTTGGTTTCGTCGACCAGGGGCCAGTATTCGTGCAGGAAGTTCGTCCCAATGAACGCGCCGCAGATTCCGCAGGTGTTCGACAGGTAGCTCTTTTGAAGCGTGCGACTGTAATTCTCTTGTAGGATCGCGCCCTGTTCGCGGGCGACCGCGCAATCGCGCTCCGAGAACCGCTCTGGCCCTTCTGGCGTGCCTTCCACCATCAGCATCGCGATCTTCATCGGGGCGTTGCACCTCCAGCACTCGCCGTCAACCACGTGCACCATCTTGTGGCAGAGTGGGCAACCGCACGTCGTGCATTTCGGGCGGGTGCACACATCGACCTTCGTGGCCGAAAGCGTGGGCGACTGCTCAAGGGCTTCGAGGTCGTCGGCTGCATTGAGGTGGAATTCGACCAGCGTTACGTTGTGGGCGGCGGCGTGCGCCAGCACGTTCTCATCCGGCGCGTGGCTGACGACGATCTCGACGAAGGCGACGGGCGTGCCGTCGGTCTTGAGGAGCGTCACGTCTGGCCGGCAGACTCCGAGGTCCAGCTCCATCGCCGCTCGATCGGCAAGCGTGACCAAGTTGCCCTCGTGGCGGTCGCCGCAGTGCTGGCACAGCCACTCAAACGGCAGTTCGTCCCCAGCCGTGATCGCAGCGCTCATGCGCCGGTGTAGCAGCCGTTTGCCGAGCTGGTGCAGCACTGTCTCCGCGCTGCAGTTGGCGCCGGGAAGGTGCCCGAAGTGGTGCTGGACCTTCGGCCCCTTGCGAGCGACCAGCGGTTCGCGGCACACCGGACAAACACAATTGCACCGCAGGCCGCGTTCGACGGCGGAGATGTGCAGCAACTCTCCGTGACGCTCGCCGTAGGGGATCTTGAATGCTCTGCTGCTCATCGGGATGTCCGTCCATTGGGTGCCGTAGGTTAGCGGCGGCCGAACGCCTTCGCCAAGCGGGTCGCTCTGCGACGCGACTTGCTGAGGTTTCGGTGGGACAATTGTGCCCTCCGGTTGGTGGCGCTCAACAACGGCGCCTTGCGCTGCATCAGCTCTGTGCTCCCACCTCGGGATGCGGCAGCACGACGAGCACCTGCTCCAGGCGGCCTACGCGCAGGTCGGGGGTGCCGTCGGGGCTGGCGGCGGTGCGCGGCCGGCCGCGGACTTCCAGCATATACGTTCCAGGCTCCAGCGTCGCCGGAACGATGAACGTCAACTCGTCGGGATGGCCCGGGTGACCGCGAACGCGGTCAAAGGTGGAGTTGCGAACGCGGTCGAAGGAGGAGCTGCACAATGAGCGGGCAGCGTGTGGCGGAAGATCCGCAGCGACGCGAGCAGTTGCGCGGCATTCACGAGGCGCTGGACGTCTTGGAGGCCCGGCTGCAGTCCCTCGACGAGCCGGGCAGAGGCAGAGCAGTCAGCATCACCCTCGACGTGCGAACGAAGATCATGCAGGCGCTCTCCGAACCAGCCCCGCAGGCCGGGCCCGACCGCGACGCGTCGCCCGAGTAGCGTTGCACCCGAACGCGAACGGCCCGAACGCCGCGGATTCGCAGGATGCCGCCCTGTCTCCATTTCCTGACGGCGCCTGCTGCGCTCCATGCGAATCGAGCCGCGCCCCACCTCACCACGAAGCCTCAGATCGAGATGCGCTCCACGATGTTGCGCGTGACCTGCCGGCGGCGATGGTCATAGAGCGCGCGTGGTGTGCGGGTCAGCGTGGCCGGCGAGGTGCTGCGCGTCGTCGGGATTTCGGGCCTGGTGGATTCGCAGACTTGGCTGCGAGTTTCTTGAGTGACTTGAGAAGCTGTTGGATCTCTGTGCGCGCTGTCTGCAACTGCGGCGCCGTGTTTACTGCCGCCTTCTCCGCGGCATCGAGCAGGCTTTTGTACGCGATCAAGAGCACTCCGAGTCCGCGCGTAGCCGGGCCAATGTCGTCCGGAGAGCCGTAAGTCGCGTATTCAAAGGCGTCGAAATCGGGTAAGCGTCCTGTCTTATACGGAACAACTGTACGAAACGGGAGCTTCATGTGTCGCCATGTAAGCGCCGTTTGCTCCTGCAAAGCCCAGCCAAGCATGACGTTGAAGAATCTCTTCCGATGCTCTTGCTTTTGCGAGCTCTTCTCGTGATCCAGGTCGTGCAGCTCGACGACGTGAATGGGGTCCCCGAGATGAATCGGGTCACAAGCGTAGGCCTTCTTGTTGATCTTGACGTAACAGTTCACCCGTTTGCAGTGATCGAGGCGGGTAGCGGTGGGAGTTGGCCGGTTTGCAGGTAGGTGCGCAAGGCGTGGGCGATGGTCCGTAGCGGATCGGGGCCGCGGAGACGCAGCGTGCGATAGATGCTCATCAATACGGCCTGGGTGGTCGCGCCGCGG
>JAHJAR010000070.1 GCA_018814045.1 Planctomycetota bacterium | reverse complement strand
GTAGCCGCTACGGGCGAAAGCGGCAAGTTCCTTGCTCACCCTGTCGCGTGTCACGTCCGGGTACTCCGACGGACCCGTGCGCCAGCATTGTCGGCGTTTCGCGTCGTCGAGAGACTGATAGAACAACCAGCCCCACGGGCAGTCCAGCAGGTTGGTGCGGATTTCGCCCAAAGGCTGCATGGCAATCGATTCGGGGTGTGTCTGCTTGGCGATGCAGTGCATGTGGGCGCCCGTCCAGTGGATGACCAGAATCGTGCTGCGGGTGCATTCCATAAGTGCAGGCAGCAACACCGCCGCCTCGCGCCGCAGCCGCTCGACGACAGGGATACTCAGCCCGACAAGCGTCATCTTGGCGCCGGGCTTGTATCTTCCGGACACGGCATCCTTCTCGACGAACCCGCGGTCGCGCAGTACCCGGAGGATACGGGACGCGCTGACGTGCGAGACACCCAAATGCTGTGCAATGTCATTGAAACGGACCGGCGCCGGCGCCGCACCGATCAATTCAATGATATCCAGCCCGCGTTCCAGTCCCGGCGCGCCTGCCATGGGATGGCTCCATCGTCTGCAGCTAAGTACACTCTATCTTACTGAAGTATCACTACTGTAACCTATGGGCGCAGAGTTGTCAAGTCCAGCGGCCACTCCATCGGTGCGGGTTGGCCTGGCCTTCGCGCCGGTGTGTGGCTATGTTTCCTCGCGGTACATTGCCGCACGAACGGGTCGCGTGAGAATTGAGGCAAAGGAGTGGCACGATGCGCGTGGCAGCGATTACCGGCAAGGAGCGGGCGGGACTGGTGGAAAAACCGGACCCGCATGCAAAAGGTGAGTTTGTCGTGGTCAAGGTGCTCGTCGCGCCTATGTGCACGGAGTACAAGGCGTTCAAGAACGGCAATCCGAGCGACAACCTGGGCCATGAGGCCGCCGGCGAGGTGGTCGAGGTGGCGCAGGCCGGAACGGTGAAGGTGGGCGACCGCGTCGTTGTGATGCCGCTGTACGCGTGCGGATGTTGCGCCCTGTGCCTGCGCGGCGACTACATTCACTGTCGGAACACGTTGGACCCACTCCGCGCCACGGGCAACACGACCGGGACCGCCACCTATGCACAGTACCTGGTGAAACAGGACTGGATGCTGCTGCCGATCCCGCAGGAAATGAGCACGGAACACGCCAGCCTGACCTGTTGCGGGCTGGGGCCGACATTCGGGGCGATGCAGCGTATGGCGGTCGACGCGTTCGACACGGTGCTCATCACCGGAATGGGCCCGGTGGGCCTCGGCGGTGTCATCAACGCGGTGAGTCGCGGGGCCCGAGTGATTGCCGTCGAGGGGCACCCGTACCGCGCGAACCTTGCCAAGGAACTTGGTGCGGCCGTTGCGGTCAACCCGACGGACAAGGAGGCGCTCAGGCAGATCCTTGACATGACCGACGGACAAGGCGTGGACAAGGCGGTCGACTGCACCGGCGTGGCGGCCGCGCAAAGGCTCTTGATCGACGCGACACGGCGCCGCGGACACGTGGCCTTTGTCGGCGAAGGCGGCGACGTGCCGGTCAACGTCAGCAACGATTTGATCCGGAAAGGCTTGACGCTGCACGGCGTCTGGCATTGGAACCGGGGCGACAGCGCGCGCATCCTGCAGGTCGTTGCGAAGTCCGCAAAGCTTCTGGACAAGTTCATCACTCACACGTTCCCGCTGTCGCAGGTCGAGGACGCGTGGAAGCTGCAGCTCACGGGCCACTGCGGCAAGGTTCTGCTGTACCCGTGGCAATAGGGCAGCGGCCGTTCCGCCGCCTCGCGGGGGCCTATCGATCCCGCGATACCGAAAGGAAACGGAAGATGGAAAGATTCGCGATGCTTCTCTGTGCAGGAGTCTGGTGCACTGCGTCTGCCGCCAGGGCGGCGGATCCTCCGGTCCAGGCGCCGACCGCAGGCGTGACGCTTTACGTGGCCACCTCGGGCAACGACGCCTGGAGCGGCCGGCTCGCGGAGCCGAACGCCGACAAAACGGACGGACCGTATGCCACGCTCGACCGTGCCCGTGACGAATTGCGCGAACTCCGGACCGCAGACGGCCTGCCGGGCGGCGCCACAGTCTGCCTCCGCAGCGGCGTGTACTACCTCACGGCGCCGTTTGTCCTGACCCCGGAGGACTCCGGCACCGAACAGGGCCCGATTACCTACGCCCCGTTCCCCGGCGACACCGTGTCGTTGAAGGGCAGCCGTCCGGTGACGGGATGGACGGTCTACCGTGATGGCATCTACGTGGCAGACCTGGCCGGCCAGGATTTGGCGAAGGCCGCATTCCGGGACGTGTACTGGCGAGGGCAGCGCCAGGGTCCGGCGCGCACCCCGAACGTCGACCCCCAGCACCCGCGCTCCGGCGGCTTCGCCTACGCGGGACGTGTCGTGGAGAACGAGAGCAAGACGCTCTTGCGCTACAAGCCAGACCAGATCGATCCGAATCGATGGCAGACCCCGACGAAGGCCCGCGTCCACGTGTGGTCATGGCTCAATTGGAACCGCAGCATTGTGCCGATCCAGTCTGTCGACACCGCGAACGGCGTCATCACCTTTGCCCGACCCGCCAGTTACAAGATCATCGAGGGGAACCGTTACTTTGTCGAAAACGTGTTCGAGGAACTCGACGCTCCGGGAGAATGGTATCTCGATGACGCCACCGGCAAGTTTTACTTCCAGCCGCCCGGGGGCGAGGAGCCGGACGCGGAGAGCGTCACGGTCCCGGTCGCGGCGGGCCTGATTCTCTTCGAGGGCGACGGCAACAAACGGCAGTTCGTGCAGCACATCCGCATCCGCGGTTTCTCGCTGTCGGAGTGCCATGGCGGCGCGGTGCGCATGAGTGCGGCGGCACACTGTGCGGTCGTCGGCTGCGACATCCGCAACTGCGGCACCGAGTCGCGGAAACCTTTCAGCACGGCGGCGATCGAGATCCGCGACCGCAGTCATCACAACCGGATCGCCGGCTGCGACATTGCGCACGTGGGCAGTTCGGCGATCGTGCTGTCCGAGGTGGTGGACTGGCAGCACTGCCTGGATGACCGGGTCAGCTTCAACGCCATCGACAACAATCACATCCACCATGTCGGCGAGTGGGGCGACGCCTGGGGCGCGATCCGCGTCAACCCCGGCTGCGGCGGCAATGTCAGCCATGACAATGTGATTTCGCACAACCTGGTGCACGACACACCACGCCAGGGCATTTCGTTCAACGGGTTCCGTAACGTGATCGAATACAACCATGTCCATCACACGAACCAGGAACAGTCCGACACCGGCGCCATCGGCATGGGTTCGCGCGATGTCGAGGAGCGCGGCAGCATTATCCGCTTCAACTACGTGCACGACACGGGCGGTTACAACATGGTCAAGCCCGGCGTCTGGGAGTATCCACACTACTGCTGGGGCATTTACCTCGACGACTTCACCAGCGGCGTGTACGTCTACGGCAACGTGGTGGTGCGCACGTATCGCGGCGGCGTCATGGTACACGGCGGTCAGGACAATGTCATCGAGAACAACATCATCGTGGACGGCAAGTCGCAGCAGATCGAGTATGCGCCGATCGACGAACACGCCAGCGGACGCAACCCCGCCAACCCCGCGCCGAACCAGATGGAGTGGCGCATGAAAGGCACACGGCTGATCCGCAACGTGTTCTCCTACGCTGACGACAAGGCGAACTGGCTGCGCGGCCGTCTTTGGGAGCAGGTGGTGGCGGACTCCAACTGGAACCTGATCTGGCCGTACGGCAAACCCGTGGCAATGAACCTGGACAAGACACCTCCCGACGAGTGCTGGGCCGCCTGGCAGAAGCTCGGGTTCGATCGCGACTCCCTGATCGCCGACCCGATGTTCGTTGACGCGGCCAAGGATGACTACCGTCTCCGCCCGGAATCGCCTGCCTTCACACTCGGATTCCAACCGATCCCGATCGAGAAAGTC
>JAHJAR010000069.1 GCA_018814045.1 Planctomycetota bacterium | reverse complement strand
GGCGTCGATCATGGATACGTGGTCCAGTACTATTCGCCGAAGCAGGTTTCGAACTGGACGAGCGAGAATGGGGAATGGACTCCGGGAGCGAGCGAGATCCCGTTCGTTTCGTACAAAGTCGAATCTCCCGACGCTCCATCATCCTATTCCCCAATCGAGATCACGAAGTTCATCGATGGCAACATCGATCTGGTATACGAGTACAGCTACGCGGCGACTCTGAACTCATTCGGTTTCTATGACACGACCTGGAGACTGGCGACGGTTGACAATGGCACCACAATACGGCGCGAGATGCTGGATCGGACGCAGTCGGATCCGAACGAGTGGGAATCCACTCGCATCGTGCGCTATCCACAGGATGGCGGTACGTGGTCGGTTGTCAACGAGGTGCATGAGCAGCGTTGGTGGGGTCGAGCGCTGATCCCGGATTATTCACCAACCTGCTGCGCGTAGCGTAACGCGCCAGCGCGGGGAGTTTCAAAGCCAAAGTGGGCGCCCGAAGAGGAGCGGCGAATGCTCGGGCCGTGGTCGGCCCAAACCGCCCCCTTTCCCCCATGGTCCTGGCTGGTCCGAAAGCGGCGTTACAGCAGCCGCGGCGCAGCACGGCGGGACGGATTGTCGGTCGGATCACTCGCGCAGAACCAGGGACAGGTGGGCGTGGCGCGGCGGCGGCACCCAACGCCGAGGACGCGGCGACGCACGACCCCAAACTGCCGAACCATCCGCACCGCTCGGACGCCACCAGCGCCGCAGGCGATCCAGCAGCCGATCCCACAGCACGCCGGCCGCCCGGGCCACGTCCACGATCAATCGCCGCCCATGTTCCACCACCCGCGCTCCGGCCTTGAGCACCGTCTGCTGCACACGCTTCAGATCCCACCCGCAGCCGGAGGCGTCTTCCAGTTCCCCGCGCAGCAGCCCGGCTAGGTTGAAGGCCAACAGCTTCAGCAGCAAACTGGCCTCGTTCGCCGCGAACGACCCCGCCGACAAGCCGCTGCCGATCGCGCCGTTGAACTCGCCCAACCGATCCTCGAATGTCCCACGCTTGCGGTAGTGTTCCACCAACTCCCAACCGCCGTGCTGCTCAGTACGCCAGTTGGTCACCAGGAAGAAGTAGCGCGGGAACAACTCCCGCAGACCCGTCTTGGAGTCCGGCAGGTCGATCACCACCAACACCATCCGGTACGGCCGCGTCCACTCGCCGGCTTGGTACTCGCCCAGCTCCACGGCGAACTCGTCGCCGTCTTTCAGCGGCCGGCCTGGTGGACGCTTCAGATAAGGCTGAGCCAGCGCTTCCAGCACGGCATTGTTCCTGATCCGACCCACGAACCGCGCGCCTTCGTCGTCGATCACGTCCAGCACACGCCCGTTTACCAGCCCCGCGTCGATTCGCACGTCCAGACGGCGCGCCAACGCCCGGCTCTTGCGGATCGTCTCACGCGCGAAGCGCGCCATGCCCTCGGCCGAACCGCAATTGCCACGCCGCAGAATCGCATGCACGAAGCCCTCGCCCAGACGAGACGAAGCGTAGCTGCCCGCGGCGCAGAAGCTGGCCACCAGCGGGTGATAGATCGTCTTGCGGTAGTAGCCGTGATAGGCGCCGCCGGGCTGCTTGCCGTGCACTTCGATCGGGAAGGGATCAATGTCCAGCGTGCCACGCGGGACCATGCGGCCACCGCCGGCGGCTCGCTGGTGGCGGCCGACCCACTCGGCTAATGCTTCCCGCGTGGCCTCCAGATTGGGCTTGATCTCGGCCAGCCGTTCGATCAGCCGCCAGTCCGAGGGCTGGCTGGCCAGTCGTTCGTCGGCGACCTGTCTGCTCGGCCGGTCCCAGACCGCCAGCTTCATGGCCACGTCGTGAGCCAGAACGTCCGCGTCGTCCTGATGGGCGTAGCCGAGGGCCGTGGCGTAGATGTGCTGGCGGAGCAACTCGACCTGCGTGTAGCGAATCCGGTCGGCGCGGCGCGGGTCGCTCAGCTTGGCCGCCAGGTCGGCCGTCAGGCCCAAGCGATGATCCGCTTCGCGTAGCAGCAGCGCCCCGGCGTCGGAGGTGATCCGCGGATCGGCGTGCCGCAGCTTGATCGAACGATTGAAGGTGGGCTCGAAAAGCCAGCCGCCGGCTTGGCCGGCCCGTCCGTGGGCTTCACCCATGAGGTGCATCTCCCGCTCCGTGGGTCAAGGTCGTTTCACCCTTGTTCTACGCAACGGAACGGCGCTGGGATCGGAAGAAATACGAACTCGGTGAATAATCCCGGCTGATGGAGCGTACGCATGATCCGAATGCGGGGGGAGTACAACTGACGGAGACCTATGAGTATTACGACAGCAACGATCTTCACGGGCTGCTGAAATACGCCGATCGCGCTGATGGGTCGTGGTCATACTTCACGTATGACGACAATC
>JAHJAR010000068.1 GCA_018814045.1 Planctomycetota bacterium | reverse complement strand
CCGAAACGTGCGGCTGTCGTTGGCGTTGACATCGTTGATGCTGATGGTGCCAAGCACGCTCCTGCCGCGCAGGTCGAGTGAAACGAAGTCTCCGCCCTGCCCGTGCACATACGCACTGGACACACCGGGGATGTCGACCGGATCCGCGTTCGGATCGCCGAACCAGGAACTGTCCTGGTACAGAACCTGCCAGAAACCGTCGTTCTTGATGGTCAGCACGCCGGTGTCGTTCTCGAACTCGTAGTCGCTCGGTTCTGCGGCGTTTTGCCCATTCAGCTTGAACACGCACCATCCGCCCGGGAATGACTCCGCGTTTCCGCGAGCAACAGAGACACAGGCACACACCATGAGCACAACGCTGGCAATATCAGTTACCTTCTTCATCTTCGCACGCTCCTAACCCACAGTACAGCTGGCCACAGGATTGAACCAACCAAGAGCCGACCCGACGGCTCCGGAATCACGCTTATCTCAAAGTCGCTCCACTCCGATAACGATGTACGTCCGGTTGTTGTATCTCCAAAGAGCACGCGGTATGGGCCGATCCAGGCATAGTCGTGAAAGCTGCCTTGGAACGCCAACCTATCGTCAACGAACAGGTTGTATCGGAGGAGATCTTGAGTTACGGCAGTGAATGTATGCGCCGAGCCTGGGGCGAACGCACAGAAGTGCTCTGGATCACCTCCGAGATACTCATCCGCACTCACGAAACTCGAGCCGAGGTAGAACTTGGCGAACGCCGCCTGCCCGTTTGTAATTGTCACCGCGACGTCGCTTCGGCCAAAAGAGCCACTCGTCTCAACTGTCTGCATTCGCCAGGTGACTCGAAGCTCTTCATCGTCTGCGAGATCGAATGCCGTCGAGTGCACGCTATAGTAGTCGTAGATCGCCGCGGAGCCGCGCGAGTCTATCTGGAAGATGCCGCCCTCAACAGATCGTATCAGTTCTTGTTGCGGATCGTCCCAATGCCGTGTCCATCCTTCCTGTTCCGGGAAGCGCCCCTCGTCCGGGTCGTAACGCAGATAGAACGGGTCCGCCGAGACCGTTGCCGCGGTCCACAGCGCCAACGTAACTATCAGCATGGAACGCATGCGTTTGTCCTCCGTGATCAACGCGGCTGTTCGAGTGCGAGCGCCCGACAGAACTTGGACCCGAAAGCGAGCGCGGGCATTGGTGCCAGCGGCCCGGTTCCGGCAACCGCTCCCTGACGGTCGCGGCTCGGTTTTGTCAGGCGCGCTGTCTACGTTTCCCCAGGTTGCACGTGGCCAACTGTCCCCTGATACCACCTACTCATTATCGGCACGTATGCCCGCGAAAGCCAAGTGCGAACAAGGAACTGCTGTCCGCATCCACCCTTCTGCGCGATATCGGTGGGGCCGACGAACAGCCAATCGCCGCCGTTGGAGAGCCGCAAGTCAAGATCGTGGCACTCGAAATGTCCGCTGGGTGCCAAGCCGACGGCCGTTCGCGTGGGCACGCCCATGCCCACGTGAAGAGCCATGGGCATGCCACCCGCCTTAGCGCAGCAACCACCATACAAACGCCGCCAGCACGATCAGCGCGATCACTACGAACGACGCACTCCGGCGGGAACTCGACCGCGTCGCGGACGTGATCCAGTCGCCGCAATGGGGGCACTGTTCGGCGAACTCGGCCACTTCGCGGCGGCAGTTGGGGCAAGGTTCGGTGGGTGTCTCGTCGTCGTCCGCGTCGTCGAGGTCGCGGGGCTGTGGTGCTTCGTGATCGTCGGAGAACTCATGCTCCGCGAACTCGTCGTCATCGAATTCGGGTGCCATGTCGGGCCTTCGTGTTCGTTTACTTCACGAGCGCGGCGACGCGTTTGAACAGGTCGGTGCCGGCTTCGTGCAGGAGTTCGAAGATCGCCTACTCGACCGTGGTCACGATTACGCCGGCCTGCCGCATGCGGTGCAGGGCGGTTTCGCAGTCCCTGGGCCGGCGTGAGCCGACGGCGTCCGCCAGCAGGAACGGCTGCATCTGCGTTTCGAGCAGATCGAGCGCGGTCTGCTGCACGCAGACGTGGGCCTCGATGCCCACGAGTAGCACCTGCGGGCGCGCCAGCTCGACGATCCTGGCCTTGGCCTGGGTATCGGCGCACACGCTAAAGGTGTTCTTCTCGACACGGATGGGCGCGCCCGCGGCTTCGAGCAGCGCGGAATCGGTCGGCCCAAGCCCCTTGGGGTACTGCTCCGAGAGCACGATCGGGATTGGAATCGTGCGCGCCACGCGGATCATGCGCAGGGCCTGAGCGGTGACGAGGGCATGGTCGCTGATATAGGGCAATAGGCGTTCCTGTATGTCCACGATCAGAAGCTGGGCCTGGGTTGGGTCGAGTCTGGTCAAGTTCTTCATGGCGTCAGTGTCCCTAGCAAGCGGCTGACTGAACGACCGTGCGCAGACATGCGCCACCCGATCAGAGCCCGAAGCGCAAGCAAGGGTTTCGGCCCCGCCAGCACAGCGAGCGCGGAACCCTCGCTAGCGCTTCGGGCTCGGTTTGTGGCGCCGCGCGGCTCGACCAGCATTGTGGCACGCCGAGCACCGCGCAGTTTGCCATGGGGCGTCCGGGCCCGCAAACCCGAACGCGGCGTGTAGTTGGAAGCTGCGCTCTGAAACGTAGCGGGCGGGCTCCGTCCCAGCCGAGGTGTGCGGATCACCCCTCGTCAGCAACGGCCGAGACAGTGCTCGGCCGCTGGCACGCGGTTGCGTTGGTCGCAGCGCTTTCGGGGCAAAGCGCAGGCCGCCCGGATTTTTGCTGGACTGCAACCATGGCAGGGGTTAGCATGACCGTGGTTTCGATGCGAGGAGCAATACGTCATGGACGACGACGCAGTGGCCTTCTGCCAGGCGACGGACCGCTACAGCTCCACCGCTACCAGCGAAGCGGGGGATAGCGTCCCGTTCGACTCGTGTCTCTCGGGTGGTGTTCAGGGTGCCGTGTTGGATGCACCGGCAGATTCGCCATCACCGCCGCCAGACGTACTCCCAGCAGACGGAACCTCGGCGATCCAGTCCGAGGACACTCCCGTACTAGTCGAGCTTTCTGAGCCGCAGCCGGCTGACGTCGGTGATCAGACGGAGATAGCTCCGGCGCAGATCATCGAGGCCCTGCTGTTCGCGTCCGATACACCGCTGAGCGCGCCGAGATTGGCGGAGCTGGTTGGCGCGGGCACGGCGCGCGGCGTACACCGCCATATCGATGAACTGAACGAGAAGTACGCCGCGGCGGGCCTCTCGTTCCGGATCGAGGCGATCGCGCGTGGCTACCAGATGATCACCGAGGCGTGTTATCGGCCCTGGCTGGCTAAGCTCGACAAGCATCGGGGACGAACGCGGCTCAGCGACGCCGCGCTGGAGGCGCTCGCGATAGTTGCCTATCGCCAGCCGATCATCCGGGCGGATGTGGAGGCGATTCGCGGGGTGGCCTGTGGTGACGTGCTGAACCGACTGCGGGAGATGGGGTTGATCCGGATCTTCGGCCGGGCCGAGGTGGTCGGTCGCCCCATGCTGTACGGCACCACGCGCAAGTTCCTCGACGTTTTCGGACTGGCGGATCTCGATGACCTGCCGCCTCTGGAGGCGCTGACCTTGCGCCCGGCGGCCGGCCCCGTGGAAGCAGTCGAGGTGGAAGAGGATCAGGCAGCGGCGGCTGAGGCCCGCACCGCCGCCGGTGCCTGAGCACCGCTCACGTCAGCCCCGCTGTTCGCCGATACCACGGCCGATGGGTCGGCCAGGCCGCAAATCTCTGTCGCTTATGCCGAGCAGCATCGCGGTGCGCGGTGTGTTATTGGTGGCTCTGGCGGCGTTGGCGGTGGGCGGGCCGATGTACGGCATCTATCGGCTGCAACGTCAGGCAGATGCTGAGCGGCACGCCAGCAGTGCCGAGGCGTTTCTGGCGGTCGCGCTGGCGACGTACCTCGACCTGGCGGCGGACGCGACCGACCTGCACGCCGAGTGGGCCGAGCAGTTGGCTCAGCAGAATGAACGTGTGCGCTGGGCAGGTGTCTTTCGCCCCGACGGTGAGGGGCTGGAGTTTCGGCGACGAGTTTCGCTGCCGCGAGAGAGCATCGTCGAGCAGATTGCCTTTGACGCGCTCGAGCCGACCTTTCAACCCCTGATCATCCAGGGCGAGCCATCGCAGCGTTTCCTCGTGTTCACCGTTCCCCAGGCGGCCAGCGGGCTGACTCTGGCCGCGATTCTGGACCTGGGTGAGCCCGCGCGCGCCATCAGGCCGTTGGCCGTGTCCGGGCTGTGCGTTGCGGCAATCGTGGGGCTGTTGCTGGCGTATGCGTGGTTCCAATTCGGGATCATGCGGCCCATTCGGGCGCTGAGCGCGGCGCTGGCAACGGTGCACGGTGATCTGGCCGAAGCAGCCCTGGACCAAGTACCACCCCATGAGCTACGGGAGGCGATGCAGGCCGCCGAGCAGATTCAGCGCGAGCTGAAGAAGTGGCGCTCCGAAGCGGGGTATCTCCGGCATTCGGTGGAGGCCCAGGTCGATGCGAAGACGCGCCGGGCGGCCGTTGCTCTGCGCCAGGCGGAGATTGCCGCCGAGGCCGACCCGCTGACCGGCCTGCGGAATCGCCGGGCGATGCGGCGGATACTGCCGGGACTGTTCTCGTCGCAGCGGGAGGCACAGGGCGAATTGACGCTGGCCCTGCTCGATATCGATAACTTCAAGCCCTTCAACGACACCTGCGGACACCGGGCGGGCGATGCGCTGCTGGCCTTCACGGGCGAGTTGCTGCGGGCCACCCTGCGAAAGAACACGGATGTAGCGGTGCGGTACGGCGGTGACGAGTTCGTGTTGCTACTGCCCGATACGACGGTGACTGAAGCGACAGCCATTGTGCGGCGCATGACAGCGATGTTCGCGCAGCGGGTCAGGACGCTCGACCAGACCGCCACTCCGCCGAGCGTTTCGGTTGGCATCGCGGCTCGGCAAGAGCACGAGATCGACTCATGGGAGGAGTTGCTGCGGCGAGCGGATGAAGCGATGTACCACGCGAAACGCCGGGGGCAGGCGGTTGCGACCTGGGCGGACGTGGGCGCGCAGCCGCGACCGGGTGGGTAGCGCGTTGTGGGCCGATGATGCCTGATGGTCCGTCCCGGTGCTCGAGGATCGCGGCCGGCGTTTACTTGGGGGCGGTCGGTTCGCTGGGTGACGAGAGGTCGTCAGTGGTGTCAGAGGCGGGAGGTTGCCGCGCATCGAGAAAAGATTGCAGGATTATCTGGGCGGCGAAGGCGTCTCGGAAGCGTTCCCGGCGAGACTTCCTGACGCCGGCGTGGCGCATCAGAGTGTTGGCTTCAAAGGTAGTCAGACGTTCATCCCACAGCTCGACCACGGCGTCGCCCGATTGGCGTAACCGATCCGCAAGCTCTTTGGACAGCTTGGCTTGCGCGCCCTCTGATCCGTCCATGTTGAGGGGGAAGCCGACCACGAATCCGACCACTTCGTAGTCGCGAGCCCAATGCAAGACGCGGTCGGCGTCCGACCCTACCTGCCCCGTTCCGTCGAGTGTGGCGGCGGGAGATGCGATGCGGCCGTTGTGGTCGCCGAGCGCAATCCCAATCCGTCGCACGCCGTAATCTACACCGATCCAGACCGCCATGAGCACCTCCTCGCTGGAGGGGGCGTGCAATTCGGCTGCCACGGTCCCAAAAATCTCAAGATTCTGCTTGCCAGCGGAGTGCGCTTCATTATACTAGACCGGTTTGGACGGGTTAGGTGTGTCTGCGCGCCGGCGCCCAGCGGCAGGCAGCGCGGCGGCGACACAAAACGGACCCGTAAGCAGCAGCGGAACGTGGCGATTGCATTACTACCAGCTCCGATCCGCGGCGTCCTACCCGGGGGGATGCGACATCGGCGGCGCTGCGTTTGACCACGAGGGTTTCCCGAATGCAGATTGAAAGTGTTCGCGATTTCAGCCGTTTTGGCGACGCGGTTCCTGTCCCGAACCTGATCGAGATCCAAACCGAGTCGTATCGCCGTTTTCTCCAAGAAGGCGTGGAACCAGCGCAACGCAAGGAGCAGGGGCTCGAGGGCCTGCTGCGCGAAGTGTTCCCGATCGAGAGCTACGACGGGAACGTCTGGTTGGAGTACGTGGACTACACGCTGGATCCCCCGCGCTACACGCAGGACGAATGCCGCGAGCTGGGGCTCACCTACGGCATGCCGTTCCGGGTGCGGGTCAGGCTGCACCGCAAGGACGTGGAGGAGGTTCAGGAAGAGGCCATATACCTGGGCGATATTCCGATCATGATCGGGGGTGGCGAATTCATCGTGAACGGCTCGGAGCGGGTGATCGTCTCGCAGTTGCACCGTTCGCCCGGCGTGGACTTCGTGAAGGAGTCGGCCGAGGGTGACCGGGCGCTGCACGCTTGCCGGATCATCCCCGAACGGGGTTCGTGGATCGAGATCAACGTCACGCGCAAGGACATTCTGGCGGTGCGCATCGATCAGAGCAGCAAGATCCCCGCCACCGCCTTCTTGCGCGCGATGGACGAGAAGTATGGCGCGACCGAGGCCATCGTGCGGGCGTTCT
>JAHJAR010000067.1 GCA_018814045.1 Planctomycetota bacterium | reverse complement strand
GATCAACAACCAGGTCGGCGTAGCGCTCCCGCCAGTCCAGCAGCCGCGTGCTGGGGGCCGCGATACCGTTCCGCCGCGCGCTCTCGAGCACGAAGGCCAGTGCGTCTTCGTCGTAGTCCGAGACGGTCACCCGGTAGCCCCGCGCGGCGGCCACCAGACCGACCAGACCCAGCCCGCAGCCCAACTCGAGCACGGTGGGCGCCTCAGTTCCGTCGGCGACCGGTTCCCACGTTGCCACCTCTTCGGCCAGCAGTGTCGCGGCCGGCCAGAGATCGGCCCAGTAAGGCATGTACTCGTCCTGTTCGAAGCGTTGCGCCACGGCCGGATCGTCGAGCAAGTCCTGGTGGTTGGCCGGGCCGCACAGCACGTAAGTCCGCCCGGCCACGGTTAGGTGGCGTTCGAGCACGGGATATCCGCGGAAGCGTTCGCGAGAGCCAGAATCAGTTTCCATGTGACACCCGCCGACGGCCTGGTTATTATCCATATAGAGGTCCGGGGCGGCTCAAGCTGTCACCAGACCGATCCGAGCCCATTATGGGCGTGCCGGGTCCGCGGGCAACTGAATGGACACCTATGGCCGCCAACCCCAAAGAGAGGAAGCAGATCCGTACACGTGCCCGGCTGGGCGCGTTCCGGCTCGAACAGGCGGAGCGGGTGGCTACATGGGTGCGGACGGACGAGGAGATGTACTGGCTGGCGCCGCGGACCACGTCCCCGCTGACCGCCGAGAAAGTCCGCCAATGGGTTGTTGCGGGGCGCCGGCCGTTCAGTCTGCACGAGCTGCCCGACGACACGTTCGTGGGCTACGGCGAACTGAACGTGCTCAACTCAGAACGGGGTGAATACTGGCTGGGCCACCTGATCATCGATCCGGCCTGCCGCGGTCGCAGCCTGGGCACGGCACTGACGCGCTTGTTGCTGGCCGAGGCGTTTCGAAACCTCGCGGCCCGACGTGTGACGCTGGTGGTCTTTCCTGCGAACACGGCCGCAGTGAAGTGCTACCGCGCGGCGGGCATGCGCGAAGACGGTTATGAGTACCACCGCTTTCCGGCCCGCCCAAGCCGGCAGCGCCTGCTGCGCATGCTGGCAACGGCGGGCTAGACCCCCGCCGCCGCTACGGTCGCCTGATCACCCGCGGTACCCACCAACGATCCTCGCGCGGCGTCTCCCACTGATGCGGCTGCGTGGTGGGCGGCGGCGTGTCGTAGCTCATCAACTCCTGGAGACACACCATGGCATGCCGCTCGAACGCGCGTCCCGCCTGATAGGCCGCGTCCGTGTCACGGTGGTCGCCGGGCTTGTTGTCCTGGGCAATCTCCTCGCCTTCTTCCTCCTCGATGAACCGGGCTGAGGCGTGCAGCGTCGCCAAAGCGACACGCTCCTCAACGTCGTAGAGCACACCCACCACCTGGGCGGCGTTGGGGCCGAACCGGCTGGGGGCGTAGGCCAACAGCAGTGAGGCGTCCAATCCGCCGGCAGAAGCACACAGGCCCTCGAGCCCGGGACCCGCCGCCCGTACGTCGAATGGAGACAGGAACAGAGCGTCGCGCACGCCCGGGAGGCCGCGTAACTGGTCCGCCCAATACGCCTCCTGATTGGTTTTCATGGGAACCAGGGCGAGTTCGCGCGAGTCCTCTCCCCCGACGGGCGCGAACTCGGCGATCGCCAGGCTACAGGCGAAACGTCCCTGCGTCGGGTCGGACTTCAGGAGGCAGTAGTCGTTATCGGGCACTGTCAGGCCCGCCGTCAGGTCATCGAGCTCGATGCGTGGCTGGTAGGTCACCGGCTCCGGGCTCGAACAACCCGCTCCCATCCACGCCACCAGCACCAGGCTCAGTACGCAAAACAGAGGGTAGCGCATCGGCGTACTCCGCGGTCAGTTCACACAGTGTCTGTTTGTCCTTTTATCGGGATGGCGCGGGGGCGACATGATTATTGAGCACTCTCGAAATGCGCGGCGGGCGAATTCATGGCGCGCCGCGCGGAAGCCGATGCTTCCAGTGTCTTTTTTGCGGACCTGAGTGAACAGTGTCAGAAGGCGCCTCGATCACAGCAACCGACGTAGCCGCCGGAATCCCCCGCGGCACCCCCACCGTCGCCAGACGGGCTCGCAACGGCGTCCGGCTGGCCCGTGCCTTGCGCCACCTCTCGCCGACGACCTGGGCCTATGCCGATTTGGCACTAGTCACGATCGCTGTTTATCTGACCCATCGCCTGCTGATCCAGGGCAACACAGCGTACCAGTGGGTGGTCAGTCCCTGGTTGAGTTGGGCAGCCTTCTCGGCCTGCACGACTGTGGCCGGGATCATCTTCGGACTTTATGAGCAGCACACGTTGCGGGCCCGCAGCCGCATTATCGTACGCTCCTGCATGACGCTCGGGGTGGGCGTTACACTGGCCTACGCCTGCATGTCCGTCTTCTTCTACGCCGAAGTTAGCCGCTGGCTCGGCTTCTTTGTCGTGCTCACCTGTCTCGGCGTCGGGATGCCGTTACGGATCATTGCGCACGAAATCATCACGAGCAGTCCGGTACACGTGCTCGGCATCGGCGCCGGGGACTCGGTGCGCAAGGTTGCGGCGCTACTGGCCGACCCGCACCAACGGCACTACCGTATCGTGGGCCACGTGGTCCCTCCGCAGTCGGCTAAACAACCGAGCGTATCTCCGCAACCGCCCATCGACACCGAATCGCAGCGCGCGATCCATACGGACGTGGACTTTGCGCGCATCTGCCCCCGACTAGGTTCCACGGCCGAGATCGACCGGGTACTCGCGGAGTACCCGATCGACGACGCGATCGTCGACGCCGAGCTGACTTCCGACGCGGCCGTAGGCGAAGCCGTCCTGGCCTGCCTCGAAAAGCGCTGCCGAGTCACTGACCAGCCCACGTTCGTCGAGAAGCTCCTGGGCGAGGTGCCGGCGGAAAACATCACCGCGCAGTGGTTCCTGCTCGCCGATGTGCAGACCGGCGGCAGCTACGAGGCGGTCAAACGGATCTTCGACATCGCCGTTTCTGTCATCGGCCTGGCGTTGACGCTGCCATTCTGGCCCCTGATCGCACTAGCGATCCGGCTCGATGACCCCGGGCCGGCGATCTTCAAGCAGACGCGGGTGGGGCTGCACGGGCGACACTTCATGATGTACAAGTTCCGCACCATGCGCCTCGACGCCGAGCGCGACGGCGCGCGCTGGGCCGCGCAGAACGACACGCGCGTGACCCGCACCGGCCGCTTCCTGCGCAAGAGCCGGCTGGACGAGCTGCCGCAGTTGTGGAACATCCTGATGGGGGAGATGGCGATCGTCGGCCCGCGGCCCGAGCGACCGGAGTTCGTCGAGCAACTGGCCCAGGTACTGCCACACTACAGCCAGCGGCATCTTATCAAACCCGGTCTGACCGGCTGGGCCCAGATTCATCGGGGCTATGGGGCCAGTATCAGCGATGCCCACCGCAAGCTCTGCTTCGACCTGTACTACCTCAAGCACCGCTCGATCGACTTTGACGTGGCGGTGCTGATCCGCACTGTCGGCACATTCGTGCTCGGCTCGCGCTAGCAAACCCGCGCCGCGACCCTGCCACACCAGAGTCTTCATGGGGCTTGCGTCGCACCCACGGGGGATGAGGATCCGAATTCACGGAGCAGCCGCGACCGCAACAAACCCGAGCCGCGACCGTAAGGGAGCGGTGGCCAGCGCCAACCACTCCGCTCGCGCAAACTCGCCGCCGAACTCCAGTCTGAAGCTCTGTCAGGCGCTGTTGCCAGCGACCGGCGAGACGCCGGTCCCACCCGGGATAGGTTTCAGTTCTTAGCGCGTTCCCACGCCAGCCGGACGTTGCCGGGCGCGCCCCGGCGGGGCCACTCGGCCGCGCTCGCGCAGCCGCCGGGCCAGCGTCCGGCCCACCCGCCGCGTCAACGACATCAGTTGCCGCGTGCTCAACAAGTCCAGGTTCTCCCGGAACGTGTCGGCAATGATCTTCGCGCGCAGCTCGGCGTGCTTCTCCGGCGTCAAATCCGCCTGGCAGCGCTCCAGCGCGCAGCAGCGGTTGAACGAGGCCTCGATATTCACGCAGTAGTTGTTCAGGGCCGACTCAAACGTCCCGTGATGTTCGACGTGAAACGAGCTGAGCACCTCGTTGAGGTAGTACGCGCCGTGCTTGCGCAGCACGCGGTAGTCGAAGTCGGCCTTGCCTACAAATGCCTCGTTGAACGCGGTATCGCCGATCGCCGCGCGCGAGTAGACGTTGCACACGATCGCCCCCAACCGCCCACCCTCGGCGATGTTGAGCTCGTTGATTTCCTCGGGCGGCAGGTAGCAGGAATGCTGGTAGTGGCGAAAGACCTCGTATTGGCTGCCGCGACAGAATTCGTACGGCCAGAACACCGCACCAACATCCGGGTAGCGCTCCACGACGCATTCGACCCGCTCGATGCACTGCGGCTTGAGCGTATCGCCCGAGAACAGGAACTTGATGTACTCGTACTCGCTCTCCCGCAGCAGCTCGAGACAGCGATTCCAGTTGCCCACGCGCCCTAGGTTCTTTTCGTTCCGGCAGAGGCGCACCAACGGGCCGCGTTCGGCGAACTCGGCCACGACTTCGCGCGTGCGATCGGTGGAGCAATTGTCCACCACGAATACCTCTGTCGGCCTGGTTTGGGCCAGGCAACTCTCGAGTGATGCCCGAATCGCGTCTTCGCAGTTGTACGCCGGTATGGCGATCATCGTTCGGGCCACGCCGCTTCTCCCTGCGCGCTGCTCAGGCCACCACCACTGCGTGCTGGTTCAAGCCGCGTACCTGCTCGGCCATCTCCTGCTGATAAGGCGAAGGCGGGACGATCACCAGCGGTTCGGGCAGTGCACTCAGGGCCTCGAAGGCCCGCACGCGCAGGTCGGTTCCGTACAGCCGCTGGCCATGCTTGCTGGTGGCGTTGTCCACTACGAACTGCGCCCGCTGTCCCACTTGCGGCGACATCATGGTCAGGTACTGCGCCAAGTGGCTGGCGCCGGTCACGACCACACTCTGCGTCGAACGACTCAACGCCGCTTCCATACGCGCTACCGTCGCGTTGATGTCCTGCACCCAGCCGATCACCAAAGCACGCGTATCTACGCGCTGATGGACTAGCGGTTTTTGGCCTGCCCTGTGACGCAGAGCCATGAAGAGCGAGTGGCCGCGAAAGCGGTGATGCTGCGCGGTCAGGCCGAGCCGCTCGCACAACTCGTCGACCTGCTCGCTCAGGGGGTAGTTCAAATGCTCTGAGGTGATCGCGTTCCAGTAGCGGCGCTCCAGCCATTCCTGGAAGTCCGGGATGCTCAGAATTGCCAACCCGCCGTCCTTCAAATGGGCGGCGACGCCGTGCACAAACGCGGCCAGGCTCTCAGCGTGTTCGGCGATGTGCGAAGCCAACACCAGATCGCAAGGCCGCTTCAGGGCTGCGGCCGGAAACACGCCGCAGACGTACTCCTCGCGCGACCCCAGGTCAAACGGGGCTTTCGGCATGGCATCGACGTATTGCACGCTTGCACGCGTGAACCCGATCTCGCGGGCGACCGGGTTGACGGAGGGGCCGATCTCCAGGACGCGTTCGAGCCGATCCAGTCGCATCCCAAGCTGTTCGCGTGTGAAATCGGCCAACTGCCGGCGATGTTCCTCCCAGACGCCGCCGACCGCGTGCGAATGCACAATCTCGTAGGTTTCGACGTCGAAGCCGGCATCGGTCTGAACCAGTCCGCAGTGCGGGCACGCATATACGTTGAAGCTGACGAATTGATCGGTAGTCCGGTCGGCGCGCTGCGAGCAACCCAACAGAGCGGGCACATCTTCCAGTGCCGCAACTGGGGCGGTCAGAGTCATCTCGCAGGATGAACAGGGCCGCGCGGCAGACCTCGGTACACGCGGCTCATGCCGTATGTTCATGCGCCAGAACCTTTCCCACGCGCCAGTTGCCGGCGCGCTCGTCGTCGGAAACTTCGCGTACTCCCGGGACCCAGCCGCCGGGCGTGGTCACCACCAGTTCCTCCGCTTCGCCGACCTGACCGCTGTTGATGCCCTGCCAGAGCATGGACTTGCCGAGGTAGTACAGCAGGTGGGAATAGGGGTGGTGGTGCAAGGCGGCGATATTCAGAAAGATCAACCCGGCCAGCGTCGAGACCTTGCGCCAGCTCAGGTCCTGATTCTCGACGAAGAGCCGCAGGTAGCGCTCACATTCGATCAGCCGGTGCTTGCGGTGGAAGTCAAAGACGACGCGGTCGCCATCGGCTTCAACGATGAACTGCTCATTGCGGATGATGTCGTGATTGACGATCAACCCGTGCAGCAGCTTTGCCAGATCGTAGTAGATGTCGCCGTAACGCAACTCGTCGCCGAAACCCTGCCGCCAATCCAGTAGTACAAAGCCGCCCTCGCTCCTGACGATGTTCTCGAGATGCAGGTCACCGTGGAAGAGCACCGGGATGCCGTGTTTCAGGTCGGCCCAATCGACCATTTCGACCATGCGGGTCAACTCGGGCGCGCGTATGCCGTTGATGCTCTCGGCCGCGTCTTGGCAGTTGTAGCGGCTGTAGAAGGCGTCGACGCGGTCCATGGTCTTGTCGTAGTAGAACTGGAAGCAGGTGTTCTCGAAGGCGTGGTACTCGCTCTGCCGCAGGCGAATCGGGCGCCAGATCGTCCGCAGGCACCATTCCAGCAGGGCTTCGAAATCGCTTAGCACCGACGCCTTGTTCGCCAGCACCTCGCCCGGGACATAGCCATAGACGTAGAAATTCCTGGTGGTGGCGGCCACCTCGGGCACGCAACCCTCCAGATGCACCGCCCGCTCCACGCGTTTGCGGATGAACTCGCTGTCCGTAGAGAACTTGAAGACCTTCGACTTGCGGAAGTAGATCGCCTCATCGGGCTTGTTCAGGTTGTTGAAATCCGCCAGGTCACGCAGCGCGGCGCGATACTGCTCCACGTTGCCGATATCGTACCAGCCCTCGATGAACTGGGCGCGCAGGTCATCGTCGGTCCGGCGCATGAAGTACGCGGACTCGCCGATCTCCACCGGCATGGCGTCCAGGTAGGCTCCGAACGCGGCGCAGTCCTTGATGTACGCCACGCCCACATAATCGGAGACGCCTTCCAGGCGCCCCTCGGTCTTATCGTAGACGTGCAGCACGCGTCCGGTCGCCTCGTCACACGCTGCCGTGCGGTAGCGCTTGGGATCGGGACTGCCGCGGTGCAGGAACATCGTGTCGTGCAGCAGCGGGAACTTGACGTGCTTGTCGACGATGATCGTGTCATTGGCGTGGAAGACGAACTCGTCGTCCAGGTACGGCCGGCAAAGGCGCAGCGTGTAGCCCAGCCCCGACCCCGGGCCATCGAAGTTGTCTATGTCCACAAAGCAGAACTCGGTGGAGGGATAGGCCAGCTCGAGGAACTGGCGGATGTAGTCGCCTTTGTATCCCAGAGCGACGATGAACTCGGTACCCACCGGATACCAGTCGATAATGTGCGAGATGACGGGCCGCTTGCCGATCGGCAACAGAGCTTTGTTGTAATGCGCCGTCAGTCCGCCGAGACGCGAGCCGATGCCCGCCGTCGGTATCAGCACTTTCACAGCATGCCTCCCACGTAGCGCTCGATGATCGCGGCAATCTCGGCAGCGATGGCCGCCTGCACGTCGGCGACTCTGCCCAACCGCGCCGTCAGCGCACGATATTCGTCCGTGCCGAAGGCGTAGTGCCCGGCGATCAGGCCTTGCCGGCGCACATCCGGGCTGCCGTACTGCCACTTGCGCCACTTGCCCGTAGCCGCGGCCCGCCGCAGAAACGCATCCAACTCGCCGAACAAGCCCTGTTGTTGCGCCAGGCGCACAACGGCCCGCGTCTGGGCCACGCCGAGTTCGGGGGCCACGTTGATCGCGTCGACCCCGGCCCGGGATCGCAATCGCAGGTCAGCCGGTTCCAGGTAGTCGGAGTTGTGCTCCTTGAACTTCACGTCATAGCTGTGAGCGACCTCGACCAGACGCCGCGTCCGCGCGTAGTCGAAGAAACCCACCTGGAACGTCTCCTTCACCAGGCTGCCGGTCTGCCCGACCACGAACTCCGGGCGGACCAGGTCCAGGATGAAGGCCAGATCGGACTCGAACGTCCTCACATCCGTGCCCTGGCCAACGTTTTCCTCGGTGCCCACCTCGAACAGTAGCGCGCGACCGCACCTCTCGGCGTGCGCCTGAGCCTCTTCCAGGAGCGCGGCCGTCGCCTCGCGGACGTCTCCCCGGTGGTGGCAGCAATCCACGTGGATGAGGTCGAAGCCGGCCTCGATGTCGCGCTTGAGGCTAACGACCGCACGGGCCAAGGCCGCCTCGGGATCATGCCCCGCATCACCCGCGGCCATGTAGGGGCCACAATGATCGCGGCACACGACGACGTACCCGCCAGAGTATCGGCGTACACGCTCGACCAGCGCTTCAGAGGACAGGCTGCCCACGTACCCGCCGCCCAACTCGGCGCATTCGACCTGGTTGCGTGACGCGATCAGCATCAACTGAATCCGCGTCTCGCGGGCGTAGGCACAGATGCTGTCGACCACCTCGCGGCTCATCGGACCGAGGCCGAGACGACTGGTGATCTGCACGGGTTGTTTCCGCACTGCCGCCGGTGCGCCGGCCAGGGCGGCGGTTGGCTCAGCCGCGACGGTCGCCAAAGTACACCTCCTCGATCCGTAGACAGGCATCCAGCACGGCGCCACAGCCGGCGGCCGACGGCGTGACATAGTCCGCCGCCGCCTTTGCTTCCGGGCGGGCGCTGTGCGGGGCGATGCCATAAAGACAGCGTTTCAGCAGGGGCGCGTCGAAGATGCCGTCGCCCATGAACGCGGTGCGCTCGTAGCCCACTTCGTTTTCGAAGAAGGCGACCCGCTCGTCTTCGGAGACCAGCCGCAGTGGGTAGCCCATGTCCTCGACGATGCGTCTCTTCGTGATCGCGAAACCGCGCCGGTCGGCGGAGATGAACTGGATGCGCAGCCGGTCGCGCAGCAGGCGTAGGCCATCGGCGTCGTGGGGGCCGAAGATCTTGTAGACCTTGCCGGCCTCCGAATACAGGAACTGGCCGGTGGTCAGCACGCCGTCCACGTCCAACACGAATGTCTCCGGCTGCACACTCACGCGCTCAGGCTCTCCGCGGCTTGTTCGGTCCAGGTGTAGTCCATCAATACCGAAGAGTGATCGGCCGCCGGCAGACGCCCGGTCTGGTAGAACATGCCGGGCGTTACCTCGAAGCTGCCGAGGTCGGCGAGGTAGTCGTAGATTTCATGCGCCGTCCCCACTGAGGCGGAGAAGGTGTAGAAGCCGCGGTTCAGCGGCAGCCGCCGAATGCGGCACGACACCGCGACCTCGTCGCCGGTTGCGTCAATCTGCTCGCCCGAGATCAGGTTGGAGCAGTGGCTGAGGCAGTAGGCCTGCTCGTCCAGCAGCGACATGCGCAATACCGTATCCGGGCGCCAGCACACACCCGCCGCCAGGCGCACACGGAAGCTGACGAGCGCGGTGTTACCGCTGGCAACCACGCCTTCGTGGCCGGTCTCAGCGTCGCGCACACCCACGTCGACGAACTTCATGCGGCCGCTGCCGCTGCGGTCCGTGCGGTCCGCCAGCGGGGTCTGCTGCACGTCGCGGAAGTAGCGGCGGTACTGCTCGATGCAGTTGTGTGCAGTGTCGTTCAGGGCCACTGTGCCCTGTTCCAGGAGGATGGCCCGCGAGCAGAGCTGCCGCACCGCCGCCATGTTGTGGCTTACGAACAACACTGTCCGTCCGCCACCGGCGACGTGCTCCATCTTGCCCACGCACTTCTTCTGAAAGCCGAGGTCGCCCACCGCCAGCACCTCGTCAACCAGGAGAATCTCTGGTTCCAGGTGCGCGGCGACGGCGAAGCCCAGCCGCACGCTCATGCCGCTGGAGTAGCGTTTGACCGGGGTGTCGAGGAAGCGCTCGATCTCGGCGAAGGCGACGATCTCGTCGAACTTGCGCTCGATCTCGGCCTTTTTCA
Source organism: Planctomycetota bacterium (assembly GCA_018814045.1). Lineage (GTDB taxonomy): Bacteria > Planctomycetota > Phycisphaerae > UBA1845 > Fen-1342 > JAHJAR01. Next base: position 32,276 of record JAHJAR010000067.1, on the reverse strand, counting down.
TCCCCAACAGGGCGCCGTTGAGATAGATGTTGTCGCGGCCGGTCAGCTCGGGATGCATGCCCGTGCCGACTTCGAGCAGGCTGCGGACCCGACCGCGGATGCGGGCACGGCCTTCGCTCGGATCGGTGATCCGTGCGAGCACTTTCAACAGCGTGCTCTTGCCGGCCCCATTGCGCCCGATGATGCCGATCACCTCGCCCGGCTGCACCTCGAACGAGACGTTCCGCAAGGCCCAGAGGATTTCATCGCCTTGGGAAGCCTCGCCCAGCGCTCGCCAGCGGCGCAGCGGGGCGGTGGCCATAAGCGCGAGCGCCTCGCGAAACGTCGTCGCCGCCTGTGCGCGCAGACCAAGCTTGTATTGCTTTCCGAGGTCCTCAGCGACGATGGCCGGCGTACTCATACACTCACACGATGTCCGCGAACCGCCGCTCGGCGAGACGGAACCGGTAGACCCCCACAACGAAGACCGTGAGCGACACCAGGGCCGCCACGCCCAGCAATCCCAAATCCAGCGGGCGATTCAACAACACGCTGCGAAACGCCTCGATGATGCCGGTCATCGGGTTCAGCGCCAGCGCCCAGCGGTATGATTCGGGCAGAAACGAAACCGGGTAAACCACCGGGCTCAGGAACATCCAGGCCTGGATCATGAACGGAATCGCCAGGCGAAAATCACGGTAGATCACCGTCACGCTGGCGAGCAGATAGCCCACGCCCAGTCCGGCGACCACCATCAGCAACAACAGCAGCGGCAGCAACAGCACCGTCAGCGCAGGCAGGTGCGCGTACCAGCACATGATGCCAACGTAGACAACCAACCCCAGCCCGAAATCCACCAGTCCCACGCCAATGCTCGAGGCCGGCACGAGCAGTCGCGGGAAGTACACTTTGGTCACCAGTTGGGCCTGGTTCACCAGGCTCACTCCGGCTTGTGACACCGCGGTCGAGAAGAAGGTCCAGGGCAGGATGCCGGCAAACACGAACAGCGGGTACGGCACACCGTCGGACGGAATCCCCGCCACACGTCCGAAAATGAGCGAGAAAATGATCATGCTCGTGAGTGGCTGCAGAATCGCCCAGGCCGCCCCGATCACCGTCTGCTTGTAGCGCACCTTCACGTCGCGCCAGACGAGGAAAAGGAACATCTCCCGGGCACGCCACAGTTCGGTCAGGTCGATCGCACGCCAGCCTCTCCGTGGTGCGATGGTCGTCACGGCGATATCAGAATCAGGCCCCGGCGACAGCGCAGCGGCCACCGTGTTGCCTTCGGGAACGAAACCCAGGCCTCGCGCGGGAGACACCGCGGGGCAGGCCTGTTCGTCGCGGCGCACGGGCACCGACGGCGCGGGTCCTTCAACGCAAGCCCGGCTTTGGTTCACGTCCGATTCTCCTACACTCTGCAACTATCGGTGTCGGCATGCGCGCGTCTTAGCCAGCCGACAGATATTCGGTCCCGCGCAAATATCGCTAGGGCAAGGCTCGGCGGCGTCCGATACGTAGGAAGTTGCCACACCACGCTCGCGCTCGCGAACCGGGCGACAGACGCCCCAACGCGGCCGCGGCACGAACGCTCGCCGACGGCGTGGCGACGTCCGATAGCAAACGCGTATTCGTGGTCGCTTGGAATGTGCCCCCCCAACCATCCAACACGCAACACAGACACTACGGCGCATCACGCTGCGGCATTGATGCCCGCTGAGGCGGCGACCACCGCAACCGTCTCCGTCCCGCCCATGCCGGTTCTGCTTGAGCCGAGGCTCAGGCCGAAGCCGTGGGGTGGGCGGATGCTGGCAACGCTGTTCCACAAGCCCTTGCCCGGCCATGAACCGATCGGAGAGTCGTGGGAGTTGTCCGGGCTGCCCGACAACGAATCACTTGTCGCGTCCGGTCCCCTCGCCGGTCAGCCGGTGTCAAAGCTAGTGGAGTTGTGGGGGGGCGATCTGCTCGGCCGGGCGGAACTCACCGACTCGGGCTTTCCTCTGCTGATCAAGCTGCTCGACGCCCGCCAGCCTCCCAGCGTACAAGTGCATCCGAAGCCGACAACTGACGATCCGCGTGGTTTGCGCCCCGGAGTAAAGCACGAGGCGTGGTTCGTGCTCCACGCGGAGCCGGGGGCCAAGATGTTTATCGGTCTCAAGCCTGGCGTGGGGCCGCGCGACGTCGCCGACGCCGCCAACAGCCCGGCCAGCGCCGCGCTGTTGCGCGAATGGCCAGTCACGCCCGGCCAGTGCTACTACCTGCCGAGCGGAACGGTCCATGCGCTCGGCGCCGGCCTGGTAGTGGCGGAGATCCAAACCCCGTCGGATGTAACCTATCGCCTCTACGATTGGGACCGCGTCGAGCCCGACGGCCGCCCGCGTGAGTTGCACATAGAGCAAGCCTTGCGCAACATTCGCTACGACGTGGCCCCGGAGCAGATTCTCCAGCCGACGAGCGCGCCCGCCGAACGTGGCTCGACGCTGGTGGAACGCCTGACGACGTGCGAACGTTTCCTGATCGACAAAACCCAGTTCCGGGCGCCCACGTCGCGCCCGCTGCCCCCCGGCGAGATGGCCGTCTGGATCACCGTCAGGGGACGAGGCACGCTCGTTCAGGCGGCGTGCGAATGTCCCTTCCGTGCCGGCGATGTGCTCCTGCTCCCGGCGGACAACGCCGACATTCATCTGGCGAGTTGTACCGATTGTGAAGTGCTCGAAGTCAAAGTGCCGGCCGTTAACACGTAGTGCCGCCCCCGGGGGCCTCAAGCACTGTGCTGGCCGTCACCGATACCACGAACAAGGACCGGTCGGGCCACGACCGCAACCAGTGCTCTGTCACACGTGGAATGATGGGCCACATCAAGTGTGGCACAGGCGTCTCGCCTGTGACAATCTCGGGCGGGACGCCCGAGCCACCCATCAAATGACGTCTGACAGAGCACCAGGCTGGATCGCCCTGACCGGCCCAGGCGAATACGCGAGGAAGCTCTCTTGCCAACCCTGCTCGGCATACCATCGATGAACCGGATCCGCAGCAAGGTGCGCCGCGGGTTGGAGCATCTGCTGTTCCGCCTGGACACGACCAAGTATATCGTCGACCGTCCCACCCTCGACTACCAGCCCTTGCCGTGGGTAGGCGTCCATTCCGCCGGCGTACGCGGCCGGGGGTCGGTCTCGCGCTGGGAGGACATCGCTGCCCGCGTACCGCCCGGCGCTGGGAAAGCGGCGCTGGACATCGGCAGTTGCTACGGGTACTTCGCGATCAGGCTCGCCGAGTTGGGCTACAACGTGATCGGGGTCGATCTGAATCCCCGCCACGTTCGCATTGCACGTTACGCCACGCCCAGCCACCTGCGTCCCACCTGCAATTTCCTCGAGATGGACATCACGCCGCAGAACGTGGGCACGCTGGGCACCGTAGATTGCACGTTGCTGCTGTCGGTCTGGCACCATTGGGTGCAACGGTTCGAGCTGGGCCGCGCCACCGACCTGCTGGCCACGTTGTGGCACCATACGCGTGACAGCCTGTTCTTCGAGTCCGGCGAAGGCGAGGTGATCGACGAATTCGGCCTGCCCTTCATGGCCGAGAACGCGCGCACGTGGCTGGCCGACTATCTTCACGACACCTGTACCGGTTCGCGCGTGGAACTGATTTCCGAGCACGTCGTCGGCGATTACGAGCACTACGAGTCGCGCGAAGTGAAACGCGGGCTGTTCCTGGTCGCGCGGTCGGCGTAGCCGTGCGGCAGGCAGAGGGGGCCATCACCCGACTGTCACGACAGTCCGCTCCGACTGAAGCGCTGCGGCACACATGTCGATGTGCCGAAAGAACTCCTCTCCTTCGACTTCGTCAACGGCGCTGTAGCGCCGGTAGTTCTCGACCGCCATTTCCAGCAGGCAGAAGACGAGTTGCGCCCGGATCTCGTCGACCGACAGCACACGGCCGCACAGCCTTTCGAGGCCTGCCCGAAAACGAAGGAACGCCCCGAAGAAGTAGCGCTCGAACCACTCCAGCGAACGCGCCCGCGGCAACTCCGACCAGAACTCCGCCTCGCCGCGGTAAAACTCCTGCATGAACAGGTCGAAAAACACGTTGCGGCGCCCCCCGTTCGCCCAGTCGATCAGCTTCAGGCCGTTGCCGGTCCGGTGCACATTGTTCCAGGTCAGGTCGCCGTGGACCGTGGTGCTGAGCAGCGGCGGATCGCCGGCCGCGCCGCATGCCCGCCCAATCTGGTCAATGGTGCGCCGACAACGCAGGTCAAACGCCGAACCGCCGGGCGTCTGCCCCTGGGCCATTGTTCGCTCGACGGCTGGCCGCAGGCTCTCCTCGACAAATCCGGCCCGTTCGTAACCCGTGAGCAGTATCTCGAGCACGCCTGGCAGCACGGCCGGCCACTCCTCCCGCGTAACGGGGTTCTCGTTCGGCGCGTACTCCGCCAGCACAAAGGGAAACGCCGCCGCGTGTTCCGGCGCGTCGTGCTCCAGAATCGCTGGTACGTACTCCGGCAGCAGTTTTGCAGCGCGCGTCTCGCGCGCGACGATTGGCAGACCGCGCGCATCTCGACGCACGACCTTGGCGACCACGCCGCGGCCCGGCGCCACCGCGACTACGGTGCAGTCGCGCTGAAACACGACCAGTCCACCGTCCGCGACGTCGTGCGCCGCAGGAATGCTCAGGCGGTGACCGCCGCGCAGGTGGGACAGGTGGCGTGCCAGCCGCTGTCGCACCGAAGATTCCGTGGGGTAGAGCAGGCTCTGGGCGGCCCGGTCACCCGGGCGCCAGGCTGCCTGGATCCGGGCATCCCAGCGCAGCTCAGGCACCCACGGCAACCAACCCGCGCGAGCCGTGGGCGGACAAGCGTGCAGACGCTCGAGCGCGAACTGCATCGCCGCGCGATCAGCCAGGTCACGTTGCCACGGGTTAGACATATCGCGTTGTTGCCCGTTTCGACGCGTGTGGCGCGCCGCTCAGAGATAGCGTTCCAGTATGCCGATTAGCTCGGGCATGCGCCGTTCCCACGTGTGTTCGCGCAACACACGCTGCTGCCCGGCTTGGGCCAATGCCTCGCGCTCGTCGTCATGCGTGAGGTAGTGCTGCGCCCGCTCGACGCATTCGTCGGCGGTACGGTAGGTAAGCACTTCCCGCTCCGGCTCGAAAAGCTCCGTGAGATTGCGTTTCGCATCGGTCAGCAGTGCCGTGCCGACGCCCGTCGCTTCGTACAGCCGCATGTTGTTGGCGTAGTCGCCGGCCACGTCGATGTGGCGGTTGAACACGAGCCGGGCGTCGCGCAGGGTTTGGTACATCTCCAGCCCCCACAAGGGCGGGTGGCACGCCGCCCGTACCGCGGACGTTTCCGGCAACAGGTTTCCGCCATAGCCGAACACCGCCACGTTCACCGTCTTACAAAGGCGTTCCAGGATCTGGGCCCCACGTTCGTGTGGCCCGGCCAGCCCGCCGACAAACACCAGGTCGTACCGTTTCGGACCGCGTTGCAGCCGCACAAGCACCGGCCGCGCGAACGCCAGCCGGAAATACTCGCTGCGCAATCCCTGCTCCCGAAAGTGCTCCACGAGATTCGGCAGCGACGAGAGCATCAGGTCGTACGAGGACAGATCGTGCGCGACGAGCGGGGCGGCGTGCTGCCCCACCGCGATCCGGTACGTGTCCCGAACACGGTCGAGAAACTCGCTCCCGATCGCCTCGATCGCCAGGCAGTACAGCACGTCCGGGCGGTATTCGCGTAGCTGCGCTTCGAGAATATCGTACATCCAGCGCTCATCCGCCGCCCGATACAGCCACGGGACCACGCCCCGACGAAAACGCATACGCCACGGACCTTTGGCATAGCGCACGCCGTGCTCACGCGCCCAGCGCTTCTGCAACGGCGCGACGTTGAGGAGAAAATCCCGCGCCTCGTGCCCGGACGCGCGCAGCGCGGTGGACCAGAAGTCCGCGATACCAAAGAGGCTGTGCATACGCACGCGCAGTTGCTCGTCGTATGACTGCGCGCCCAGTCCCGGATTCTGCTCATACAGCCATTTGGCAAAGCCCACGTAGTCTGTGTTCACTATCGCAATGCGCATCGCACCTGGGCCTTCTACGGCCGAAACGGGGCCCGGCCGCTACACTTCTCGTTCTGAATCAGCGTGCGCGATTCGGGGACAACAAAGAGCCGCGGGCTTCAGCCCGCGCGGCCACAGGGCCAGTGGACTGGCGCAAGATCGCGCACGCCGATTTAGTCCAACGTCCACCTCAGCAGTTCGCGCACTTCGGCTTCTGTCTCCGGCGTCCGCCAATCGGCGGCGGCGCCGCTCAGCACTTCAAGCGCGGCGGTGATCGCCCAGCGGTGCGACTCGTTGCGCAGCAGGTTGAGCAGCAACAACGGATCCCGCAGGTTGCCCGGGCGCTCGTCAGCGGCCAGAGGCGGCAGCAGACCGATTCGCCGTCCCAGGCTGTGCAACAATCGCTTTGCCTCCGGCCTGACACCGACCGGTGGCCGCGGGCCGGCGACCGCATCCACCAGGTAGGGTCGATAGCGCGTCGCCAACAGTTGCAGCGCGAGTTCCTGCCAGCAGGCCGTATGCCGATCCCTGTCCGCGGTCACGGCGCACAGTCTCTTCAGGTAGTCCCAGTGCTCACCTGTTTGCTGCATGATGCCGACGATGCCGTCCCGTTGCTCGGTTAGCGCGATCTCCACGCCTGCCAGCGTGGCCCCCTCAAACGTGGCCGTCACCGCCAGTCCCCAATCGGTCTTGGGCAGCCGTTCCCCCCCAGCATAGTCGAAGAGGCAGTTTCCCAGGCTGTAAAGGACAAAACCGCCGCCATGTTGCTCCCAACCGTGCGGTACGTGGGGGTGATGCCCGATGACGAGCGTGGCCCCGGCATCCACCAGACGCCGCATCTGCTCGCAGCGCTGCGGCGGTGGCAGCGGAACCGCCTCCACGCCTCCGTGCGCCACAACGACGACGACATCCGCGGCCGAACAGGCCTCGGCGACGGCGTTCAGTGTGGTCGGGTCGGAAAGCCAGGCTGTTCCGGCGCTACCATTGGCGGCGATGCCGAACTCGCGTTCGCAAAAGGCCAGCACGCTCACTCGGACGCCGTCCGCCGGCTGCGCGCGCACGGGTTGGGCCGCCGCGGCGCCATTCGCCCCCGCGCCACAGGTTGACAAGCCGGCCTGTTGGCAGGCGGTCAGCGTCTCATCCAATCCCTCCGGGCCGAAGTCCATCACATGGTTGTTGGCCAGGGTCGCGACATCAAAGCCGATTGACCGGAGTTCGGCCGGCACCGCGGTGTGCATCCGCAAAGGTGGCCCGGATTTCGGGATAGGTATCCCGGCGTGACACGTCGGCGCCTCGAGATTGACTATGCTCAGCTCCGCCCCACGAATCAGCGTCGTCAGGTCCTCCGCAAACCGCTCCGCCAATGGTTGCTGCGGTACTGCCTGAACGTCTTCAACCGGCACACACACGTCACCGACGGCGCACAGCGTCCAGCGTGAACCGTCACCCCCTCGTGGCGCAAGCGGTATGTGCAAGCGCGCGGCGGCCATCAACACAGCACCCCCTGTTCGCAGAGCACACGCAGCGCCACAGTCTGCACCGCTTCCAGCCGGTTGACCGCCGTCCAGTCACCCCGCTGCGCGTTCTCGATGGCCTCGTCGATCAACTCCAGGTTGAACCACTCGCCGAGTTGGGCGCGCGCCTCCGGAATCGGCCAGACCGCCGCCTCGCCGGCCGCACGGATGCAATCCGGATGGAGCGTGTTCGGTGTGGGGTTGAACTCGCGCAGCGGCCCGACCCGCAAGGCCGCAGGCAACCGCCATTCCAGCGCGGCCCGCAGACGCCAGGACAAGGGCGGCCGTAACGGCGTGCGGCGATGCGTCCCGCCGATTGCGGCCAGCGCCGGGTAGTGCCGCCGAATCATGTCCATCTGGAGCTTGCGCCCAGCGAGCGCCTCCTCCGGCAGCGAGAAACAGAAACGGGCGTACTGCCGGTCAAAGAACGGCGTCGCGACGCCGCGCCAGTAGTCGTACATCATCGGCTGGTAGTAGACGAACAGCCGCTGCCGCGTCCACAGGTCCAGGAGCATCAATTGTTGAAACCTGGCGCCGGGCGCCTCTGAAATCTCGCGGCGAATCTCCGCGCTCACGGCCGCGCCCGCATCGGTAGCATCCAGACGCAGCAAGCCCGGCAGATCGTCGAGCGACCAGCGGAGGTCGCCGTGCATCGCCACGGCCCGGCAATCTCCGCCATCGTGCGTGGCGCGCAGACCGGCGACGTGGTTCCCCGCCAGCGGATCGCCCAGGTAGCCCTGGAGCATCGGTCCCGGCGCGGCGCCGCGCAGATGCTCCAGGAAGGGCATCTGGTACATGCCGTGGAAGTGCAACGCGCTGCCGAACCAGTCCGCCCACATACGTGAGTACCGCGTCAGGTAGTTCGTACCGAGATCCACGCGCGTCCAGGGAGTTTTCAACGCCTTGGCAACCTGGCGGGCGTAGATCACCTCGTCCCAGGTGGCCGGACCATAAGTGTACGCGTGCAGCTCACAGCCCCGGTCCACGCCCACGGCCGCCACCAGCCGCGAATCCACGCCGCCCGACAGCGGCAGAACCCACGCCCCGTGCGGGGCCAGAGCCGCTTCCATGGCCGCCCGGGAGAGCTCGTACATCTCGTCCACCAACTCGGCCCAGGCACGCCCCCAGTTCACGTCGGTTGGCGTCACCGTCCCCAGCCGCACGCTCCGAAAGCCACACTCATCCCAGCGCGCGATCGAATCCGGCAGAACGGTTCGCATCCCCGCGAACAGCGTCCAATCACCCAGGTAGTGACCGTTGACCAGCAGGCTCACCAACCCCGGCAGGTAGAAATCGTCCGGCGTGAAGTCCGCCGCCGCGACGACGACAGGTTCGAGCGTGCTGACACAGCGACCCGCGCCGACGGCGGCGTGAAAGACCGGAATGCTCCCGTTCCAATCATTCCACAGCGCCCAGGACCGCCCATCCGGCGCAATGCGCAGCAGAACGACGCGGCCGTTCCAGGGTGATTCGAACCGTTCGTCGCCGCGGCGATCCAGTTCGGACGTCACGTCGTCCCAGGCGTGACGCCCGACCGGTGATCCGATGAGCACGTGCAAGTGCCCGTCAGCGCTGCTGTGTACCGACATTTCGGACTCGTGGTGGCTCCACAGGTCCAGCGTCGTTGGTCCTTGGCGCAGCGTCGTTTGGCGCAGCCAGGGAAAATGACGCAGCGCCCGGTGCTGCGCCGCGGTCTGCCGGCGCTGCGCGTCTTTGTCGAGCCCGGTCGAAACCGTGAAGCCCACCGCGCCTTGTGCTATGCCGGTGTCAGGCACGCTGCCTCCTCCACCGGCGGCCGGTCCGGCACGAGCGTGTTGCGTACGAAACGCTTGTGCCACAGGAAGATGTTCAAAGCCTCCCAGATTCGCGTCGTATCCAGCCAAGTGAAGCCATCGCGGGCGCAGCGCTCCACATCAGCCTGCAACGCGGCACCGTCCAGGAAATCAGCTTGACGTACCTCAGCACTGCCGCACACGTCCCGGAGATAGTCGCTGACCACCGGGGAATCGAACCAGTCCCGCTCCGCGATCGCGAACCCCATCTTGGCCCGCCGCCTAATGACGCCCCGCGGCACCACCTTGGCCGCCGCGCTGCGCAGAATTCGCTTGGTCTGCCGGGCGATGCGGTCTTCGTCGGGCAGTGAGAACGCAAACTGCACGAGACGATAGTCGAGTAGCGGCGCGCGCGACTCGATGCCATAGGTCATCGTGGCTCGATCGACCACGCGCAGCACGATCGGTAGAATCCGCTCCGTGAACGCCGCCGACAACGTGGCCCCGAGAGAACTCATCCCGTCCACGGGCGCGGGCGTCGTCGGCGGACAGGCCTGGGCAATGTCGGGCGAGACATACGAACACAAGGCCGGCTGCTCCCGCCCACCGCGCCGGAAGCGGTTGACCTGCCAGTCCAGCCAGCGCAGCGCGGCGCGCGAGCGCGGAAACGCCCGCAGAAACACCTTCCAAGCCGGAAACCCGCGCTCGTCGATCGCCGGGTTCTGGGTCTGGGCCAGACAGCGCGCCGCCTGCCAGGCCCAGCGCCACCGCCCCGCGGCCGCGAAGGATTCGACCGCCGCCTGAACCATGTAAGGGTAGCCGCCCAGCAGCTCGTCGCCCCCGTGACCTTCCAGAACCACCCGCGTCTGCTCACTGGCGATGTGCTCATATAGAATGTGGAATGCCAGCACCGACGACGACCAGACGGGCGCCTCCTGGTGCCAGATCACGTCGTCGATCAACTCCGGAAAGCGCTCCGGTGTCGGTTGCACCACCGAGACGCGCGAGTTGTCGTTCCAGGCCCGCACACATTGTTCGGCCCAGGGGTATTCGTCCACCGCCGTCCCCGGGTACGAAATCGAGAATACGCGAAAGCTCTTCGGTGCCGCAGATGTGGCGAAACGAACCTTGCCCAGCCTATGCAACTCGCGGGCGAAGCCATAGACGGCGGAGGAGTCCATCCCCCCGCTCAGGCACACGCCAGTCTCGACGTCGTTGCGCAACCGCAAGCGCACCGCGTCCGAGAGCAGCTCCCGAAAGGCAGACACGCGCTCATCGTAGCGCTTGGGCACATCCACACGCCGCTCGGCGATGTCCCACCACTGCACGACGCGCAAGCGGCCACCGTCAAACTCCAGAAAGTGCCCGGCCGGCAGCGCGGAGATCCCCGCGAACACTGTCTCATCGCTTGCGTCACAGCCCCAGCCCTGCAAGTACTGGCTGACTTGACGCCAATTCGGCTGCCGCGAACTCCCCAACGCCAGCAGGGCCTTCATCTCTGAAGCAAAGCGGAAGCAACCGTCGCGCTCGCTGTAGTACAGCGGTTTGACGCCAAAACGGTCGCGAGCCGCAAAGATGCGCCGCGTAACCTCGTCGTATATGACGAACGCGAACATGCCGTTGAAGCGTTGGAGGGCCGCGGGCCCCCAGCACTTGTACGCCTCCAGCACGACTTCCGTATCAGAATCGCTGCGGACGCGTGCCCCTGCGTCCAGCAGTTGCGTCCTGATATCCTGGTAGTTGTAGATCTCGCCGTTGTAGACGATGTGGAAGCGCCCCGCGGCGTCGTGCAGCGGCTGGTTCGCCTCGTCCGAAAGATCGATGATCGATAGGCGCGTGTGCCCTAGCAGGGCCCACTGATCATGCCATACACCGGAGTTGTCCGGACCGCGATGTTGCAGCAGCCCCAACGCGTGGTGGAAAGAGGGCAGATCACCTGCGCGAACCGGCGGACCAACGACACCCAGGATGCCGCACATACCTTCCGTGTCACCTCCGCCGAAGACCTCAGGCGGCCGGTTGCGTGCACCGCGGTCCGCGCCACAGGGTCATCAGAACCTATCCCAAAACTTCTGCCGAGCCGCGACCGTAAGGGAGCGGTTACCGAAGAACCGCGTGCTTACGCGCGCGGCTCGGTTCTGCTACCTACCTCTGGACGGTTCTGGGCTAGGTTCTAAACAGCTTCCAGTCACATGGTTTATCGGCGTCAGGTGCGCGCGTACCTTAGGGCGCCTCGAGCGTCCGATAAGCGCGGGCGCTGGCGTCACCCGCAAACCCGCCCGCTGAAATCAACCCCGGCAAGAGCCCGATAGAGTAGCGGGAACCACGTTGCGAGCGTGGTGGAATGCAGCGGTGCTGCGCGCCGGCGTACCCGCAGGGCCCGCGCCTCGCAGCGCGAGAGGAATCGGATGACTTCTGCCGCCACCGCCTTTCTGACGCGGGTCAAACGTGCGGTCGGCTCGCGGGCGGAGCGAGCCCGGCGACGATATGGGTTGCGCGGCTTCGGTGGCCGAACGGCCACCGCGGCGCTCGAGCCGGTCAGCCGAGTGTTTGGTTTCGACCGCGGCCAGCCAATCGATCGCTACTACATCGAGTCGTTTCTCGCGACCCACGCTGCCGACATACACGGCCGAGTGCTCGAAGCCGGTGATAACACCTACACGCGGCGGTTTGGCGGCGAGCGGGTACAGACGGCTGACGTGCTGAACACCACCCCCGGCCCGGGCACAACGGTAGTCACCGATCTGGCCGAGGCGACGGCGATCCCGGACGAGCAGTACGACTGCCTGGTTCTGACACAGGTCTTGCCGTTCATCTTCGACACCCGCGCAGTAGTGCGGCACTGCCACCGCATCCTGAAACCCGGGGGTGTGCTGCTCACCACCGTGCCGGGCATCAGCCAGATTTCGCGTTACGACATGGACCGCTGGGGCGATTTCTGGCGGTTCACGGACGCGTCGCTCAGGCGGCTGCTGGAGGAGGCGTTCCCCCCGGAGGCGCTCGAGCTACAGGTACACGGCAACGTACGTGTGGCCAGCGCGTTTCTCTATGGCCTCGCTACGGAGGAGTTGTCCACGCGCGAACTGGACCATCTAGATGAAGATTATCCGCTCATCATCACGGCACGTGCGGTTCGCGAGGCTCAATAGTCCGCCTCTGGCGTGCTTGCTCAGTGTAGCCGCGTCGGTGCCCGGCGGTCGGCGCGTGTGGGGAGTGTAGCTCGTGACCGAGACACTGGCCGTAGCCTGGGACCGCGTCGCGGACGATCTGGGCGTGATCCCCCTGGTTACCGAGCATGTGCGTTACGCCGCCGGCATCAAGCCGCTGCTGACGCTGCCCAAGTCGGCCCGCATCATCGAGGCCGGGTGCGGAGCCGGGCGGTTGCTGCGAGCTCTGGCCGCCCTCGGCTATGAGCGGTTGGTTGGCCAGGAAATCAGCGAGGAACGCCTGGAAGCGGTCAGACGACGGGGACCGGCGAAGGCGGAAACCGTCCACAACGCTGGGTTCCCGTTCAAGCCGGAGAGCTTCGACGCCGCCGTCAGTACCGCCGTCATCGAGCATGTCACCGATCCCGCGGCGTGGTTGGCCGATCTGGCCCGCATCGTCCGGCGCGATGGGATCGTGTCGCTCGTAACCGATACGTACATGTGGCGCTGGCTTCAGCGGATGGGCTTGTATCGCTCGACGCAGCCTCTGGACCGCGCCATCTGGCCGGGAACGCTGATCCGTTGGGCACGCCGCGCGGGTCTGCGGCTCAGCGGGTGCGGCGGCTTCGTCAACACACCCGACCAGCGCCGGTACTTCCTCAAACAACTGCCGCGGCTGAGCCGTCAAGCCTGGCGTCTGCAACGCTGGGTAGCTGATAAACAGCCGCCTCCGCCGGTGCTGCCATCCGATGAGGCCGCGGCCATCCTCGCAGCGGTAGACAACTTCCCCGCCCATCAGCGTGCGCGGCTGTGGTCGTGTATCTGGTCGTTCGAGTGCTACTACTGGTTTCGAAAAGTGTGACCCGTACGGCGTCCAAGGCGGGCGCCAGTAAGACAGCCGACACAATGCGACCAATGAGGCCACCGTCGCCAACCCCAGGCCAGACTGATATCGCGTGCGAGCCGGCGCTCCTGCCGTCGCCGCCGTCATGGCTCAGACGCACCGCGGCCTGGGCTCTGCCGCCGGGGCTGCGGGCATCGTTGCGCCGCCGTGTTGCGGCCTCTACGATCGTGCTGCTGTACCACCGCGTGCTGCCGGAGGTGGGTCTCGACGTGAATAGGCTGGTCGTCAGTTGCCGGAACTTCGCCGACCAGATGGCTTGGCTCAGTGAGCACGCCCGCGTGCAAAGCGAAGCCCGGTTTCTGGCCGTGCTCGGCGAGCGGCCCCTGGCCCGGAAACCACGCGTGTTGATCACGTTCGACGACGGCTATGCCGACAATGTGGCCCACGCCCTGCCGATCTTACGGCGTTACGGCCATGCCGCCCTCCTGTTCGTCACTAGTGCCAGCGTTGACAGCCCGCGCCTGTTCTGGTGGGACGCGCTGGACCGGATCGTCGCACAGGCCACCCATGCCGCCACGCAGCCGCAAAGCGGAGCACTAACGTTGCCGGCCGGCGCGAAGGTGCTCTGCACGGCGGGCTTCGATGACGTCTACGCCGAGCTGCTCGGAATCCTCAAGCAGTACGACGCACAGCAGCGCGACGCGGCGTTGGATACCCTCGCCAGCCAATGCGGCATCGAGCTGAAAGCCGAGCCCGCACGGCGCCCCGCGACCGCGGATGAGCTGCGCGCGTGGTGTGCCGCGGGCATGCACGTCGGGGCCCACACCTGCACACACGCGCGTCTGGCTGCGCTCGGCGACGAAGACGTGCACCGCGAGATCAGTCAGTCCAAACGCGATCTGGAGCAAGCCCTTGGCGTGCCGCTCGCGACGATGGCCTATCCCTTCGGCGGACGGGAGGACTTTGATCAGCGAGCCGAGCGGGCGGCAGAGACGGCAGGCTACCGCTGCGCATTCGCAAACTGGAACGGCAACGTGCGCTGGGCCCGCAGCCGCTTCGCCCTACCGCGCTGCCTGGTGCGTGACTGGCCCGTGGCCGAGTTCGTTAACCGCTTCGAGGAGTGGTGCCAGTGACCAGCCCACCGCCCGACTCGTCCGCGGCGCTCAATATCCTGATGGTCAACACGCGGCAGAACGGCGGCGGTGCTGGCCGCGTTGGTGAGGCTCTGGCGGACCAACTCCGCCGGGATGGAAACACCGTCGCCGCATTCGTAGCCGGAAACCCCAGGCACGAACCGGATTGCCATCAGACCGGGCACTGGCTTGAGCGGCGGGCCGGTCAGTGGCTGGGTAAACACGGCTGGCCCGAGTTGGGGCATCCCTCGTCGCTGCTGTGGAACTGCCGCGCGGAGTACGCGGCGGCGGATGTGCTGCACTGGCACAATCTGCACGGCGAATACCTCTCGCTCGCCGCCCTGCCGCTCTGGGGCTGGGAGAAGCCGATCGTCTGGACCTGGCACGATTTCTGGCCGCTGACCGGGAACTGCGCCACGCCGCGTTCTTGCCAGCGCTGGCAACAGGCTTGTGGCCGGTGCCCGCTACGAGGCGTGTACCCGATGAGCCCTGTGGACCGCAGCCGCTTCTACCGCTGGCTGAAGCCGCGGCTCATCCGGGCCGCGCAACCGCTGCTGGTGACTCCATCCCACTGGTTGGCTCGGCAGGTACGAACGCTGCCGGCATTCGCCCACCTGCATCTACGTGTCATCCCCAACCCGATCGACTGCGACTGCTTCAAGCCTGTCGCGGCGCGCGGCGCGCTACGGCAGCAGTTCGGCTTGCGCCCGGACGGACCGCTCATAGTCATGACCGGTGCGAACTGGTCGGACACGCTCAAGGGCGGACGCGATGCGCTGGTTGCGCTGCGCAGCGCGGCTCGCACTCTTGGCGGTCTGCAACTGCTCATCATCGGCCGCAACAGCGAGAAGCTGCTGACCGAGTCAGGTCTGCACGGCAAAGCCCTGCCCTTCGTTGAACTCCGTGAATCGCTGGCCCAGGCCTACGCCGCCGCCGATGTCTGCCTCTTCCCTTCGCTGGCCGAGAACTACCCACTGACCACACTGGAAGCCATGGCCTGCGGCACGCCGATCGTCGCGTACAACGTCGGTGGTGTGCCCGAGCAGATCGCCCACCGCGAGACCGGCTTCCTCGCGCGCGCGGCCCACCCGGCTGAGTTGGCCGCTGGTCTGGTATTCGTCGCCGGCGACGTCGAGCGGGCCCGCCGCATGGGTGCCGCAGCGCGGCGGCGTGTGGCTGAGACGCACCGTGTCTCCACGGTCGCCGCCGCGTACCGGCAGACTTATGTCGAAGCGCTACACGCTTGGCAGCGCCGTACCGGCCGCAGCCCGGTTCGCACCCCGGGACAAATCGCACGCTGGCTCTGCCACGCCATCGGCTGGCAGCGCCCCCCAACGGTCTGTTCCACCCCGATAGGACGCGCCGCCGAACAACCGGCCTGGGGAGGTGTCTCATGAAGTCGGTGGCAGTGGGCAGCCCGGGCCCCACGGTTGCGCAGCGCGCGGCCATCCCGGCGGCGAAACCACCCACCGAGCAGCCGTTGATCTCGGTCGTGACCCCCTCCTTCAACCAGGGGGCCTTCGTCGAACGTTGCGTGCAGAGCGTCCTGGACCAGGAGTACGCTAATATCGAGCACATCGTCTGTGACAACTGCTCGACCGACCAGACGCTCGACATCCTGCGCCGCTACACGCACCTCGATTGCCGCAGCGAGCCCGATCGCGGTCAGAGCGACGCGCTCAACAAAGGCTTCCGCCGGGCACGCGGCGAGATCATCGCCTGGATCAACGCGGACGACTCCTACGAACCCGGAGTGTTCGCCCTGGCCGCACGTGAGCTGCACCGTGATACAGGTGTAATGGCCATCGCCGGCCGGGTGGAAGTCATCGACGCCGATGGCAACCGGCTCGAAACACTGGTGCCGCGCTTCAGCGGCGTGGACGGGCTGGTGCAGTTCTGGAGCGGTGGCTACGGCCTCTGCCAACCGGGTGTGCTCTTCCGCCGCGAAGTGCTCCAACAGGTCGGCGAACTGCGCCCGGACCTGCATTACGCGATGGACTATGACTTCTGGCTGCGGTTGGCTCAGCACTACCCGGTGAAGATTGTCGACCAGACACTGGCGCGCTACATCGTCCATCCGGACAGCAAGTCGGGCAGCGCCTATTTCGGCCGCGGGTTCAACGAGGAACAGGCCCAGGTCTCACGGCCATATTGGGGACCGCCGTGGCGGTGGCGCTATTGGCGGATGCGGCGCGGGTGTCGGCGTTTTCTGGCGGATCAGCTCGTCAACGCGATCGTGTCATCGCACAAGCGCCAAAACCGGCTCGATTGGAGCTCGCTGGGACGGCTGGCGCTGCGGCATCCGCTGGCACTGGGACGTCGCTACATGCTCGCTGTCTTTGCCGAGCGACTGATCGGTGCCGCGCGCTGGAGTGCACTCAGACGGCGCGGCGGGCGGTGACGGGTAGACGTTGAATGAACGGAGACCAACCGACGATCCAGATCCAGGTCATGAGCCCACACGACGCCATTGGCGGCGGGGCCTTGCATGCCCGAGGTATTGCACAAGGTCTGCGCAGCGCGGGGCTGCGCGTTTCGCTTTTGTGCACCGGTGACGGCCGCCCGACGCGGGATCCGGACTATGACGAGGTTTTCGCCTGCCAGCCGCGTTCGTGGCCGCTGCTGTGGCGGTTTCCGCCGGTCGGCTCGCTACCTTTCTGGTATCGCAGGGTGCCGAAGACCACCGCGCACGTCGATGCCGTCTTCGCCCTCTCGCCCGTGCTGGCTATGGCCACACGCTGGACACTCCCCAACGTCCCGGTCCTGTATTGTCCGGCGGTGCTGGATCAGGTGGAACACCCGGAAGCACCGCGGTCACCGTTCACGTGGCTCGAACGCCAGGCCTTTCAGCAAAGTCGGGCGGTTCTGCTGACCTGCGCGGCGATCCGCGACGCAGTGGAGCGGCTCTACTGTCCGCTGCGTGTGCCAAACGACGTTCGTCCACTGGGCATCGACCGCGAACACGCGCTGCGGGTCACGCGGACACGCGCGGAACTGGGCGTCCCGCCTGACGCCCGGCTGCTGCTCACGATAGGTCTCATAAATGAGAACAAGGGGCAGCGCCACATCGCCCGCGCCCTGGCGCGGCACGCTCAGCCAAATTGGTGGTGGGCCCTGCTGGGCGATGGCCCCGACATCGCGGTCGTGCGGGAAGAGCTGCGCGGCAGTGCGATCGAAACGCGAACGCTCTTCCTCGGGCAGGAGCGAACGCCGGCCAACTGGTTGGCGGCGGCCGACATTCTGGTCGCCGCCAGCCGGCACGAGACCTTCGGCCTAGCGATCGCTGAGGCCCTGCTGGCCGGCGTCCCGGTCGTGCTTCCGGACGACCGGCCCCCCCACACGCTCAGCCCGCTGGCCGCAACAATACGGAGCCACCGTCTGGGCCTCACGTACACGCGCGCGGACCCGGAATCACTCGTGCAGATGCTGGAAGCGATCATGCGCAACGAAGATGAGCGGCGGGCGATGGGCCGGCGGGCGGCGGACTACGCCGATGAGGCGTTCTCCTGGGACGGCTATGTGCAGCGCGGCCTGGCACTGCTTGAATTGGAATGCGGTAAGGTCGCAGAGCGCGCGGCGCATGCAGGTCAGCTCGTCGAGCCGTGATCCGCACGTTGTGTAACTGTCAAGTCAGCTTGTTCGTCGGGTTCTGACCAATCCGCGTGCCGTACGGAGAGTGTGTTGCCGGGCCGCGGCGACCCCGTCAGACGGCACTCGCCTCCAACTCGGCCGTCTCAGCTCCGCTCCTCGTCTCGAGCACCTCACTGGCCACGCTTGCTGACACAGCCTCGGCAGCGGCCCGTAGAGCCCCGCTCTCGCAGCGGAGACGCGCCTCGCGCACCTTGTTGATCACGTTCGTCAACCTAATCGCGAGATTGCCCAGGCGCTCGTCCAGACTCGGGTTCTCCACGATCACCGCCCGAGTATCATTCACCGACCCTGCCGTCGGCGTGACGACCGTGCACGGCTTGTCTGCCACTGGAGCGCCGTTGCCGTCGCCATCACGCGCCTGCCGGACGGTGGACAAAGCCCGGCTGAGCCGCGCTTCGAGTTGGCCGAGTTGGTGCTCCACGGCCGGATCGCGACGGGCCAGCGCACCGGATGCTGCCACCGGCGGCGTAGCCACCGTGCGCGTCAGTGCTGGCCGCGATGCTCTTGCGCCACCGGGCAGAGCTACAGCACGTATCCGTCCCGTGGGCAGAGCATGCTCGCTCAGGGCGTTGCCGGTTAGCGGAGCCTCCAGCGTCTGGCCCGGAGCGGGCACTCCGCCCAGCGCGGCCCGGGTCGCCCCGCGTACGTGCTCCGCATCAATCTGCGTACGGCCCTCGCTATAGGCTTCGATCAGGGCATTGTCGCAGACCAGGTTGATCAAGGATGGATTGCCGTGGGTCAGGCTGTGGATCTCGTCGCTGGCTTCATCCGTGAAGATGCGCTCGCCTTCGCCACCAGCGGCGGCGATGCGACAGTCCACATACTCACGCACCTGGGCGCGGCTGAGCGGCGTCATCGTAACGACGCGGAACAGACGACGCCGCAGACGCTCCAGCTCCGGCACCGCCAGGATGTGGCGTAGCCGAGGCAACCCCAGCAGTACCACGTTCACCGGGTGGGGCCGGTGGGCTTCGCGGGTCAGCAACGCGATCACATCGTGCCAGCCACTGGCGGGCAGTTCATCGGCGTCGTCGATGACCAGCAGCGGCGCGCCAACAGCGCGGCGTTGCGAGCGCCACCAGTCGGCCAGCGTGGTTTCCTTCGACTCCGCTGTCAGCGCCGGCTGGCGCAGGCCAGCCGGGGAGTGGATCGTAACCTCTGTGCCGCGCTCGGGTTGGCCGATGCCATGCACCCACAGTACGGTCGTGCGCCGGTCGGCCTGTCCGCACAACACGCGTGCCAGGAGCGTCTTTCCGGACCCCGAGTCACCGACCACGATGCAGCAGGCCTTATTGGCGTAGAGCGCATATTGCAGCGTCGCCAACACTTCCTGATGCCCCGCGGACCGGACAAAGAAACGTGGATCCGGCCAACTCTCGAAGGGCGGCAGCTTCAGTCCAAAATGCTCATGGGCCTTCATAGCACTGTTCCATCTCGCGAGTGCGCCCATGATTAATCGGTCCACAACGACAGGTCCTGAAACACTGACACGATGCGCCCGCTAAAAACGAAGAGTTCTACCCGTAACTTCACACTCACCCCGTTTTGGTCGATAACCCGCGGTGAGGAAGTGTAGGCACCAACACCGTCGGCCAGGGAGGGCCAAGGCAACAGAGCGAGAACGTAACGCTATGTGCCGCAACGATTTGTCACACGAGAGGTCCTGGGTCACCACCACCCGCCAAGGCCGCACCACTACCGGAGCGATCGGGCTGTGTCTATTGGCCGCCTGGTCGAGTGGCTGTGCATCATCACACGGGCAGTTGGTGGAATTCCTGCGTTCGCACGAAGTCAGCGTCTCGGCTGGCCACTACACCGTGATGCCACCCGACGAGGTCACCCTCCACGCGCCGACGGCGCCGGAGGTTGACGGGGTGACGCAGACGGTGCGCGCCGACGGAAAGATCGTCCTGCGTTTGCTGGACGAGGTCGACGTGGCCGGGCTGACCACGCAGGCGCTGGCCGGGAAGCTCGAAGCGCTGCTTTCGCGTTACTACATCGACCCGGAAGTGGCGGTGGAAGTAACCGCGTACCGCAGCCAGCATTACTACATCTTCGGGCAGGTTGCCTCGCCCGGGGCCAAACCGTTTACGGGACGCGATACGCTGCTCAAGGCGCTCGCCCGGGCCCAGCCGACGTTCCTGGCTTGGCGCTCGCAGGTGCGCGTCGTGCGCCCCTCGCCCGATAAACAAGCGCGTAAGACGATCGTCGTGGATCTGGACAAGATGGTGCGCACGGGGGACGTGCGACAAAACGTCCTGCTACAGGAAGGCGACATCATCGAAGTGCCGCCGACGCCGCTGGCCTGGATCGGCCTGCGTGTGCGCGAACTGCTATACCCGCTCGAGCCGGCAGTCCGGGCCTACAACCTCCCGGCCCGCACGATCGACTCCACCGAGGATTACCGCGAAGGCTGGGGGCCGACCAAATCCGACGAAGACGACGGCCCGTTCGGATACTAAACCGAAGCACAACGGACAACGGACATCATGGCGAACCATCAAGACCGCGGCTTCGAGGACGTGCGCAACGCTCTCAACGAGTACGCGCGCATCCTCGTGCGTCGTTGGCGTCTGGCGCTGGTTGGTCTGGGAATCGTAAGTTCCGTCGCGTTCTGGTGCAGCCAGTACTTGCCGCGACAGTACCGAGCCACCACGCTTTTCGAACGCCACGACGACGTCGTGCTGCGAAACCTGATCCAAAGCAACTCACCCTACAGTTTCGGCAATCTCAAGTCGACCATTCGCCTGGACATGACCGGCATGCGGGCGCTGGCCGACGCCGCCATCAGCATCGGCATCCTGCCGCCCGAGGCCGTTGCGTCTGGCGGCGCACTGACCAACGAGGAGATGCAGGCCCTCGACGCGGTGCTCGGACGCTACAAGCTCAGCGCCAACCTGAACATGATCCAGAGTTCGGCGAACCTGGACACGATCCAACTATCCTGCGAAGCCAACCACCCCGACGTGGCCGGGAAGTTCGTGGTCGCCCTGCGCGACCGTTATATCTCGCAGACCTGCAAGCGCATCACCGAAGTGCTGTCGAGCACAAAGGAGTTCTTCGAGTCTCAGGCGCAGCGCTTTGATGAACAGGTTGCCCAATCCAATCACATGCTGCAACAGCAGTTCAGCGAGTTTCCCGGTGTCGACCCGGCGGACCCGAATAGCGCCGGCGCGCGGCTCGAAGCCCTACAGATGGAACGTGATCGCCTGCTCCAGCGCCAAAACGAACTGGAAGCGCAAGTGACCACGCGCGAGCAGTTCCTGGTCTCCTCGCCCACCTACGTGGCTGACCGCATCGGCGCCGAACAACCCGCGCCCACGGCCGCCCCGCCGGATGAGTTCGCCGCACGGACCGCCGTCCTCGATGGTGCGATTCGCAAGATCGAGCAGGACATCGCCGACGCGATCATGATCTCGCGCATGACTCCGGAGCACCCCAAGGTCAAGACACTGTACCGCAAGCTGGCCGGCCTGCGGGCCACCCGCCAGGAGGTCTTGTTGGCCGCCGCGCAGCAACCGCCGCCGCTCAAGGAAAATGACCCGGCGCCGAGCGGCCCGCCCAGTGGCGAGACCTACGCGCAGTGGAACAGCCAGCGTGTACGCGTCGAACTGGAACTCCAGGCCCTGCGCAAACAACTCGAGATCGCCAAGGCCGGGCACGCCGAGGCGGACGAGCGGCTCGCGAAGTTCTCCCAGCTCTTCGAGCAGTTACTGGAGAAGACCAGCTCGCTGCGCAGGCTCCAGGACCAACTGCAACAGGATGCCGCCATGGCAGCCGTGTGGCGTCAGCATCTGGGACAGTTGAGCCGGGTTCTGGTAGCCGAGGCCGGCGAGCGCGGCACGAAGTTCTCTCTGATCGAGCAGCCCAAAGAGGTGACCCGCCCGATGGCGCCGCGTGTGGCCTCGATCTTCCCGATCTGCTCCGGATTCGGTCTGGCGGCGGCCGCCTTGCTGGTAGCGCTGGCCGAGCTGTTCGATCGCTCGTTCAACACCGTCGGACAGGTCACGCGTGTGCTGGGTATCCCCGTGCTCGAGTGTGTCGAGAGCATTCCGACGCCCAGAGAACGTCGCCGGCGCCTCGTCTCGCGGGCGATCTGGGCCCCGGCCCTGGGACTGCTGCTGCTGGCCCTGGTCACAACGTCGTCGCTCGCGTACGCCAGTCTGGCCAAGCCCGGCTTGCACCGTCGGGTCATACAGCGGCTCGACCGGGCTCTGACCACGGTTGGTGTTCCGCCAACGAACCTGCATGACCAATCGCGCTGAGGTAGTGCTGTGGGATCGATGACTGACGTAATGAAGAAGGTCCAGGAGACCGCCGCGACCGGCGATTCGGAGCTCACCGACGTCGAAGCGGCTCCCGCAGCCGGCCGTGCGGTTGACACAGGCTTCATCGCGGGCGAGAGCTCCCCGACTCCACCAGCCGTCCCCTGGCAAGCCGAGCCGGAGTTCGAAGCAGGGGCTGCGCCGATAGCCGTTTCTGATGAAATCCAGCAGTGGCCATCGCAGAGAATCGACCCGGCCGTGATCGCGTTCCACGATCGGCAGTCGGCCATCTGTGAGCAGTACCGCTCTGTGCACGCCCGCCTGCTCTCGATGAACACCGCGCAGGCCCACCAGGTGATCGCGATTACGAGCGCGGTTCCACAGGAAGGCAAGAGCGTTACCACACTCAATCTCGGCCTGGTGATGGCCGAGGGTGGGGAGCACACCATCCTGATCGCCGACGCGGACTTCCGGCGTACGTCGATCGCCCGCATGCTCGGCACGGAGGGAAAGCCGGGCCTGGCCGAGCTGCTTCGCAACGAGGTTGAGTTGGCCGACGTGCTCTATCCGACGCCCTTCCCCAACCTGAAAATCGTGCCGGCCGGAATGATGAAGGACCGGAACTACGCCGAGCTGCTCAGCACACCCCTTACGCGGGGCGTGTTGGCCCAGTTTCGGGCGACGTTTGACTACACGTTCCTCGACACACCACCGATAACAACGGTATCGGATGTGAGCATGCTGGCACCGCACTGCGACGGATCGATCGTCGTGATCGAGATGCGTCGCACGCCGGAGCCAACGGTCCAACAGGCCGTACGCACGCTGCAAACGAACAACGTCAAGGTGCTGGGCTGTATCCTCTCGCGTTACCGGGATCGCCGCTCCCGCTACTATGATCGCTACTACAGCTACTACCACCGCGATTGAGCCGGTCCGCGCGGCCGACCAGACAACCGGAACAACCGTCCAGCCGCTCCGCCGCCCGGCCGACTTTTCAGCTTGGGCGCGCTACGTCGAACACGCCCAGCAGGCCACGCTCTTTCACCACCCGCTCTGGTCCCGAATCGTGGAAACCGTCTTCGGGCATCGCCCCGGCCACCTGCTGGCCAAGCGCGGCGAGCAACTGGTGGGCGTTCTGCCACTGCTCGAAGTGCGCAGCTTCCTAGCCGGCCGCCTGCTCGTCAGCGTGCCGTATGGCACATACGGCGGCATCCTGGCTGACGACGAAGAGGCACACGCGGCTCTGGCCACCGCGGCCCTGCAACTGGTGCGACAACGCCAGGCGCGTGTTCTGACGTTGCGCTCGGTCACTGCGGATGTGCCCGCTTGGCCGCGCGACGGCCGCTACGTGAGCTTCACGCGTACCTTGCCGGAGCGTTACGAGGATCTGGCCGCGTTCCTGCCGCGCAAAGCCCGCGCTGCCGCCCGTCAGGCTCGTGAGCGCGAACATCTGAGCGTGCAACACGACGCCGGGCACCTGGGGCTGGTGTGGCAGCTCTACTGCCGCAGCATGCGCCGTCTGGCCTCGCTGAACTACCCATTTGCGTTCTTCGAGGCGTTGGCGCATCGGCTCGGTGAGCACGCCTGGGTAACCACGGTCTGGCAGGGCATGCGGCCCGTTGCCGGTCTGCTGAGCTTCGTCTTTCGCGACACGGTGCTGCCCTACTTCGTCGGCGTGGACGAGCGCATCCGTTGCGCGGGGAGCATGAATCTGCTCTATTTTGCGACGATGGAACGGGCCGTCCGATATGGTCTGCGCCGCTTTGATTTCGGGCGCAGCCGTCTGGACAACGAGGGCCCCGCCGCTTTCAAACGCAACCAGGGCTTCGAGCCGCGCCTCCTGGGTTATCAGTACTACGTGCCCCCCGGGGTCACGGCGCCTGACCTGAGCCCGGCGAATCCGCGGTTCGACCTGGCGCGGCGCGTGTGGCGGCACCTGCCGCTGCCACTGACGCGCCCACTGGGTGCGTGGCTCTCCAAGGCGATCCCGGGATAGAAGCACCACCATGAAGCTGTTAATGCTGACCCATCGCTGTCCCTACCCGCCCACGCGAGGCGACAGCATCCGTGCCTGTGGCGAACTGGAGCACCTGTCCCAGCATCACGACGTATGGCTGGCATGCGTGGACCGCATCAGGCCCTGGCCGGCGCATGTCCAGTATTTGCGCGGCTGTTGTCGCGATGTGGCCATCGCCGTCCGCCCCGCGCTGCTGTCGCTGCTCCGCGGTGGGGTGAGCCTGCTGAGCGGCGGGAGCCTGACGCAGGCGTACTTCGCCGACGCGCGCTTGCGCCGAACCGTGCAGCGCTGGTCCGAGACGGTAGGTTTCGATGCGGTTCTGACGTTTTCGGCGGCGATGGCCCCCTACGCCGAGTTAGCCGACGCCCCGCGGCGCGTCCTCGATATGAACGATGTGGACAGCTACAAGTGGCGAGTCTACGCGCAACGCAGCCTGCCGCCCTTGAGCTGGCTCTACGCGCTCGAGGCCCGGCGTCTGGCAGCGGCCGAACAGCGTTGGGTCCGCTCGCATAGCGTCAGCCTGTTGGTCAACGAACGGGAACGCCGCCGGCTGTGCGAGACAGACAACACGCAACGAACGGCGGTCATGCGTACGGGCGTCGATCTATCGCGTTATGCGGTGCGGCTCTCGCGTCCGGCCGCGTGTGCGCCGCCGGCCGACCGCAGCGTCGGGACGATCGGCTCGATGTCGTACCCGCCCAACGTGCGGGCCGTGAACTGGTTTGGCCGCAAGGTCTGGCCGGCGGTGGCAGAGGCGGAACCCACCGCGCGTTGGCTGATCGTGGGCAGCCGACCGAAGCGTAGTGTGCGGCGCTGGGGGAGCATGCGTAACGTGATCGTCACCGGCTTTGTCCAGGACGTACGCCCCTGGCTGAACGCGCTGCGCGTGCTGGCGGTTCCTGGTCACGACGAGATTGGCGTGCAGACCAAGCTGATCGAGGCCCTAGCCGCTGGCAAGGCGGCGGTCGTGACGCCGGCCGCGGCCGCGGGTATCGATTACAGCGGCGCGCCCCCCTTCCTGATCGCCGCTACACCGCGCGAGTTCAGCGCGGCGGTCGTGCGGCTGCTCCGCGATGAGCACCTGGCCCGGGAATTGGGCGAGCGTGCGCGGGCGGTGGCCCACGCGAATTATCGCATCGAAGACCAGGCTCGCCTGCTCGAGCGTTGGCTACAGGGGGTGGGTGAGCGGGATGAGGGCAGCCCGGACACGTCGCCGGCGACTAGCCACCCGCTCTGCGAGCCAGAGTCGCCGGCAACGCGCGACCACGATTTGGTGACGGCTTGATCTGCGACCGCAACATCGTCTGCGTGGCGAGCAATTGGTCGGATCACCCCACCAGCAAGCACCACGTGATGCGCATCCTGGCCGAGCGCAACAACGTGCTTTGGGTGAATTTCCACGCCTCTCGACGACCACAACTCAACACACGCGACACGCGGCTGATGCTGCAACGATTGCGGCAGGCCCGGGCCGGAACCCGCCGGGTTGCGCCGAACATCGACGTCCTGTCGCCGCTGCTGTTGCCGTTTCCGGAGTCGCGCGTCGCCCGCTGCTTCAACCAGCGGGCCCTAGTGCGGCAGATCAAGGCCGCGCTGCGGCGGCTGCCCGACCGCCCGTTGCAGTTGTGGCTGTTCACGCCGGACGTGCCGGAACTGATCCACCTGCTGCCGACCGAGCGCGTTGTTTACTACTGTGTGGACGATTTCGCGGCGTTCTCCGGCTTCAACGAGGCGCTCATCGCGCGTCTGGAGCTGCGGACAATCCGCGCCAGTGATCTCGTGATCACCACTTCCGCTTCGCTGTACGAACAGCGCCGAGCGCTACACACCAACACGCACCTGGTGCCGCACGGAGTCGACTTTGAGCACTTCGCCAGCGCACCTGAGCTGCCGACTGCCGCGGCACCGGAGGACATTCGCCGCGTGACACGCCCTGTGCTGGGCTACTTCGGCCTGATCAGCGACTATGTCGATCTGGAACTGCTCAGCCAGGCCGCGCGGCGGAAGCCGGAGTGGTCGTTCGTGTTGGTGGGGGACGTTCGCCGCGATGTCAGCGTCATCGCCGGACTGCCGAACGTACACCTGCTCGGCGGGCGCCCGTACGAACAGCTACCGGCCTATTGCCGGTGTTTCGACGTCGGTCTGATCCCCTTCAGCATGAATCGCCTCACGCGGGCCGTAAACCCCATCAAGCTGCGCGAGTACCTGGCGGCCGGCTTGCCGGTCGTCTCGTCACCGCTGCCCGCGGTGCTGGCGTATCGGCCGGCGGTGCAGGTGGCCGAGACACTGGACGAGTTCATCGCGGCCTGCGAGTCCGCGTTGACCGCCGCCGCAACCGAGCACTACAGCGCGCGACAGGCGCTCGTGCGAGGCGAGAGTTGGCGGGCACGTGTGGAGTTGCTGGCGGGTCTAACCCCAAAACAAGCGTGAATTCTAGGCTTTTCGCCGCTACGGCGCAAGAAGCACTCGAAGCGCCCGCGTTGTTCCGCATAAGGAGCGTCATGGATCAAATGACACCTTTCAGGTACGGAGGCATTTCGAGTGAGCACCAGTCGACTCCAAAAGCAGATCAATCGCAAGCGTCGCATTCAGTTGCCGCTACGTGAGCGGGCCTGGGCCCGGCGGGATCGCCCGATGTTCACCGCCAGCAACATTCACAACGAGTTGGCGGACCGCGTCCGCGGGCTGGGGCCGGGCGGCATCGGCGAGACGCTTCAGCGTCACGAGCGGACCGGACGTCCACTGGGAGACGATAGTTTTCTGACCAAGCTCAGGGACCTGCTCAACCGCGCGCTGAAACCGAAGAAACCCGGACGCAAGCCCAAGAAGAAGGACAAGTAGGTATGGTGTCCCCCGAATTGGTCCCCCGAATTGTTAATCGCCAGTTGGGGGCGCGCAAGTATATAATCGGTAGGTACACAGGCCGTGTGTTCGGCCGCGGGACATTTCAGGTGGTAGTGTGTGGGAGATGGTCATGTCGCGGAATCTCAGGTGCGCCAACGGGATGACACTCATCGAACTGGTTGTGGTCGTGGCGGTGCTGGGGCTGTTGCTGGCGCTGCTCGGCCCAGGCTTGCAGGCGGCCCGTCAGCAGAGCGGCAGGTCGGGCTGCCTGGATAATCTCCGCGCGATCGGTGCGGCAACGCAGGCCTATGCCCTGGATGACCCCAAAGAATTCATCATGCCGATTCACCAGATGATGCGGCGACAGACAAGAAACATCTTCCGTGGGAGCTGCTGGGGTTGGCGCCACGCCAACTGGTTTGTCTGGGGCGGCAAGACGTGTACGGAACGCTACTTCTGCGTGTGTGCGGACGACCGGCCGGCGTGCGGGCCGATTCTGGGCCTGGCCGGCTCCAACGCCGAAGTGTACGCGGCCGAGACGCGGCCATTGAACCCGTATGTGCCGGGGCTCGAGACGTACCACTGCCCGGCGGACGTCGGGTATCCGGACACTCCATGGGTCGGGGACTCGCCCTCATCAAACGCCGAACGCGTGTGCTTCGACACGCTGGGTAACAGCTATCGCGGTAGCCTGTTCTGCTACATTGATGATACGCGGGCTTTCACAATGGGTCCCTGGGGGCACAGACTCTCGACGCTGTATGAGCTGGAGCGCCTGGTGCTGCTGGGTGACCCGTTGTTTTTCAGCATGATCGGCTTCGCCGGGAACCAACCGTTTTCAGGCTGGCATGGCGACGTGGACAACGTGCTTTATTGTGACGGTTCGGCGCGGCCGACGCCATCGATCCTGCTCGTGCCCACGAATATCCGCGAATACGAGGAGTTCAAAGACGAGGTTGGTCCGTACTTCGGCCTGATCTCCCGCGGCGTGGGTTTCAACTTTGACTGTTATCCGACACCTGGGGCGCGGATCTGGGGCAACGTGCCCTTCGGCGGTGATGACTGGCCGTTCGCGGACTACCAGGACAACATGGAGTGATTCGCCGGCAAGGAGCAACGGCACGCACCGCGGATGTTCGCGGCCCGCGTGTTTTTGCTTGACTTACGAATAGCGGGGGCGGCAGGATAGGGGGTGGGTGGCGTGTGTATGCGCCACTCGGGGGGCGTCCGGATAAAGCCGTATGTTACCGCCTTCCACAATGAGCGCGGCCGCCTGACAGGCGCGCCGCCTTGACGGAGATGCGAAGATGCGAGACCGACTTTCGCCCTTGCCCGTTCTGTTGGCCAGTGTGTTGGCGCTGATGACGGCGTCGAGCACCTGGGCAACCTGGTCGATCGTGATCGCCGACAGCGAGACCAAGGAGATTGCGGTCGGGACGGTCACCTGCCTGAACAACTACGACCTGCTGGCGATCGTGCCCGTGGTCGTGGTTGGCAAAGGGGCCGCGGCCTGCCAGGCCTCGGGCGATTTCGACGGCATCCGCCGGCCGATCATCTTTGACAATCTTGTGCTCGGGACGCCGCCGGACGAGATTCTGAATCTGCTCGCCGGCATATCCGGGCATCAGTCGCGGCAGTACGGCATGGCCGACGTCCTGGGGCGCACGCTGACGTTCACGGGCAGTTCGTGCAGCCAGTGGGCCGGGGGTGTGACCGGCAGTGACGGGACGCTGGTCTACGCCATCCAGGGCAACATCCTCGCCGGCGACTGCGTGGTCCCGGCGATCGAACAGGCCCTACTCGAAACAGATGGCGATATCCCCGCCAAGCTCATGGCCGGGATGCAGGCTGCACGCGTGGCCGGCGGCGACGGGCGCTGCTCGTGCTCGCCCTACAATCCGACCGGTTGCGGTTGCCCGCCGGACACCTTCGACAAATCCGGACACATCGGCTGCCTGGTCGTGGCCCGCATCGGCGACAGCGACGATCCCGTGTGCAATTCGGCGGGTTGTGCCGATGGCAACTATTTCATGCGGCTCAACGTGGCGTACCAGAACTCGGGGCGACCCGACCCGGTCGAGCAGCTACAGGGCATGTTCGACGCCTGGCGCGGCAACCTCACCGGCCGCCCTGACGCCGTCCAGTCGCTGGTCGATTTCGAGCCCAACCCGATTCCACCGAATGGCTCGGCGACCACGATGATGTACATTACGTTGCTGGATTGGCGCGGCGAGCCGGTGTTCGTGTATGTGAACGACGTGACCGTCGAGCACGCGCCGGACAGTGCCGGCCTCTCGACCATCGGCCCGGTCAACAACCTGGGCGGCGGTGTGTTCTCGGTGGAGCTGACTGCTGGTGAATCCGCCGGCATCGACCGTTTCGTCGTGACCGCCGACGATTTCTTCCGCCCGGTAGTGCTCATGCCCGAGCCGGCGTTGCAGTATTTCGCGCTGGGAGACGTGAACTGCGACGGCCTCGTCAACGGCTTCGACATCGACGCATTTGTACTGGCCTTGCAGGGGCCGGCGTACTACGACCCGGTCTATCCCGACTGCAACGCGCTGCAAGCCGACTGCAACGGCGATGGCGAGATCAACGGTTTCGACATCGACGCGTTTATTGAGTTGTTGTAGCGGCGGCCGCGCGACCTGCCACGCTGGCTACGGTCAGACACTGGAGCCTATCCCAATACTCGTTCCGAGCCGCGACCGTAAGGGAGCGGTTGCGTAGAACTGCGTGGATATGCGCGCAACACAACGGTTCGTGCCCCAGCCCGTATTGGCCGCCCGGCGGGCGGGTAATCGGGCTGGTGGACTGAAGAGTCAGGGAGTAGGCCGGCACCCTTCCAACGGTGGGAGATCGCCAGGCGTTCTTTGTCGAACAAGTCCGTCCCCCGCCCCAATCGTCCGCCTGAAAGCCGAACGAACCGGGACGGGGTACCCGTGCCGCACGGATTCGCCTTGACTTTGGCGAGGATACGCGCCGATAATAAGTCGGTGGTAGTGGGGGACCGGCGACCACGTGCAACCTGGGGAAACGTAGACAGCGCGCCTGAAAAAACCGAGCCGCGACCGTCAGGGAGCGGTTGCCGGGACCGGGCCGCTGGCACCAGTGCCCGCGCTCGCTTTCGGGTCCAAGTTCTGTTCGGCGCTCGCACTCAAACAGCCGCGTTGATCACGGAGGACAAACGCATGCGTTACGTTCTGTTCGTCACACTCGTGCTGGCAGCCGCAGCGACCGCCGCGGCGGACCCGTTTTACCTGCGCTACGACCCGGACGAGGGGCGCTTCCCGGAGCAGGAGGGCTGGGGGCGCTACTGGGATGATCCGGAAGACAAGCTCATCCGCTCGGTTGACAACGGCGTCTTCCGGTTGGATACGCGCGGGTCTGTAGCGATTTCTGATCTCTATGAGGCTGTCTCCGATGCGTTTATTCTCGAACCCGAAGAGGAACTCCACGTCCGTTGGCGCATGGAGACGGTTGAGACGGGGACGTTCATGGAAACTGCCGATGTCGTGGTCGGAATCGTCAACAAAGACTCTGAGGCGGTGGAGTTCTTCTTGGCGCCCGATTTCGTTAGCGTGGATGTCGTGCCGCCCCCCGGAGCAGAGCACTTCTACACGATTGAGCCCGGCGTTGTGCATTCATATGAATTCGTGACGCCCGACATGTGGGAATATGATCTCTATGTGGACGACCAGTTCGCGTTCCACGGAGCGTTCGACGGGTACGCGTGGCGCGAGTGCCCGCGGATCGGTTTTGGTGATGCCATCAGGGGGCTCTCGTCATTATCGGAATGGGAGTATGTGGAAATCGCGGTTGTCCCAGAGCCTGGCACCTGGGTGCTCGCCCTGCTGGCCACCGCGGCCGTACCGCGGACGTACAGGGGGCGGTCCGGCGGTGCCGTGCCAGCGGGAGGGCCTGGGTTCACATGGTCGTGGAGGACTAACACATGGGTCGGATGACAATTCTGCTATCGATCTTGCTGCTTAGCACGCCTGTCGCGCAAGCAGACCCGTTCTATCTGCGCTACGACCCGCACGAAGGGCGCTTCCCGGAACAAGAGGGTTGGGGGCGCTACTGGAGCGATCCGGAGGACAAACTCATCCGCTCGGTTGACAACGGCGTCTTCCGGTTGGATACGCGCGGGTCAGCCTATATCTGGGACACGTACGAGGCGATCTCGAGCGCCTTCATTCTCGGCCCCGCAGAGGAGCTGCGCGTCCGCTGGCGCATGCACACTCTGGAAACGGACGCCGACTATGGCCGCAGTGACGTTGTGCTCATTGTCATTAATGAGGCTGGTGCCTACGCCGAGGTATTCCTGGCCGCTGAGTACGTTAGCGAGGACGAGATCCTGGGCGGCACTGCGGAGCACTTCTGGCCGATCGACCCGGCGCTTGCCCACACGTACGATTTTGTCAGTACTGACATGCTTGCGTATGATCTGTACGTGGACGGGCAGCACGCCTTTCAGGGCCAGTTCCACGACTACGCTTGGCGACCGAAACCACGGATCGCTTTTGGTGACGCTATCGTAGGTTACACGTCCCTGTCAGAGTGGGAGTATGTTGAGATCGAGGTCATTCCAGAGCCGAACACTGCATTGACGTTACTGTTGGCAACGATGGGGATCGTGCGCATTAGAGGGAGGTGCGCATTATGAGAGGGTGGTGGCTTGCGACTTGCTTTTGGCTCATGTGTGGAGCTTTGGGCCCTCCGGCACTCGCGAATGCGGAGTGGTTCCCCGGCGGATGGTGTGTATTCAAAGTGAATGGGCAGGATGTTTCCTCCCCCGACGATTACGTCTTCGACTCCCAGACGGGCGTCCTCACAATCAAGAACGACGGTTTCTGGCAGGTTCTGTACCAGGACAGTTCCTGGTTCGGCGATCCGAACGCGGACCCGGTCGACATCCCCGGTGTGTCCAGTGCGTATGTGCACGGGCAGGGCGGAGACTTCGTTTCACTCGACCTGCGCGGCAGGAGCGTGCTTGGCACCATCAGCATCAACGATGTCAACGCCAACGACAGCCGCACGTTTCGG
>JAHJAR010000007.1 GCA_018814045.1 Planctomycetota bacterium | reverse complement strand
GCCTCAATCAGCACCGCGTACGTCGGCAGTTCGTTCAGCGTGTTCAGGACCGCGATCAGTCGCGCCGCCGCATCGCGCTTCGCCCGCTTGTAAGCCGTCCCGACCACCTCGGCACACGCCGTGACATAGGCCTGCTGAAAGGCGGGCGTACCCTTGTAGCTCTTGCGCAGCTCCTTGACCGCCGCCGCGGCACCGGCCGCGTCGTCCGCCGCCGCCATTTGCACCTGCTGCTCGACCCAGGTCCGCAGGGCGGCGGTGTCCTCGTCCGCCAGCACGCCCTTGCCCTGCAACTGTTCGATCACATCCGGCGGCTCCGCGGCGTCTTGGGCCGCCAGCGGCAACGCCGTCCCGAGCGCCAGCACCATGCCCGCCAACGTGAGTCGATACACCGTCCGCACTCCTTCAATCTCCAACGTTCATACTTGATGCGCCTGTCAAAACCGGGTGGCGCGGGCGTTTCGCCTGTGTCGCCACCGGCGGGACGCCGGTGCCACCCTACCTGCGTTAGAGACGCTTCATCACGCGTTCCGATTCTACCGGCCCCGCCGAGGATTACACCAGCACCGCGGCGAAAAACCTCCCCGCGGGGGCCCTCGTTTGCCCTCGTGGCACCGACGTGCGAGACGTGTCCGGAATCGCGCGTTTAGCCGGAAGGCGCGCGGTTTGACGCCGACGTCGGGCATTGCTTAGTGTAGAATACTGGCTGGAAGTGACACGCTGGTCCGTAATCGCTCGGCGGGAGTTTTAGCCAATGCCCGACGCGGAATCGGTAACCGATACCATCACGCAGGAGCGCGTACGGCACCTGCCGCCGTTCAAGGTCGTGCTGCACAACGACGACGTGAACACGTTCGAGCACGTGATCCTCGCGATCCTGAAGCTGACGCCGCTCAAAGAGCCCGAAGCGATCGAAAAGACGATCGAAGCCCACGAGACCGGCCAGGCGGTTCTGCTGATCACGAACCAGGAGCGCGCCGAGCTCTACGTCGAACAGTTCGCCAGCCTCAGCCTCACCGCCACCTGCGAGCCGGATGAGTAAAGCGGGGTGCCATGGCCAAGCGCAGCGCGGCCATGCGCGGCGAAGATCGGAGAGCATGCTGGATGCTGGGTGCCATGCCCAAGCGCAGCGCGGGCATGTTTCTCCTTGCGCAGGACGGCGAGCTTCGATACCTGTAGACTGTCCACATGAACGGCATGCCTCCAAGAGCCAACGAGGCACACCAGGCGCACCGAAAGCGCTGTCGCCGTTACAACGTGCCCGGCGACGCTCACTATCTGACCTTCAGTTGCTTCCACCGGCAGGCCTTTCTGACCAGTGAACGAGCGTGCCGCTGGTTTATCGAATCGCTGAATGATGCGCGCGAGAAACACGAGTCCGACATCTGGGCCTACGTCCTGATGCCCGAACACGTCCACCTGCTCATCTGGCCACGAGAGCCGACCTACTCCATCAGTGACATCCTGGCCGATGTGAAGCAACCGGTCACGCGTGCGGCGCTGAAGTTCGTGCGCAAGCATGCACCGGAGTTCCTCGCCCGAATGCGCGATGCCCAGCCGAACGGCAAATCCCCACATCGCTTCTGGCAACGCGGCGGTGGCTACGATCGCAACCTCAACACGCCGTGGTCGATCATCGAGAAGATCAACTACATCCACGAAAACCCGGTTCGCCGCGAACTGGTCGCCGTGCCGGCGGACTACCGTTGGTCGAGCGCGGGGTTTTACGCTGGAAAGATGGGCGTGGACTTGGTTCCTGACGTAGACAGCGTTCCGGACATGGTCATCATAGGGGGAAAGGCATGCCCGCGCTGACGCTTGGGCATGGCACCCGGCATGGCACCCGGCGCAAGCGCATGGCCGCGCTTCGCTTGGCCATGGCACCCGCTTGGCCATGGCACCCTCCCATTTGCTGGACCCTGAAGCCTCCCTACTCCACCGTCACCGCTTTGGCCAGGTTCCGCGGCTTGTCCACGTCGCAGCCGCGCAGGACGGCGGCGCACCAATTGTCGGCGCGCAGCCGTGATGCGTAGCTCGGGGGTCCAGACCGGAATCCCTCTTAAACATCGATTCCGATCCCTCTTCAGGCAACCGTCAGCGACCCGGCACGGCTTCCTGTCACGGCGAGGTCTCGCGCGGCGCCAAGGCGGGCACAAAACGCAGGCGGGGCAG
>JAHJAR010000006.1 GCA_018814045.1 Planctomycetota bacterium | reverse complement strand
GCCTTGTCAAGATAAGAATCGGAAATCCGCCCGTTTTCTGTAAGTCCTTGGCAACGCGCCAGTTTCGGCCCGAGTCGGGGCTGCCCCCGACTCTGCCCCCTGAGCAGACGCAGCGCCCATGTCCTTCTCCCACGGCCCCGCCTGCCAAGCCGTGTTGCGCAAGCGTATCGCGATGGCGCTTGAGTCCGAGGACTATCGCTCCTCAGTGTCCGATGACTGAGTAGTCGTGGGCGTGGCGGGGGAGAGTGACTCGAGACGCCAACAGGCCAGCTCGTACTCGTTCATGGGGGTACCCAGGGCGGTGTTGGGATCGAACGTGACCCCGGTCTGCACGCACTGCTCGAACCACTTGCGGGCTTCGGCCGGACGTTTCAACAGCAGGCACATTTCCCCGGCGTAGTAGCAGGCCTCACAGAGCATCTCCGCGTTGCTCTGTGCCAAGGGTGAGGCGACGAGTTCGGCGGGCGTGATCTCGCGCGCCAGGCAACGGAAGACGCGGTGCAGCCAGCAGGGCTCCAACTCATTCAGCGCACTCCGGACAAGCTGCTCGGCCTCCGTGGCGCGGCCCAGCTCGTGGAGAATGAAAAAACGCCGCACGTCAGAGAAGAACGGGTGCACGTTCAGCCGCCGGAACCGCTCATAGTCCGCCAGGGCTTCGGCGCGCCGGTCCGTGATCCAGAGCGGCGTGGCGCGTTGATACAGCACCCAGCGCGATCCGCCGGAACTGCCGCCCAGCTCGAGCACGCGTGTGTACTCCCGGATCGCCGCTTCATAATCACCGAGCCGACGATAGATGTGGGCTTGGTCGAGATGGGCACCGCAGCGTTTGAACTGCTCGATGGCGGCGTGCAAGCGCCCTTGCCGGGCAAGCACGTGGCCCTTGTAGAGAATCCAGCGCTGTGGCTCGTCCCCCAGCTCGATCAGCCGATCGGTGCTGCGCAGGGCGCCGTCGAGATCGCCCGTCTGTAAACGCAGGTACGTGAGCCGGCGCCAGGCCAGAGTATGCCCGGGCTGTTGCTGCACGGCCCGCTCAACGCAGCGCAGGGCACGCTGTACGTCCAGCGTGGCGAATGAACGCACGTACCAGTCCTCGGCTCGCTCCGGCGGATGCTGTGCGACCTCCGCTTCCAGCGTGCGCGCCCGCTCCGGGTCGCCGGCGGCGCGGCAGATTTCGGCCAGCAACGCCCGACAGTCGTGATAGGCGGGATGATGCTCGTTGACGCGCTCGAGAAACGCGACCGATCCGCCGCGCATCTCTTCGCTGAGGTACTGCGCCTGGGCCCAAACGAGCGTCGCCTCGGGGAGACGGCGGAAGCGTTCGCAGAGGTTCTGCGCGTCCCCGAGGGCGGACATGACAGCGCCGCTATCCAGGATCCGCTGGCACTCCAGAGCCTCAAGGCGGGCGGCGCGCATCTTCTTGTGCCGCGAATAGGATTCAAGGACGACCACGCACAGCACAATGAGCAGCGCACCAACGCCCGCCGCCACGCGCCAGCGGTGTTTGTGCAGCTTCTTGCGCAGGACATACAGGCTGCTCGGCCGACGGGCGAGGAGTGGCTCGCCGGCGATGTAACGCCGGATGTCGTCTGCCAACTCCTGTACCGACTGGTAGCGGCAGGCGCGGTTCTTCTCCAGCGCCTTGAGGATGATGGTCTCCAGTTCGCTGTTCACCGCGGCGGAGCGCGCCCGTGGTGAAACGGGGGGGGTCTCGAGGATGCGCTGAATGACGTCCGCAGGCCGCCCGCGTGTATCGTAGGGGAGCGCGCCGGTCAACGCCTCGTAGAGCATGACGCCCAGGGCGTACACGTCGGTGCGCACGTCAATCTCATCGGGGGTGCCGGCGGCCTGCTCCGGGGAGAGGTAGAAGAGCGTCCCGACCACTTGGCCCGCGATCGAGACCGATGTTGTCGGGCGTTCTCCGGCTTCGGGCTGGTCAGTCGCCTTTGCCAGGCCGAAGTCCAGGATATGTGGCTGCGCCTCGTCATCGATGAGTACGTTGGCTGGTTTGAGATCGCGGTGGATCACGCCGTGACCGTGGGCGTACTCGATCGCCTCGCAGAGGGACAGAAACAACTCCAGCACAGCGCGCACGTCCGGCTGCTCAGCGGCGAGGTAACGGTCCAGACGCATGCCGGTGACGTAGTCCATGGCGTAGTACTGCTGCCCGCTGACGTGACCGCTTTCGAGAACGCGAACGATATTTGGGTGTTGCAGGCGGGCGGCCAACTCGACTTCCCGCTCGAAACGTCGCCGCGCTGTTGTGGAGGCGAACGGCCCGGCCAGTATGACCTTCAGGGCCACGATCCGCTTGGTGGCGGTTTGCAGCGCCTTGTACACTACACCCATGCCGCCCCGGCCGATCTCTTCGATAAGCAGATGTCCCGGCATGGGCGGATGTTCGGGCAGCCCGGGCGCGGCCGCGCTACTGGTGTCGCTGTCCGACAGCGTGCAGACCTTGTCGATCAGCGGCAGCCCGGCCAGGTGTTGCCGTAGTTGCTCGGTCAGTTCCGGGTGTTCGGCGACGAAGGACTCGGGTGTAATCGGCTCCCCCGAGTGCCGGCGATCAAAGAACTGGCTTACCAGCGCCGAAATGCGCTCGTCTGGCTCCGCGCTGTCGTGCGGTTCAGCCGGCCCCATGTTCTTGCCTCACCCCGGTAGCATTTGAGTTGCCGTCCGCCCGATCACCACTTTG
This sequence comes from Planctomycetota bacterium, assembly GCA_018814045.1. GTDB lineage: Bacteria > Planctomycetota > Phycisphaerae > UBA1845 > Fen-1342 > JAHJAR01. Next base: position 16,846 of record JAHJAR010000006.1, on the reverse strand, counting down.
ATATCGTAGTCGAGCGTGCGCACGTTCGCAATTCCGCCTCGCGGGGGTCGACGGCTGGCAGTATCATGGATTGCCGGGAGTTCTGAGGATTCGTCGCTGGCGCCGGGTGTTGTGGGCCATATCCTCGGACCGCGGCGCGGCGCGGCCTGATGGGCCATTCATGAGCGCGGGCACGCAGACGGAAGCGTGGGTAAGCGCCGCCCAGCGCGGCGACCGGCTGGCATTGGCGAAACTGCTGGCCACGTTTCACCCCCGCCTGCGGGCCTGGACCGAGGCACGCATGGAGGCGGCCCTGAAGGCCAAGCTCGGCCCCGATGACATTCTCCAGGAAGTCTATCTCGATGTCGCGCGCCAGATCGCGCAGTTCGAGAACCGTGGCCCGGGGGCGTTCCTGAAGTGGGTTTCAGCCATTCTCCAGAACAAGCTGACCGATGCCTGTCGGGCGGCGCACTGCCAGATACGCGACGTCGATCGCGAAGTGCACGCGGGCGGCGGAGCGTCCAAGTCATACTGGGACCTGTTGGACAACATGTATGCGGATTCGGGTACGCCCAGCCGCGTGATCAGACGCGAAGAGGCCTTGGGGGCGTTGCTAACCTGTATCGCCGACCTCTCCGAAGCGCACGGTCAGGTAATCCGTCTGCGGTTCCTGGAAGGTTGCTCGGTACAGGAGGTGGCCAGCCGGCTGGGCAAGTCCGAAGCGGCCGTGGTGGCCCTGACGCGGCGCGCGCTCGACGCGTTGCGCAAGTCAATGGATCGACGGGGCGAGTTCACGCACGGCGGGTGACGCTGGGCGGCCTGGTCAGCGCGGCACCTTGAAACGAAGGGCTTCCTAGCCCTCGACTTTCAGCCGCTCGGCCTTCTCAGCCGCATCCTCAATCGGGCCGACGTACATGAAGGCCTGCTCCGGCAGATGGTCCCACTTGCCTGCGCAGAGCTCCGTGAAGCTGCGGATTGTGTCTTCGCGCTTGGTGTAGTTGCCCGTTAGGCCGGTGAACTGCTCGGCGACGAAGAACGGCTGCGACAGGAAACGCTCGATCTTCCGGGCCCGCGAGACGATCAGCTTGTCTTCCTCAGACAACTCCTCAACCCCCAGAATAGCGATGATATCCTGGAGATCACGGTAGCGCTGCAGAATCTGCTGCACCTGGCGGGCGACCGCGTAGTGATCCTCGCCCACCACGCCGGGATCGAGAATGCGGCTGCTGGAGCCCAGCGGATCGATCGCGGGGTAGATGCCCTTTTCGGATATGGCGCGCTCGAGCACGATGAAGGCATCGAGGTGCGTAAACGTCGTTGCCGGTGCCGGGTCGGTCAGGTCGTCCGCTGGGACGTAAATGGCCTGTACGCTGGTCACCGCACCCTGCTTGGTAGAGGTGATGCGTTCTTGCAGCTCGCCCATCTCGGTGCCCAGGGTTGGCTGGTAACCAACCGCCGAGGGCATGCGGCCCAGCAACGCGGATACCTCGCTGCCGGCTTGCGAGAAGCGGAAAATGTTGTCCACGAACAGCAGTGTGTCGGCGCCGGTCTGATCGCGGAAGTACTCGGCCATCGTCAGGGCGGTCAGCGCGGCCCGCAGGCGGGCGCCCGGCGGCTCGTTCATCTGCCCAAACACCATCGTGGTGTTGTCGATGACGCGCTTGCCGGTGTCGCCGATCTTGGCTTCCTGCATCTCGAGCCACAGGTCGTTGCCTTCGCGCGTGCGCTCGCCGACCCCGGCGAAGACGGAGAAACCGCCGTGCTGGGTGGCGATGCGGGCGATCAGCTCCTGGATGATGACGGTCTTGCCGAGGCCGGCCCCGCCGAACAGGCCGATCTTGCCGCCACGGACGAAGGGCACGAGCAGGTCGATGATCTTGATGCCGGTCTCGAACTGCTCGGTCTTGGGCGTAAGGTCGGCGAACTCGGGCGGGTCGCGGTGAATCGGGCGGAACTCAGTGGCCTCGACCGGTCCGCGGCCGTCGATCGGCTCGCCCAGGAGATTGAAGACACGGCCCAGTGTCGGCTCTCCGACGGGAACGCGGATGGGGGTGCCTGTGTCGAGAATGGGCGCACCGCGCATGAGGCCGTCGGTGCTGCCGAGCGCCACGGCCCGGATCTGCCCACCGCCCAGATGCTGGGCCACCTCGCACCAGAGGGTCACCTCCTGGCTGCCCGAGCCGACGTCGCGCGTGACGTTGACCTTGAGTGCGTTGTGAATCTTGGGCAACCGCTCTTCGTCGTACTTGGCGTCGAGCGTGGAGCCGATGACCTGGGTCACTTTGCCGTAATTCTTCCCGTTATCCGACATGGAGACCTCTCAATGGCTGATAGCAATTGGCCATTAGCTATTACTTAAGCGCCTCCGCTCCGCCGACGATGTCCAGTAACTCCAACGTGATCTGCGTTTGCCGGGCGCGGTTGTAGCGTCGGGTCAGGAACTTGATCATGTCAGAGGCGGCGTCGGTGGCCGCCTTCATCGCCACCATGCGCGACACCTGCTCGCTGACGATGGCGTCGTTAAAACACTGGAACAGGCGGACCTTCACCGTTTCGGGGATCAGCCGGCTCATCAGCACGTCGGACGGCGGCGAAAACTCGAACTCCGGACGCACGCGCGGCGCGTCCTCCGCCTGCGGCGGTTCGATCGGGAGCAACTGCACCACGGCGGGGCGCTGCGAGCCGACCGAGTGAAACCGCATGTGTACGACGTCCACGCGGGCAATCGCACGCTCGGCGTAGAGCTGCATGTACCGCTCGGCCATCGCCGCGACGCGGGCATACTCAATCTGGTCCTCGACATCCGTGATGGTCGCGCTCGGTTTGTGGCCGAGGAAGCGCATGTAGCCGATGCCCTTCTTGCCCACCAGTTCGAGCGCCGGCTCCAGCCCTGCTTCGCTGGTTTGGCGCTGGTGTTCCAAGGCCTGCCGCAAGACCGCCGCGTTGTACGCCCCGCATAGCCCGCGGTTGGATGTCAAGATGAGCATGATGCTTGGTTTGACGTCCAAGTTGGGCTTCAGCAACACATGCTGGACGGACTCCGAGCCCGAGAGCGTCTGGATCAGCTCGGTAATCTTCTCGGTATAGGGCCTGCTCGCCACGGCGCGCTGCAAGCATTTCTGAAAGCGGGCGGTCGCGATCAACTGCATGGTCTGCGTGATCTTGTGGATGTTCCGCACCGCTTTGCGACGCTTCACGATTGCGCGGGCTTTGGCCATCACTTGTCCCTGCACTTGCCGCCGGCGAAGGCGAATCGGTCTGCCTTCAGGCGGCAGGTCAGCTTATACCTTGAACTGCCGCTTGAACTCCTGCGCCGCGGCACGCAGCTTCTGATCCAGCTCGTCGGTCATCTTCCTGGTGCGCTCCAGTTCCTCGCGCACCTCCGGCTTCTGCTCGCGGTAGAACTTCAGCAAGCCCCTCTCGAACACAGCCACCTTTGCGAGCGGCAGATCATCCAGGAAGCCGCGCACCCCGGCATGAATCGACAGGATCTGGTCGATTATGTCCATCGGTACGTACTGGGGCTGCTTCAGCAATTCGACCATCCGCCGTCCGCGATCGAGCTGCCGTTGCGTGGCAACGTCGAGCTCGGTGCCCAACTGGGCAAAGGCCTCCAACTCGCGGAAGGACGCCAGGTCAAGCCGTAGCGAGCCAGCGATCTTCTTCATCGCTGGAACCTGGGCGTTCCCACCCACGCGGCTGACACTGATGCCGACGTTGATGGCGGGCCGCACGCCGGCAAAGAACAGGTCCGGCTCGAGATAGATCTGGCCGTCGGTGATCGAGATCACGTTGGTCGGGATATAGGAGGAGACCTCGCCTTCGAGCGTCTCGATGACCGGTAGGGCGGTCAGGCTGCCGCCGGATCCGGGCACGCGGCGGGCCTCGTGCTGCTTCGCGTCGGGCAGGGCCGCGAGGTCGGCCTCGAGCTGCTCCAGGTCCTGCTGGCCGACGTAGACCTTCTTGTTCACGCCTACTTTCGCGCCGGGCGGGGCGTCCTTACGCACGATGACCCGGCGCTCGGCGAGCTTGCACGAGCGCTCCAGCAACCGGCTGTGCAGGTAGAACACGTCGCCGGGGTACGCCTCGCGCCCCGGGGGCCGCCGCAGGAGCAGCGACAACTGCCGATAGGCGACGGCCTGCTTCGAAAGGTCGTCGTAGATGCACAGGGTCGCGCGGCCGTGCTCGTACATGAAGTACTCGGCCATGGCACAGCCGGCGTACGGGGCGATGTACTGGAGCGGGGCCGGGTCCGCGGCGCCGGCCGAGACGACGGTGGTGTAGTCCATTGCCCCCCGTTCGCGCAGCGTCTCGACCAGGCTCGCGACGGTGGATTCCTTCTGGCCGATCGCCACGTATACACAGAAGACGTCGCCGCCTTTTTGGTTGATGATCGTATCGATCGCCACGGCGGTCTTGCCGGTCTTGCGATCGCCGATGATCAACTCGCGCTGTCCGCGACCGACGGGGATCATGCTGTCGATGGCTTTGATGCCGGTCTGGAGTGGCTCGTTCACCGGCTGGCGGCCGGCGATGCCGGGGGCCACGCTCTCCAGCGGGCGCCGGTGTTCGGATTGAACCGAGCCGCGCCCATCCAGCGGCTTGCCCAGTGGGTCCACCACACGCCCCACCAGGGCCTCGCCGACGGGCACGCTGAGCAGCCGTCCGGTGGTGCGGACCTCCTCACCTTCTTTCACATTGAGGTAGTCGCCGAGCACGACTGCGCCGATCGAGTTCTCTTCCAGGTTGAAGACGGTGCCCATGGCCCCGCTGGCGAACTCGAGCATCTCGCTGGCCATCGCCTTCGAGAGGCCGTAGATGCGTACGACACCATCCCCGACTTCCAGCACCTTGCCGACCTCGGACACGTCCAGTTCGGCCTCGTACTGGGCGATTTCCTCTTTGATGATCGTGGCGATCTCGTCTGCCTTGAACTTCATCTTGTCCTCACAGCGACACGGCGACGCAGCAACGACGCGGTCGAGGACCGGCGGCCCTCGGTCTCGTGAGCGTCGTCAACGATTGCCTGAGTTGCCGTTTCGTCATGCCTGCCGGCGTCTTCCGTTCAGGGGCCACCTACCGTCATTTAGTCCGCGACTGCGACCGCTAGGCCGCGTTGGCCGCGCTCCCGAAGCCGCGCGCGGGCTGCCTGCAACTGCTGCCGGACCGAGTTGTCGTAGCGCACGTCGCCGATTTGCAGGAGCAGCCCGCCGATCAGGGCTGGGTCCACCGAGTACTCCATTAGCGGTTGCTTGCCCGCCAGTTGGGCCGCGGTCCGGACGACGTCCTCGCGCTGGCGCTGGTCCAGTTCCTGGGCGCTGGAAACGCGGACTTCAACCTGGCCGGCCGCCTGTTCCAGCCGGAGTACGAAGCAGCGCGCCAGCGCGCCAAGCAGCCCGCAACGGCCGTGGCGGTTCATCACCAGCAACGTATCGAGCACGACGTCGTCGAGTCGGCCGCGGAACATGCGTTCCAGACCGGCGGCGCGGTGCGCGTCGTCCAGGGCCCCCGAGCGCATGAACTCGGCGAAGCCCGGTTCGATCTGCTGGAGGCGGTCGAGTTGCTCCAACTCGGCGCGGACTTCGTCCGCCTGCCCCGCGGCGCTGGCCAACGCGAACAACGCTTCCGCGTAGACGTCCGCCAACTCCAATTGTTGCTCGAATGACTCAGCCATCTGGCTCCATCCACGGCGTGGTTTCGGTGCAGTGCTCATCAGCCAGCCGGCTGGGCACTGCGGCCCACGCGTCAGTCCTCAGTTGAGCTTTGTCTCGTCCGTGGCCTTCATGCGGGCCAGCGATTCGTCCACAAGTTGGCGGTGGTCTTCGACTGAGAGCTCTTTGCGGATGATGCTGCCAGCCACGGTCACCGCCAAGCTCGCCGTCTGGTCGTACAACTCCTTGACAGCGGACGCGGTGGCGAGTTCGAGCTCGCGTTTGGCGCGCGCCACCATCTGCTCGGTCTCCGCGCGGGCCTGCTCCTGAATCTGACGACCGGCTTCCTCGGCCCGGCGCCGGCCCTCGTCCACGATCCCCGTGGCCTGCTCCCGGGCTTGTTCCATTTGCGCGCGGTGTTCGGCGAGCAAGCGTTCGGCCTCGCTCCGTTCGCGCTTGGCGTCATCCAGGGTGCCCTGGATAAACTTCTCGCGCTGCTGGAGCGCGGTGAGAATCGGTTTCCAGGCCAGCACCCGCAGGGCCCCGAGCAGCAGCAGGAAGACGACGATCGACCAGATCGCCGCCCCCGGGTCAAACGTCAGCAACGCCGGCTTTTCTGCGGCCCCGTGCGCATCGGTCTCGCCGTGCTTGGTTGCCGTGCTGTGCTGCACGTCGGTGGGATGCGAGTCGGCCGCCGGCGGAGTGGCGGGGGGGGCGTCGTGCTGTGCCGACGCGGCCGCTGAGCCCAACACCAGCAGGCCGCCAATCAGGATGATCCAGCTTCGCGTGTTCATGAATCCCATCCACGAATTCGCGTTGAGACCGGAAACCGCCGCACAGTGCGGCGCAGTCCGCGCGCGCGAGAACGTCTGGTCGTTGCGAGGCGCTACGCTATCTTCCCGCCGACCGCGTTACACACGACCAGGGCGAAAAACGTAAAGCCCTCGATCAGGGCCGCCGCGATGATCATCGCGACGAAAGCGTTCCCGCGCACTTCGGGTTGGCGAGCCATCGATTCGACGCTCTTGCCGGCCAGGTTGCCGATTCCCATGGCCGCGCCGAGCGTTGTCAGTCCGGCGCCCAGCCCGGCGCCGAGCCCCATCAAGCCGTTGTCGCTGAAGAGTACGGTGCTTTGCGCCAACAGGTCCATCATGTCTTGCATCTCCCAGTGATGAACGGTAAGTCGTCTTGTCTCCGGCGTTAACCAGGCGGAACAGGACGCCGGTCATCCCGTCCTAGAGTCGTTGTCGCGGCCGCCTGACGCCCGGCCGCGGGGCGTTCATTAGTGCTCCGGTTCCACCGACATGCTGATGAACAGCGTGGTCAGAAACACGAAGATATAGGCCTGCAACAGGGCCACGAAGACCTCGAGCATGCTCAATAGGGCACAGCCGATCGAGCTGATCACACCGACCGTGTAGCCCATGGCCACGCTCGAGGTCGTGAAAACCAGGGCCAGAATCGACGCCAGCACGATGTGCCCGGCGATCATGTTGGCGAACAGACGAATCATCAGCGCGAACGGCTTGATGATGGCGCCGATCAACTCGAGTAGCCAGATGAAGCCCCACATCACTACATCCAGCACATCCGTCCAGTGCAATCCGCCGGCGCAGATCGCCGCGATGAAGCCCAGCACCGCACCGAACCACTGGCCGATCGCGCCCCCGATTGCCGATCCGCTACTCAACACGGTGAAGATGCCGCGCACCTCGAGCGCGACAAGCACGGTGTAAACCACCACCATCGCGGCTCGCACAGACAGCGACGGCTTGGAGCGCGGCCCTGTCTTGGCGAACACGTGTGGGGCGAAGTTCCAAATGTACAGGGGCAGCGCCAGGAAACGGGCCTGCCCGGCAGAATGCGTCGCCGCGTGATGCGCCCGAGCCGCCGCGTGCTCGTGTTCTGTGTCGTCCTCCTCCTTCTCGTGATGGTGCCCATAAGTTCCCGCGATCAGGCCGCGATAGACCTCACGGACGCCGGAGACGTGGATCAGGAAGAACGCGCAGATCGCCAGCCCGCCGGTGATGGCCAGGTTCCCGGTGGCTGTGCCCCCGACGTACTGCACCGTTCGGCCGCTGAGAAGGTAAATGATGTCGGCGAGCGGGATCATCCCCAGAAGATTGCAGAAGAGGATGAAGAAGAACAGTGTCCACAGAAACGGGATGAACTGGTCGGTGCGGTGCTTGAGCGTCGGGCGTACCACATCCTCGCGGATGAACTGCAGGACCAGTTCGACCAGGTTCGCCAGCCCGCGCGGGGCGCGCGGTTCGGCAGCTCCCCGGGCGTAGACGCGTGCCAACCAGGGAAACAGCAGCAGGCACAACCCCGCCGCCACGAGCGTCATCAGCAGGTGATTCGTGAAGACAAAGTCGCCGCTGCCCAGCGGGAAATTCAGCAGCGGAATGCTCTCCAGCCCGAACGGCCGCAAGTCCAGCGGGAACTTGAAGAACGTATGCGGCAGAACGTGGTCAACCGGATCGTGGGCGGCCAGCAAGGCGAACACGGATCTATTGCTCTCCACTGCCTGCCAGGGCGCGCGCGCAGCGCCGCACCAGCAAAACCCCAAAAACCGTCTCGACGGCCATCAGCGGCAAATAGAGCGCCAAGAGCCAGACCAAAAACGAGTGTACGTGGACATCCGCCAGCACCTGGTACGCGATCGCCAATACGCCAGTGACCAGAAGCCGGACAGTGGTGCCGGCGAAGGCCGCCTGACCCGCGTATGCCGGCCACCAGCGGACAGCCGCAGCCAGTAGCGCCGTGGCCGCCAGGGCCGCGGTCAGACAGATGACCGTCGCCGCCCGGAGTGACGCCACACCGTCAGCGCCCCAGGCGGACTGTGTGGGGACATAGCCGATGGCGACCACAACAATGACGACTGCCAGCAGTACACCGACTTGCACGGCTACGATCTTCACGCTCACAGTCCTATGCGTTTCGCTTCACGCAGCATGCGGTACAGGCCGAACGCCAGTCCGAGCAGGAGTCCGCCCAGCAGCCCCCAGGGCTGCCAGCCATTCCGCTCTTCCAGCCACCAGCCCGCGTAGCCGAACCCGCCCAGGTAGGCGAGGAACTCGAAGACCAACGCGTACATGCGCACCCAACCTAGCGGCAGACCTTTGCTGGGGCGCTCATCTTCGTTGCTCTGTTTGAGGCTGGACACGTGAAACCGTGCCAAAAAGCACAAAGCTCACCGGGAAAAGCGATCCCGAACCAATCTCCCTCTCACTCCCGGTGGCCGCAGGCCGCGCCACGACCGTGAGACGGGATTCTAGTTGGCGCTCGCGCGGGCCGTCAAGCCAACCGGTGCGCGCTTCTCGCTCAACACGACGACCCACGCTGGAGCGCCGAATGCACCTCACCGCGCATGCTTCGGATGGCCCGGGAGCAGCCCGCGGCGAACGTACTGGCAGTACACCGCTCCGATCGGGTTGTGGGCCAGGACCCTGTCCTTAACGATCAGCGTCGTTACCGGTGCCTGCGAGGTCAGGCTGAAAACCGCGTCGTGGCCCACGCACAACCCGCATAGCACGTTCAGGTCCGTCCCCGCCTCGTTCAGGAAGCTGGCTTGACCGGCGGGGTTGCACATCACCTCATTGGCGTTATCGGCGTCAATCTGTTCGAGGCCCAACGTCGCCTTAGAAATGCCGCTGGCTTTGCAGCAGACCGAGATGACCTGGAAATCCTGCGCGAGGATCTTCGCGATCACCTCGGCTTCGGAAGCCAAGCCCACACAAAAAGCCAACCCCAGCTTGCGGCAGCCCAGCTCGCGCGCAAACAGGGCGATCTCGTGCAGCCGCGTTTCCTGGCAGTAGTGCCGGGCTTCGATGGCCGAGGCGGCTCGGTGCAGGCGCACGATGCGCTCATCCGCGTACAGCGCGCGGTGCGCTTCCGCGGTTGAGAAACAGTCTTTGCCGCCGCGGCAGGCATTCGTCTGGCATGCGGCGCAGCTCGGCTTGGGGGTATCACCCATGGGCGGGTCCTCCTACGGCATCCGCGCTACCGGCAAGCAGCCGTTGCCTTGGGTGCTCGATGGTACGCCCGCCAGGCGACCACGGTGCTCGTCCCGTGCCCACGGCGCCGCCACGCTGGCGGAATGCCCAGAGCCTAATATTATCGGCAACGGGCACTGTTGGCTTGTGGAGTTTAGTGTGTCGGCGGGGCAACGGAAGCGACAGCGACGGCCCGGACCGCTGCCGGTGCGCGGGACCGCCGTGGCGCGCGGGTCGTTGACCCTGCGCGGCGTGAACGCATAATGCGCTTCCGGCCGCCCCTTGTGGGGCGCCAGAGCAATCGAACGGCGAGGTTTTTCCATGCAAGACATTACGGACCATCTGATAGAGCTGGTGAAGTCCACCTCATGCGACCTCGCGCCTGACGTCGAGCAGGCGTTGACCAGGGCGTGTCAGGCGGAGGAGAAGGGCTCGGCGGCCGAAGGGGCGCTGCAGACGATCCTGGAAAACGTGCGGCTGGCTCGCCAGAGGGCGCGGCCGATCTGCCAGGATACCGGCACGCCGATCTTCTACGTCTGGTATCCGGAAGGAGTTTCGCAGCGGAAGCTGCGCGCCCAGATCGTCCAGGCCCTACGGACGGCAACCGAGCGCGCCTACCTCCGCCCCAACGCCATGGAAGCGCTCTCGGGCAAGAACTCCGGCGACAACACCGGCGTGGACTTCCCTACCGTGCACTTCGAAGAGTGGGAGCACGACCACCTCAAGATCGGTCTGATGCTCAAAGGCGGCGGGTCGGAGAACTGCGGCGCCCAATACAGCATTCCTTCACCCGAGTTCCCCGCCTCGCGCGATGTTAAGGGCGTGCGCAAGGCCATTCTCGACGCGGCGTTCAAGGCCCAGGGGCTGGGCTGTGCCCCGGGTATCCTGGGGGTTGGCATCGGTGGCGACCGGGCGACGAGCATGATCAAGGCCAAGGAGCAGCTCTTCCGCCCGCTCGGCGACAGCAACCCCGACCCGGAGCTGGACAAGCTGGAGAAGCAACTTCACCGCGAGATCAACGAGCTCGGCATCGGCCCGATGGGCTTCGGTGGCAAAACGACCGTGCTCGGCGTAAAAATGGCCGAGTTGCACCGCTTGCCGGCGACCTTTGTCGTATCCATCGCCTACGTGTGCTGGGCTGATCGGCGCAAGTTCATGATGATCAAAGACGGCAACGTGGAGATCGCGGCGCCGTAGAGCGTGGGAAGGTGAGAAGGTGCGAAAGCGGGAGCGTAACAACGTGAGAACGTGGGAACGTGACCGGGACGAACCCTGCGACCTCGCCGACGAGTCGAAGGGACCAGGGGCGCTGCGTGTCGCCAAACGTGCTGCCCGCGCGAGGGACGCCGGCCTTTCCCTTCCCACCTGCCCACCTGCCCGTGACCCAAGACAGCGACAGCTCGCGCGAAACCGCGCTTTGGAGAATTTCCATGGCTACCAAACTCACCGTTCCCATTAGCGAGGATGAGATCCGCGCTTTGCGCGTCGGCGACCAGGTGCTGCTCAGCGGGGTGATCTTCACCGGCCGGGACACCGCCCACAAATACATGATCGATAACTTCGTAAAGGGCACCTGCCCCGCCTCTGAGAAGGAGTTCTACGAGCTGCTGAAGAAAGAGCTGCACGGCTCGGCGATCTACCACTGCGGCCCGGTCGTGAAGAAGCACGACAACGGGAAGTACGAGTTTGTCGCCGCCGGTCCGACGACCAGCATCCGCGAAGAGCCATACCAGGCGGACGTGATCGGTCATTTCGGTGTGCGGGCGGTGATCGGCAAGGGCGGCATGCGCGACAAGACGCTCAAGGGCTGCGCCGAGCACGGGGCGGTGTACCTGCACGCAATCGGCGGGGCCGCCCCGCTGATCGCCGAGAGCGTCAAAGAGGTCGTCGACGTATACAAGCTCGACTTCGGCGTCCCGGAGGCGTTCTGGAAGATCCGTGTCGAGGATTTCCCCTGCGTCGTCACCATGGACTCCCACGGCGAAAGCCTGCACGTCAAGGTGCTGGCGGAGTCGGAGAAGAAGCTTAAGGAACTGCTGGCGGGTTGACGAGCAGGACAAGGGCCGCCGAGCAGAACCCGGAGCGTCAGCGACGGGCCGAACCCAAGTGGTCCACGGCCAGCGTAGCGCCGGTCGCTTACGCTCGCGGTTCTGAACGAGCGCACGGCGCTAGAACCGCCACCAGCGTTGTGCCTCACACGCGACGAGGGAGCGACCACGTGCCCGAAACCAGAATCGAACGCGACTCGATGGGCGAGATGGAAGTGCCGGCGGCGGCGTACTACGGGGCTCAGACGCAGCGGGCGGTGCTGAACTTCCCGATCAGTGGGTACCGCTTCGGCCGCCGATTTATCCACGCCCTGGGCCTGATCAAGTACGCCGCCGCGATGGCCAACGAATCGCTGGGCAAGCTGGAGCCGAAGCTGGCCAGCCTGATCAAGAAGGCCGCCAAGGAGGTCGCCGACGGCCGGCACGACGACCAGTTCGTTGTAGATGTCTTCCAGACCGGCTCCGGCACCAGCACCAACATGAACGCCAACGAGGTGATCGCGAACCGGGCGATCGAGTTGGCCGGCGGGACGATCGGCTCGAAGGACCCGGTTCACCCCAATGACCACGTCAACATGGGCCAGTCCTCCAACGACGTCATCCCCACCGCGATGCACGTCGCGGCGGTGGACGCCCTGCGGGGCGAACTGATGCCGGCGCTACACCGGCTGCACAAGGCGCTCGACGCCAAGGCCCACGAATTCGACGACATCATCAAGATCGGCCGGACACACCTCCAGGACGCGACGCCGATCCGCCTCGGCCAGGAGTTCAGCGGCTACGCCGCCCAGATCGCGCACGCCGACCGGCGCATCATGGCCAAGGTCATCACGTTGCGTGAGCTACCGATCGGCGGGACGGCCATCGGCACCGGCCTCAACACGCACCCAGAATTCGGGCAGCGCGTCTGCGAGATCATCAATCACGAAACCGGCGAGTCGTTTCGCGAGGCCCCCAACCACTTCGAGGCCCAGGCGGCGAAAGAGGCGATCGTCGGCGCATCGGCCGTGCTGCGGACCGTTGCGATCAGCCTGACCAGGATCGCCAATGATATCCGCTGGCTCGGCAGCGGCCCCCGTTGCGGGATCGGCGAGCTGTTGTTGCCCGCCGTCCAGCCGGGTAGCAGCATCATGCCGGGCAAGGTCAACCCCGTGATCTGCGAGTCGCTCCTGCAAACCTGCGTGCACGTGCTGGGGGCGGATGCCGCGGTCGCGTACGCGGCGGCTTCGTTGGCCAATCTCGATCTGCACGTCGGCATGCCGGTGATGACCTACAACCTGCTGGAGGCCATCCGCGTGCTCGCAAATGCCTGCAACGTCTTTGTGGACAAGTGCGTCAGCGGCCTGCAGGCCAACCGGCAACGCTGCACCGAGCAGGTCGAACGGTCGTTAGCGATGTGCACCAGCCTCGTACCGCTGATCGGATACGACCAGGCGGTTGCGCTCGCGAAAGAAGCGGCGGAGACTGGCCAGACCGTCCGCGAAGTGGCCCAGGCGAAGATCGCCGCCGGCGACATCGCCCTCGACGCCGCGCAGCTCGATGAGGCCCTCGACCCGCGGCGGATGACCGAGCCGCAGGAATGATGCGGCGTCGCAAGGCCCGTTGCGGGGTGTGCGCAGCGTCGTGCTGCTTGACCGCGAGGGCCGGGTGTGGCCAGAATGTGGTGCCCGTGCGGACGCGTTTCGAGCGTGGTTTAACCGACTGTCGAGCCGAGGAGACGGCTGGTACCGCAGAGGACGAGCAATGCCGCCGGAAGACGGTGATCAGCCGGATGTGATCGCGGTCGCGTGGTTTCGGAGGGACCAGTGGGCTCGTCTCCGCCAGGTTGCGCACGACAGTGATGACCTGGAGGAGAGTTACGACGCTTGGCGGGCCCTGGCTACCGAACACTTCGACGCGCTGAAGGCCGAAGGTTACAACGTGGTCAAGATCGGCGTGGATGTCAACGACCTGCTGCGCTGGTGTCGGGAGCGCGGATACCCGGTGAACGGTGCCACGCGCTCGGAATTCGCCGCCGAATTGGCGTCGCACCAGGCGTCCTGAGGGCGGCAGATGCGACTCAGGCGTCAACGTGTCGAGGGCTGATTTCATGCTGTATGACGCACATGCCAGAATCTCGGCGCGCAGCCCGGATTGAAAGGGCTCCTGCCCGCGCGATCGGAGCACCAAGATGATGCGTTTGTGGAAGCTCCGCCGACTCGTTGTGCTGGCCATGCTGTCGTGCTCGGCATGCCTGGCGGACGAGCGCGAACTAGGCCGGAACCTCGTTTCTAATGGTGCGTTCGAGGCGGTCGAGAACGGCGGGCCGCAGGGCTGGGCCGCGCACACCTGGGGTGGGAGTGGGCGTTTCACGCGCGTCGCCGGCGGCCGGGGAGGCGGACACTGTCTGCTGATCGAATCGGAGGACGGAGGTGACCTGAGTTGGGAGACCTTCGTCCCGGTCACGCCGCGCACGACTTACCGCATGGCGGGCTGGATCAAGACCGAGAACCTGGTGCCCAGCTCGGGCCGCGGAGCGCTCCTGAACGTGCACGGCCACGTCGCCGGTCGAACGGGCTTCGTTGCCGGCACGCGCGACTGGACGCGCATGGAGGCATACGTCTACAGCGGCGCTCGGGAACAGATGCATGTGAATTGCCTGTTCGGCGGATGGGGCGTCGCAACCGGTCGGGCGTGGTTTGATGATATTTCGCTCCAGGAGATCGCGGTGGAAGATGCGTTGCCGAGTGTGACGATCGAGGCTGAACGAGTCGGCGAGCCTATCTCCGAGTACGTCTACGGGCAGTTCATTGAGCACCTGGGACGCTGCATCTACGGCGGCATTTGGGCCGAGATGCTAGACGATCGCAAGTTCTTCTTTCCGGTCGGCGATGCCAGTTCGCCATGGAAGTCGATCGGTGGGCGCGATGCGATTGCGATGGAACGGGCGGGTTCGTTCGTGGGCGAGCAGACGCCCCTAATCCGCCGCCCCGATGAGACCACGCCTGAGCGGGGGATTGTGCAGCGCGGACTGGGTCTGCGAGCCGGGCAGATGTACGTTGGCCACGTGTGGCTGCGGGCGGCGGCGGAGCCGTGCGCCGTCGATGTGAGCCTGGTTTGGGGCACGGGGCGGGGCGATCGCCGCATTGTCAGAATCAAGCAGGTCCCGCAGCAATACACGCGTTTTCCCCTGCACTTCCCGATCGCGGGTGACGCGGACAGTGGGCAGTTTGAGATTGTGGTACGTGCCGGGGGAGGTTGTTACGTCGGGACGGCTTCGCTGATGCCCGCCGACAATGTGCACGGCCTGCGCGCGGACACATTGCGCGTACTGACGGAGCTCAACGCGCCGATCTACCGCTGGCCCGGCGGGAACTTCGTCAGCGGGTACGACTGGCGCGACGGGATCGGCGACCGCGACCGTCGGCCGCCGCGCAAGAATCCGGCGTGGCAAGGTATCGAGCCCAATGACTTCGGTCTGGACGAGTTCATCCGGTTCTGCCGCGCCGTGGGAGCTGAGCCGCTGGTAGTGGTCAACACCGGCTTCGGCGATGCACACTCCGCGGCCCAGGAAGTCGAGTACGCCAACGGCGACGCGAGCACGCCCATGGGAGCCTGGCGGGCTGCCAGCGGTCGCACCGAGCCCTACGGCGTGGTTTGGTGGGGCGTTGGTAACGAGATGTACGGCGGCTGGCAACTGGGCCATATGAAGCTCGAGCACTATGTGCTCAAGCACAACCAGGTGGTCGAGAAGATGCGGCAGGTCGATCCGACCATCAAGACGATCGCGGTTGGCAACCTGGGGGAGTGGTCGCAGGGCATGTTGCAGGGTTCGCCCCAGCACATGGACCTGATCAGCGAGCACTTCTATTGCGGCGAGCAGACCGACGTCGTCGAGCACGTTGCCCAGATCCCGGCCGCGGTACGGGCCAAGGCGGAAGGCCATCGCCGTTATCGCGAGTCGTTGTCGGAACTGGCCGGCAAGGACATTCGAATTGCACTGGACGAGTGGAACTACTGGTACGGTCCGCATATCTACGGCGAACTGGGCACGCGCTATTTCCTGAAGGACGCGCTGGGCATCGCTGCCGGTCTGCACGAGATCTTCCGCAGCACGGATACCATTGCGATGGCGCAATACGCCCAGACGGTTAACGTCATCGGCTGTGTCAAAACGACCAAGACCGACGCGGCATTTGCCACGACCGGCCTGGTCTTGCAGCTCTACCGGCAACGTTTCGGTGAGCACCCGGTGGCGGTTGATGGTGATTGGGCGGCTTTCAACCTGGACGTGGCGGCGGCCTGGACGGCCGATCGAACGGCGTTGACGATTGGCGTGGTCAATCCGCACGAGCGGCCGTTCGAGCTGGTGCTGAACGTCACCGGGGCCACACTCTCGGAGGCCGGGCGCTTGTGGCTCCTCACCGGCGACGATCCGCGGAGCTACAACATGCCGGGACACCCGCCGCGCGTAGCGATCAAGGAGTCGCCGGTGGCGTCGGCCGAGAAGCTGGTGGTTCCGCCCTTCAGTGTCAGCCTGTTTCTGTTGCCGGCCCAGCCGGAGTCAGCCGGTGCCCCTGCACCTCCCAGCGCGAACCGCGACTGACCGCGGATGTTGTCGATGGCCAACGATGCATGGTGGGTAGTCCGTGCCTGTAGAGCAACTCGCGGTCATGTCTGACCCATCTTCTGCAGTTCGTTTTGCGGAATCGGGGCTGGCGGTAGCAGGAACGTGGTTTTTGGGCGTCGCGGTGAGAAGTGTAGTGCCACAAAGTAACGTTTCTTCATGGGTTTTACTCGATTTCATGGCAAATTCGGCGATGATCCGTCGTGGCAATCGTGCCCCGGAGGCCGCGCCATGTTCATTCGCGTCAAGAAGAACGGCGCCCACGAATACCTGCAACTGGTCAGCAGCGAACGGGTCGACGGCCGCGTTCGCCAGCGCGTCATCGGCACGCTCGGGCGACGCGATCGGATGGCGGAGAACGATACACTCGCCGGGCTAGCCGTTTCGCTCAACAAGTTTCTGAAGCGGGCCGCCGAGCGTGGTCCGCACGGTGTGGTATACTTATTGGGACAAGGGTCAGGTCGCGAATATCACCGTGCGCGACGCGGTGGATCGCTTCAAGCGCTACGACCTGGCGTTCTACTACAACGGCAATCGGACGCTCTGGATGGCGGTGCACGACGAGTG
>JAHJAR010000066.1 GCA_018814045.1 Planctomycetota bacterium | reverse complement strand
TACCGGGTCAACATTCGGCGTCCCCGGCTCATCGTCCCACGCCAGCGTCGCCCGCAGCTCCCAGTCACCCGGGTTGACAACCACTGTAAAGGCCCACACGTCACCTTGATCGAGCTCGCCTTCGACGAAATCGCCGCTGCGAAGCACGTCGAGCGCCCCCCGGAACCCGTCCTCACGCGCGACCCGCACCGACCCATAGCCGAACTTGTAGTCGGGACCGGGGTGGCCGAGATCGACGGCGGTCTGCGCCAAGAGCGCCTTAAGCGTCGCGTTGCGGAAGTCGGGCTGACCAGGGTATTGCCGCCGGTAATCCTGGAGCAGCAGCGCCCCCAGCCCGCACACCGTCGGCGCCGACATCGAGGTCCCGCAAGCCGTCATATACGTCCCGTCACCCTTGCACGACGTGACCCCTTCATCTTCGTCGCTCTGACAACCCGGACCGCAGACATCCGGCTTGATGCGACCATCATCGGTCGGCCCCCAGCTCGAAAACGCGGTCATTGTGTCGTCGTTGGAGTTCACTGCCCCTACGGTGATGTGGTTCTTGGCGCACGCCGGCGGCGCGGTCGTGTGATACGTCGTCCCGCAGCGCCCTGAACTCCGCTCATTGCCCGCCGCCCACACCACGCGAAATGGCGCGCCCGTCAAACTGCCACGCACGATCCCGTCGATCACCATGCCCGTCAGGCCGTAATCGCCTTCCCACTCACAGGGAAAGCCGTTTGACGCCGTGTTCGTGCCGATCGAGTTGTTTGAGATGTCGGCACCGTAGAGCGTTATGGCCTCGGCGTAGTCCCGCTCGATATCACCCGGATCGGTATACAGGAAACCCCACTGCAAGCCGCCGTCCATCTCGAAGCCGTACGACTCCAGCGTGACCGCCGGCGCCATACCGCGATATAGGCCGCCGCTGGCCAGCCCGTCCCCGCCGATCGTGCCCGCCACGTGCGTGGCGTGGTTCGAGTTACCCGACGCATCGCGCACCGTCAGCCGCCCGCCAAAATCGGGATGCGTCGGAAACGCGGCCTTGCCATCGAAGACCAGCACCGTCACGCCGGAGCCGTTCAACTCGTAGGGCGGGTCTTGCGCGATGGCCGCACCGGTGAGCGCGCGGTTGCTGTCGTTCAGCTCGGTCAATCTCGGTAGCGGCGGCTCGATCCACTGCACGGCGTCCTCGTCAGCCAGGGCCGAGATCTGCCCGCGCGGTAGCTCGATCACGAGCCCATTGACCGACCGTAGGCGCGACCGGATCCGGGCGCGGTGGTGCCACACGACGCGCTCCGCCTCGCCAGCCAGGTACACGTCGGCGTGAAACAGCACACACGTAGCGACCAGTGACTCCTCGTCCGCCGGCTTCGTTCGCGTAACAAAGGCCCAACTCGGCGTCTCACCATCTGCCAACAGCGGGTGCAGCTTCCAATCGCGCCGAATCGCCCCCACCGCCCGCACCTCGCCCAGGTTATGCAGCGTTTCGACACCGCCGCCGGCCGCCACGCTGGCAAAATACGTGTCCGCGCCCAGGTAGGCCAGCAGCGTCAAGCCCGCGTCCGCGAACTCCGCGCGCCGAGCCGCCGACGCTGGCCCGTCCAGCAGTACAAGCACATGTCGCCTGTCCTGCTGCACGGCATATTGCAGCACCGCGCGGATCTCCGTGGCGTCGCAAGTCGTCAGGGTCTCCCCCCCGCCACGCCACGCCACCTGCCCTTCGCGCTGCGACTGTCCATCCCGGACCGAAGCGGCCCCGGCCTGCGTCGCCAGCAATCGCGGGGCGCAGACCGCTAGCAGAACAGGCATCGCGCAGATGGCCCTCTTTCGCCATAGGCTATGGCCGACTCCGCTTTGGGTGCTTCTGCTGGGTACCATGCGCATCTCATCCGGCTCGGCCGTGCTGACGGGTCGCGGTCGCTCGAACGCCGCGCCGCCGATTTCCGCCACAGCGCCGCGAGCGCCCATGATATTGTACCCTGCCCGGCCAACCGCTTGACGGGCATGCGAACGCCCGATATTCACAGGCTAGCGTCGTAGAACCTCAGTCCCATCACCGTGCGCCGAGGTCGCAAAAAATGTCATTCGAAATCACGAAAGTGGACGTCTGGACCGGCGAAATCGAGGAACGGCCCGGCGCGCTAACGGAGAAACTCCAGGCTGTGATGCGCTCGGGAGCGTGCCTCGACTTGGTCATCGCGCACCGACTCGCCAACGACCCCACCAAGAGCAGGCTCCACCTCGCCCCGCTCCGCCAGCCGAAGGAGATGGCGGCCGCCAAGGAGGTTGGCCTCGAAAAGACCGCCGACGTGCATGCGTTACGCATCGAGGGACCCGACCGTCCCGGCCTCGCGGCCGGCATAACGCAAATCCTGGCCGACGCCGGCTTCAGCCTCACAGGCTTGTCCGCAGCCACCATTGCCGATCGCGCCGTGCTCTATGTCGCCTTCGAAAGCGAAGAAGACGCTGTTCGCGCCGCGCAGACCCTGACTCCCGCGCTGATCTGACCCAGGCGCTGCCGGCGCGCAAAAGCCGGGACGGACCACACAGGCCCGCCCCGGTCAGGTCTCGCGCTATTGGTGCGCTACTCAGTAAACGCGCAGCTCAACTGGCCAAGCCGACTAGCGCACGCGCCAGTCAAACGGCATGAAGCAACCCACATGCTCGCGGTTGATGGTCACGGCATTGCGGAGCCCGCCGAGAATCCGATCCACCTGCTCGGGGGCCAAGCTGCGCACCAGTGGCAGCACCGTCTGTGCGAGCGGGTCGTTCACCCACGGCGCCCGCAGCCCAACTTCCCACTCGTCTTCGGTCTCCTGCCCCAGCAGCATCTTGAATATGTCCGCCAGTTCCTTCGGCTTGGGCAGCACGTAGATCTCATACTCCTTCAGACCGGCCTTGTCGGCGGCGTACGCGAGCGCATCCGACAAACCGCCCAGCTTATCGACCAACCCGCGCTCCAGCGCCTGCCGACCCGTGAAAACACGCCCGCCGGCCATGCCTTCCAGGTCCTGCTTGAGCCGATCGCCACGCGACTGCATGATGCGGTCCTTGAACTGCTTGTAGACACCGTTCATGTAGCCCATCATCCAGGCCCGCTCGGCTTCGTTCCAGCGGCGGTTCATGCTCATCAGGCCGGCGTGCGCTCCGCGCTTGAACTCGGTCGTGGTGATGCCGAGCTTATCCTCCATCAGCTCCTTCCAGACGAACTTGCCGCCCACCACGCCGATCGAGGCCGTGATCGTTGATTCCTCGGCAAAGATCACGTCGCCAGGGATAGCGACATAGTATCCGCCGCTGCCGGCCACGTTGCCCATGCTAACGATCAGCGGCTTCTCCTTGGCACAGCGGGTGGCCGCATCCCACATGATGTCGCTGGCCAGGGCGGAGCCGCCGGGGGAGTTCACGCGCACGACGACCGCCTTGATGTTTTTGTCGAGACGCGCCTTCTCGAACGCCGCCCTGATCGTGGTGCTGCCCGCGCTGGCACCCCCGAAGAGGCTCGCCTCGTTCTTGCCCATCACAATCCCGCCCTCGATATAGATCAGGCCGAGGCCGGGCTCGGGTTCCTCCTGCGCCTTCTCCATCAGGTCGCTGAACAGTTGGAAGATCGCGAAGGGGTTCTCAAAGTCGAGCTCGAAATCCTTCTTCTTGCCGTACTTCTTCAGCACCTCGACGTCCTTGCCGAACTCCTTGTAGATCATCTGCTTGAACGCGGGGAAGCCGGCGATCGCGTCGATCAGCTTGCGCTGCAATGCCTGCTCCGCCTCCAACGGCGCCTCGTCCACCGCCGCGCGCACCTCAGCAACCGACAGTCCCCGTCCCTCGGCCATCACGTGCAGCCAGCGGTCGAAGATCCCGTCCAGCAGCCAGTCGATGTTCTCCGCCGCTTCCGGGCTCGGCTCGGTGCGCGTGAAGGGTTCCAGCGCGCTCTTGTAATCCCCGCAGTGCATCATGTCGGCGTACACGCCGATCTTGTCGAACAGCCCCTTGTAGAAGCTGAGCTCGCCGCGCAGACCAGCGATGCTCAATTGGCTGTATTCCGCCAGGGTGATGTGGTCGGCCACCGAGGCCAGCGCGTAGGACCCGTTTCCCGCGTAGTCCAGGTAGCAGTAGATCTTCTTGCCGTTTTCGTGGAAAGCCTTCAGAGCTCGGGTCAGTTCCTCGATCTGGGCAAAGCCCAGGGCGGGCTGCTCGACGATCATGATGGCGCCGTGGATTTCGTCATCCTTGGCAGCCTTGTTGATCATCGTCACCCACTCGTGCAGCGTGCGGGCTTTCTCGCCGCTGAAGATGACGCTCGGATCAAACTCCTCCCCGGGCGCCTCGCGCACCGGGCCATCGAAACGCAGCCTGATCACGCGCTTGCCCGCCCAGGCCACGTCGGCCGTCAGCAGGGCCAACAGTAGCGCCGCCGCGGCCCAACAGAGGTGTTTCTTAAGTCTCGTCATTGCAACCGTCTCCTGTTCTCACGCCTGTCTTCCTCTACACCACCGCCTAGCGCGGCGCCCTCACCTGTCGACACATGGAGCACGTATGCTAACCTGCGGGCATCGTGACGCCATTATAGACACGGGGCAGATTCCGAATCTCCCACGCGTGTCGAAACTTGTACGGCGCCGCATGCGCCCGGGCCGGCTTGCGACCGGACGCAGCGCTCCATCAAGCCGTATTCCGGTCGCCGCGCGCGATATTGCCGGCGGGCCGCGCAGGGCTGGCAGAACCCGCGCGTTTGCCCTATTCTCCGCGCATTCGGATCGTTCCGCGGCCAACAAGGTTGTCTATCGCAAGGAGGATAAACATGTCAGCCACACGGATTCACTTCGCCGTCGTCATCTGTCTGCTCGTGGCGCCAGCCGCCTGGGCACAAGTCGCGTTTCAGAGTGCACAAGAACTGACAACTGGAGACGCCACCGACGTCATCGCCGGCGATTGGGACGGCGATACCCATCTTGACCTGGCCGTCGCCAACCGCGACGACGGAACCGTCCAGATCTTCAACAACACCGGCACCGGCTTCTTCCTCGGCGGCGAGTTGCTCATCGTCGGCATCCCCGTCCTCTCCCGGCCCTTCGCCCTGGCCGCGGCCGATTTCGACGACGACGGCGACCTCGACCTCGCCGTCGCACTGCTCGGCCTCGACCAGGTCTCCGTCCTGTTCGGCGACGGCGACGGCACCTTCACCTTCAACGCCTTCTACACCGTCGGCGACGCCCCGAACTTTATCGTCGCCGCCGACTTCAACGGCGACGATGCCCCCGACCTGATCACCACCAACGAATCGGGCAACAGCACCAGCGTCCTGCTCAACAACGGCGATGGCACCTTCGCTGAAGCCCTCGAAAACGCCGTCGGCCGCGTGCCCAAGGCGCTCGCCGTGGGCGACTTCGACGGCGACACCAACCTCGATATCGCCGTTGCGCAGCGCGACGATGACGCCGTCGGCGTGCAGCTCGGTGTCGGCGACGGCACCTTCGGCGCTGCCACTGACATCGACACCGGCACCAACCCCTGGGCAATCGTCGCCCACGACTTCGACGGCGACGGCGACCTTGACCTGGCCGTCGCCAATTCTACTGACGACAATATCGCCATCCTGCTCGGCGACGGCACCGGCGCTTTCACGCTCGCCAACACCTTCGACGTCGGTAACGGTTATCGACCCGAGGCACTCGCCGCCGCCGACTTCGACGGCGACGGCAACACTGACCTGGTCACCGCCAACCGCGAACGCGACAACGTCTCGTTCCTGGCCGGGGCCGGCAACGGGACGTTCGGCACCGCGCAGGACTCCAACGTTTCGGATGCCCCCGTACGGCTCGCCGTCGGTGACTTCGACGGCGACAATCTGCTAGATGTCGCCACGGCCAACCAGGAAGCCGACACCGTCTCGGTTCTGCGTTCCGGTCCAGGGGGCCTCGACGACTTGATCCCCGCGTGCGGGGCCAACTGTGGCCCGGCTGGCCTGACACCGCTAATGCTGACTCTGCTCGGCCTCGTCAGCTTGAAGCAGTATGGGCGGCGCCACCGCTCCTGAATAAGCCAAGACGCGCAGATGCCCGGGGAATCGTCAGGTTCCCCGGCCTCTGCGCCCCGGGTGACAACCCGCCGCCGGCCGTCCGCAGCCGTATTGACACACCTGTGCGCGTTGGATATATGCTCTACCCAGCGGTCAGCATCAAGATGGCTCAGTGTTCATTCAGGGAGCTGCGCAAATGATCGAAGCGCTCACGCTCGGCGTTGGTAAGGCGTACTACATCGGTATGATCGCGGCCCTGGTCGTCGTGATCATCATCTACTTCGTCGTTCGAGGTCGCCAACAAGGCTGAGCAACCGTACACGCTGTCTTGCCCGCGCGCACCGAACGCGGTTTCGCCGGACCGTAGGGCACTCTGGGTGTGCCCGCCACTCCGCGGACCGCTGGGTTTCTCTGGTTGCTCTCGGACTTGGCACTCCGCCCCGAGTTGCTGGGCGTCGAATCTGCGCAGCGGATTGGCGACCCAGCGCCGCCGCGGCCAGTACATCCTCCAGGCGCTTCCCGGCCTCCTCGCCCCTCCCCGCGCGTTGGCTCAGTCGCGAATCAATGCTCCCCCTCTGTCAGGCCTCTGCCGCCGTGTTGCCGTCACGCCGTCGTCCACCCCGCCCCACGAGGTATGTCGTCACGAACCCCGTCCCAGCCAGGACCAGCGCCACCGCGACGGCCCCCCCCGAGTACGTCGGGGTCCTCCGGCTCGCCCAACCTGCCAGGATGTGAGCCACCAACTCGCCCTCGGCCACGTCCGCACTACCGGGGATCTGCCAAGCAACCGCATAGTCACGCAATTCAGCCGGGGTTCTGCGTTCCAGCGCCTTCGCGGCCGGCTGGCGACCGAATGGCCAAAGCCCCACCACCGACCCCAACAGCAGGCCCAGCAGCACACCCACCGTGGCTCGATGATAGCGATGCAGCAGAAACTTCAGCGCATTCGATAGGCCCACGATTCCAATCACGACCCCGATGCCCACCGGGATGATGATCCGCAGGTCAAGATCGCGCACCGCGCCCACCACGCGGTCATACTGCTCCATGATCAGCAGCATGTACGAGCCCGAGATGCCCGGCAGGACCATCGTGGTCGCGCCCACGATCCCTGCGATGACGTCCATTACCGTGTTGTGCGGCAGCCCCGCGTTCTCTTTCAGCAAGGCGACCCCCAACATCAGCAGGAAGCCTGCCAGCGTCGTTAACACCGTGTCCGCACGCACCGGCCGCAGCATCCCACCCAGCACCGGCGCTCCCCCCAGCGTCAACCCGATGAACAACGCGTACATCGCGCTCGTGTAGTGGAACAACAGGTACAGAATCACGCCCGCCAGCAACACGATCGCGCTGCAGGCGAACACTCCCAGTACCCCCAGAAAGACGATCCGCCGCAGCGAAAGGCGTAGCGCCGTGATGTCCGCCACGCTCTCGATAAACTCCTCGTACAGCCCCATGGCCAGGATCATCGTCCCACCCGACACACCGGGAATCAGGTTGGCGATACCCATCAAGGTCCCGCCAACGGCGGTTCGTAACAACGCCGGCGGCGGCCGCTTGCCACGCGCGCTTTCGCGCACAACGGTCTCCGCCATCACCGCTGCCGTCCGTTCGTCGCCAGGCGTCGGTGGTGCAGTGTCGTTTGTCATGGCCGCAGACTGTATGCCGACAACCACAGGATGTCCACGCCGCCACAGAGCGGGTATACTGGCGCTCGTCGGATCGCGCACATGAGGAGCGAGTCATCATGAGCACCGGCGAAGACACCACCCAGTCCTGGCCGGCCTACGTCCGGCAAGTCCTCGAATACGCCCTACGCGGTGAAGACCTCGCTCGCGCTGTTCCACCCGCCAATGAGCCCGTGGAACACGGCGGCGTCTTCGTCACGCTCCGCAAACAGGGCCTGCTGCGCGGCTGCATGGGTACGCTCGATCCGAACGAACCGATCGCCAAGGCGACGTGCTCCGCCGCCCAGTCCGCCGCGCTAAAGGACCCCCGCTTCCCCCCCATCAGCCTCGCCGAATTGCCCAACCTCACTATCGAAGTCTCGATACTCTCCCAACCTTGGCCGATGGGTGATATCGACGAGTTGGAGCGCGGCCGCCACGGCATCCTGGTTCGTCAGGGTTTCCACCGGGGCCTGTTTCTGCCCCAGGTCGCCACCGAGCACAACTTCGACAAAGAGACGTTCCTGTCCCGCTGTTGCAGCGAGAAGGCCGGCCTGGCCCCCGACGCCTGGCGCGACCCGGCCACCGAGGTACTGCTCTTCACCGCCGACATCTTCCGCGAAAATCAGAGCTGACGGACGCTCCGGAGATGTAGCACCGGCTTATGGCCTGTGCCCACGCGGGCCAGTGCCTCGCGCTTCAGGAATATGAGCAGCTTCTATCCCTGCGGCTCCCTACTGCGTCGCCCGGCATCTTCGTGCGCGATTCCCAGGATCAGCGCCACCCCCACGCCCAGAACCGTCACTACCGTATCCTCGCTCAACGCCACACCAATCTGGGCCGCGTACGCCGCCAGGACTGTGGCCACCGCAACCTGCACCTTGCGGCTGCGCAGCGGCCACAACCACCGCCGCCATCCAGTCACCTGCTCGTTCATCGTATCCTCCCTATCTTCGCCACCGCGTTCCTGTACATCCATCGTCAGCCGCACCTGAGCCGCGGGCTTCAGCCCGCGCGGCGCCGCGCCGGCTGAAGCCTGCGGCTCGTTCCGCACGCACAACTTCTGTGGCAGACTCTTGAGACATCACACTAGCAGTCCCCTTTTGCAGCGGACTGCTATGGCTTCGCGTTCTCAGGACTCGTTTCCAGGTCCGCCCCCGCACACGCCGCCAACCGTTGTTTCACGCGTTCGGCGCGCGCCGCAAGCGACTTGACCAGCAGATCAACCGGGGACTGTGCGCTGAACAGCTTCGCGTCGACCCCGATCAGCCGCAACGCCGCTGCCCGCTCGTGCTGCACGGCCCAGAACTCAATCAGGTCACGCTCGTTCCAGACCTCGTTGAGCGCCGCCCGTTGCTCATCGGTCAGCGTCGCATCGGCGTTCTCCAGACGCCGCACCAAGTCACGGTACAGCAGGATACACAGCCCCTCGTGCTGCCGATCAAAGACCGCCCGTTGTGCGGCGTCCGCACGGCGTTGGGCCGCCAAGGCCACGCGTGTGGACTCGCCCGTGCAACCGCTCTGCCCAGTCGCCAGCAGCCCCAGCCAACACACCGCCCCCAACTGCCTTATCAACTTCACGTTCATGCGGCCATCCCTCCCAGCAAGCGAATCGCCAATACCATCCCCTCCGTCCACTTCTCAGCCGCGATGGCTTCGGCCATCTTCTGCACAGTTTGGCGCAGCTCCCCGTGCGCCAGCCATCCACCGGCCGGGCGCTCGCGTGAGAGACTCGCCGCCCCATAGTCGCGCGGGACCGGCGCGTGCATCTGCTGCACACGCTCGCCCTCGATCAACAGCGCATCGATCACATGCCGCGCCGCGCTCACAAAGGCCCGCGCCGTTTCCGCGTCTACCTGCTTCGCAATCGTCCCAATGTCCATGGCACACCTCTCTAGTCAGGCCCCGTCTGCGCGGCCAACCCTATTCACTCTCGCACTTCTCCAGTTGGCGCGATAGCCGGCCGAACCACTCCATCTCCGCGATGCGGTGCGCCCGCAGCTCCTCCCGCAGCGCACTCAGCGCGGCGGTGTTCGCCCGCACGACGTCCAGGAGGTGGTCATTCACCACCGCCACCTGCGTGTTGCAGCGCAGCGCATCGCGCATACCCGTCCCGTTCTGCACCCGTTCCTGTCGCTCACACCACCACATGACGAACAACAACCCCCCAATCCCCAGCGAGGGCAATTGACGCACCAGTTCATCCAGCATCAGTCCACCAGCTCGTACCACACCACGACGCTGTAGTACTTATCCACGACCGTGAAGCTGCTTGAAAAACCCAGTCCTTCCCCACGCCCGGTCGACAAACCGAATCGACGCCCGAGGCGCAGGTCCACCGTCCGGTTCGCCGCGATGAAAACCCGCGGCGTCACGTCCGCTGCCCCGGCTCCACCCGGGTCCGCCCGCAGCTTCAGCGTCCCGGTGCTTTCACTCGAGACGCACAGCCGCGTTACCAGGATCAGCTTTTCCGCCACGCCTGGTACCAGTTCCTCGTCCGTCTGCGTGCCCGCGTATTCTGCTTTGACTACCATCATCACGGTTGCTCCCGTCTTTCTCGCAACCCCCCAAGAAGTTCTCTGCGCCCCGCGCAGCCAGCCCGCACGCGACGCCGACTTGCACAAAGCAGCCCTACAGACCGTCCAACTCGTCGCCGCTGAATTTGCGCGTCTCCGCCGTGAAGCGCGGACCATTGTCCTGCGCGGTGGGTGAAGCCAGCACGGTGGCTGCCGGCAGATCCAACTCACCCCGCGCCACTTGTTCGAGCCACGCCACCGCCGCCGCTTGAATGTCCATCACCCGTGCAGCGACTCGATTCGTGAAAGGTGAACTTTTCCAGGCCCCATACTCCGCCAGGTCCAAAACCCGCGCCGCCAACACGTCGGCCAACTCCGCATGTCCGGACACGTCCACCGGCGTCGCGTAACGCCGCGCCAGGTAGCTGTCCGCTTCCGCCTCTGCTTCGGCGACGATCTGCTGCGCCACCGTTGTGTCGGCCGTCGTGCCGTTTACGCGGTCTGTCAATCGCGCATACAGCGTGGCGCCGAGTCGCTGACTGAGCTGGGTCGTCGTCACGTAGGCCATGTTCTCTATCCCTCGTTCGACCAGTTTGCCACCGGGCGTGCTCCAGCAGTCTTCGCCGGGCTGCCGGCCGGCGGGACCGCAGACACTGGCGCGGCACCCGCCCGGCAGCCACTCCGCGCGAGGTCCCGTCGCGCGCCCAACCACTCTTACGTGAAGGTCACCAGACAGGCGTCCTGCCAGAACCCGTAGCCCGCCTCGTGGATCGCCTTGACCCCGTACTGGTGCTGGTTTTCGTTGATCGCCAACTCGCTGCCCTCGGCCAGCGCCTGCACCTGCACGGGCAGCTCTTCCTGGAAAATGAATGGCCGTGTCTGGCCATCGGTTAGGAACAGCGCGAATTTTTCCGTCCACGTCAGCCGCGGGTTCGCCACCCACGTCACGCGATAGGGCTCCGGTCCGGCCAGCGGATTACCCGCGTTGTCGATCGTCTTGCTCGACAGCGCGATCAACGTCGATGACAGGAACGACATCGGCACCATCACCAGGAATTCCCGGGCCGACTCGTTCATCGGCTCACTCTCGTCATCCTTGAAACCGATGACTTGCGCGATCCCCTTCACGATTGCCTCGTACATCTCCGTGTCGGTCGGCGCCGTCGGCGTCGTCGCATCACACGTGATGTCGTTGCTCTGGGTTCCGGAGGCACCTTCACTGTGATCCGTGTCGAAGAAGTACTGCCCGTCATAGCAGACGCTCGACTCGCCGTTCAGCAGCAGCGTGGTCAGCAGCTTGTTCGGATGCGTGGCCACTCGCCGGGCCATCTCGTTCACCCGCACCATGATCTGCCCGGTCTTGTCGCGCCGCTGCTCATCGGCATCGACGCGGATGGTCGACTCCCACACCTTGTTGACGATCGTGACGCCCGACGAGCGCAGCGGTTTCACCTTGCGCCCCCCGGTCCACTCGCGTACTTGTGGCACCATGCCCAGCCAGCGATAGGTCTCCGATTCCTGCGTGCTCTCAAAGTGCAGGGCCAGCTTCGTCCACCAGGCACTCTTCGCGAACTCCTCCAGTCGCCGGTAGAACCGCCCGATGATCGCCCGCGACGTCAGCCCCGTATCAACAACCACAGCCATTTCGATCTCCTGTTTGTTGTCACTCCGGACGCGGCACGTCCCCCGGCCCGCCGCTCCGGCCGCCTTCTCTCAGTCCCGCAGTTGACTAGGCAATGTCCCGATCCAGCACGATCCACTCGCTCCCCGTGCAAAGCAGGTGCGCGCAGTCGTACTGGGCGTCGATCGTCGCCAAAGTCGCGCCGCCATCGATCGTCTCCGCCCCGTTCCCATCCAGCGTCACCGCCGCCGCATCGGCCGACGTCTTGACCACGCGCAGCCATCCCCCAGCTCGGACTGCCGCGACGGCCGGCAACGTCAGCGTGCGCGCCGCGGTGTTTCCGATCAGCAGCACGCGGTTGATCTGATCCAAAGTCAGCGTCGCGCTGGCGTCCGCCAGTTGCACGAGTGGACGGTTGTCAAGCAACCCATCCAAGCCGCTGATCGGCTGGCAGCGCACGCGGGCCACATTCGTCGCGTCCACCGCCACCACCCGCCCCACGCGGCTGTTCCCCGCCGGCGTGAGGGTCAGCGTCTCGTCGTCGCTGGCGTACACATCCTTGCCGATGTCCGCGTTCGTGACCCCGCTCAGCGCCTGCACGATGTCCACGGCCTGGTGCAGTCGCGCATTGATGCCACCGGCGACGTGACCACTGGCCGTGTTGTCGGCCGCGCGGTAGGCCACCCCCAGAAACTCGTCACCCGCCGTCAGCGGCCGCGCATAGCCGGTGCTGCGGTCCCGTCCCACGAACGCGCCTTTGTAGATCGTGACATTGTCCCGCACGGGAACGTCGATCAGTTCCTGTGAGGCGAAGAACTGCACTTCACGGTTTGCCGTCAGTGCCATCGCAAAACTCTCCTGTCCAAAAGCCCCTGTCAGTCACCTATCCGATGCCACCTGCGGATTACGACGACGCCCCGCCCCGCCGCACGCGCCCCGCCGCCGCCGCACGCTCATATGCTGTCAGATCCTCGACCTCGATCCCCATGCTTCGGTACGCTTCCGCCCCCGCACGAAAGTCCCGCTCCGCGCTCGCCAGTGCCGCGACCGCCCCCCGCCGATCAACCCCCACCATACGCCCAGGCGGTGCAACCACCGGCGCACGCGCCAGCCGTTCTTCCGCCATGTCCGCGTCACGCAGGAAGTCCTCCCACCAATCCTGCCGCGTGCTCTCCAGGACCTTTCCCAACCGCAGGCCGCGCGCCACAAACGCCTCCGCCTCCTGCGCCTGCAAGCGCGCGCTCAGCAAGGCAATCTCGGCCTCGGCCGCCTCCAACTCCGCCCGCGTTCCCGGATCCACCGCGCTCTGCTGCCCCGCAGCCTCGGCGTCCGACGTCGCTTTGGCTTGTTCCGCGCGGCGTCGCGCCGCCGTTAGCGGGCGCACGCCATGCATCGCCGGGTCGTTTGTCAAAGCCACCGGCCCCAACCCCGCCACATCGCTGTGGTCTTCATCCGTCCAATAGATCACCGGCGAGAAGTAGCGATACTCCCCGGAGCGCAGCAGCTCCTGCGCCCGCCTGGTCCAGGTCACATCGACCGCCCATAGCCCGTCGTCGCGCACCTCCAGCCCCCCGATCCAACCCGCTGCGGGACGCAACCCATCCGCCCGCGCGTTCAGCCGATCGAAGCTCTGGTGCTCGTAGTCGACCGCCAGCTTGCGCCCGAGGCTGTCGAACCAGCGCTTGGCGGATTCGGCATGCCCACGCGTGAACACGAAGCTGCCCCCAGCCACGGGACGCTCCACACCCACTTCGCCAAACGGGATCAACAACCACTCGGTCACTGGATCGCGACTCGCGCGGGTCAGCGCCGCGCAGCTCAGCCACGATGCCACCTCGCTGACCGCCCGCGCTTCATCCAGCGCGCGCACCACGGTCCACGCTTCGGCCCGATCCAGCACTTCCGCCAGAATCTCCCGCAGCCGCTCGTCGGCGACCGAAGTGCCGCCCTCGACCAACTCCACTGCTTCCCGGAGCCGGGTGAGAATCTGCTGCTGCGCCACCGCGTCCAACGCCGCGCTCCCACGCCCCGTGTCGTCTGCCGTCTCTGTTCGTGCGGTTGACATCACAAGCCATACTCCTTCCGCTGTGGTTGTTTACACACCGGCCACGCGTCTGCGCGTTGCCGGTCTGCGCATCACCTTGATATTCCCTTTCCCATTGACGCCCCCCGTTCTGACGAACCCGAGCCTGAGGTAGAACTCACTCGGATCCCCCGTGCTCATATCGGTCTTGACCCGCACCTCCGCGGCACCGCTCGCGTCCAGCAGCGCCCGCCCCACGCCCAACCCGCGGTATCCCGGATGCACCAGCAAATTAACCAGACGCGTGCCACGCGTGGTGACGGCCACGCCCACCAACACCATGTCTATCTCAGCCACCCACACCTGGTGGTAGCGCTGTGCGAGTATCTCCCCCAGTTGTCGCCGCGGCACGAAATAGTCTTTCCGCAGCACCGCGTCGAAGAAGAAACGCAACGGCACTTCGTCGCCCTGCTGCGCCAACCGGAGGGTGAGCGCCGCGGGCCGCCGGGCGCGGGCGCCGTTTTGTCCGGCCGCCTGCATTTCGCCACGTTTGCGGCCGCGCGCGCTCATGATCCGTTCCTCTTCGACAAGACAGCCTCGCCGACCGGCGGCTCCGGAATCCCCAGCGCCCGGTGCGCCCAACGCCGCGAGACCGACAACCCCAGTTCATCCACCGCCGTCACCAGCGTCTCGGCCAGCATCCTCGCATCCACAGATTGCACGAGTGCGCGGCGCAGGTGCGGCACCGGCGCATCGTCGCCAAAACGCGCCCGCACCAGCGGCGTCAACAAGTCCCGCCGCAACGCACGGCCTTCGTCCGCGATGTCATTGACCAGCAGATCTTCGCGCACGCGATCGTGAATCTCGGCGGCCGCCCGCGACCCGTCGCCGCGCAAGTCCGTAGTCAGATGCTGTCCCAGCCACAGAATGGTGACCTCGGTGTTGCAATATTCCTGGAGTGGTCCGTAGGGTCGCTTGCCGCCGCGTCCGGCCTCGATGAAATCCAACTCAACGCTCTTGCTCACGACCGCAACCGCGTCCGTCCCGAGCGCTTCCAACATCTTTAGCAGTTGCTGTTTGTCGTCCTCGGGTGTCCCCGGCTCGAAGCGCGCCACACGCACCGGCATCCCCGCGATCTGCGAGTACACCAGCCAGTCTTTGAAGCTCAGGTTCTGCGCCAGGTACAGCAGCACCGACGCCCGCAGCAGCCCCCCCTCGAAACGCCGCCCCGGCTTGGAATGCGGCGCATGGATGATCCACTTCCACGGCTGCTCATCCAGGGCCACCCCGCTCGCCGGCTCGTCTTCGGTGAGCACACGCAGCCGCCAAGGTTCGCTCGCGTCGCCGATCAGCCGCGAATACGGCACCGGCACGATGTCGACCAGCCGGCCGCTCTCCCACACGAGTTCGGCCACCGCGATGCCGTACCCGATGGCGTTCGCCAGGTGTGCCAGCACTTCGGGAAAACGCTCGAGCCCGTCCAGCGTCCCTCGGCAGAACGCCGCCACTTCCTCGCCGCTGTAGCCGGTGGGCAAGTCCGCGTCCGCCGGCACAATCTCCCAATCCAGCCCCGTCAGCGCCAGACGCCGCGTGTTTTCGACCGCTGCCAGGCGCGGCCACTTCTGCAACATCTCGCCGAACAGCTCGAACTGCATCTGCGGCGCACCGCTGTCGGCGGCCTGCAAGAACGCCAGAGCCCGCGCCGGCGTCAGCCCCACGCTGGCATACGTGTGCTGTGCATCTGCCCGCCACGGCCGAATCACCCGTCCCCCACGCTCATCCTCCCGCTTACGTCGGCCATGCGGCAGCAACGAACCCAAGGCCTGAAAGACGCCGGCCGTACGTCGTCGAGCGTGCTCAAACACCACAGGTCTCCTTCGCGCCCACCGGCCCGCCGATGGCTTACGTCCCGCCCGCCGCGGGCGGCTGCCGGCTCTCGCCGACGAGTGCCACCCGCGCCGCGGATACCCCAAGCATAGCTCATAAAAATAGCAAATCTAGATATGATAGTCAGAGCGTCGCCCCCCGTGGCCCAGGGCTGGTCTCTGTCACCCCCTGTCAGCTACCCCCGCCCCGTCGCCTCGCCCCTGCCGAGCGTCTATCCCAAGACCTCTTCCGAGCCGCGACCGTGAGGGAGCGGTTGCGTAGAACTGCGTGAACACGCGCGACGTGGCTCGGCGTGTTCCCTCCAGGGAGCCGGGATAGTCTCTACAGCCCGTGCACCCACACCGCCAGCTCCAGCGCACCCGGCAAAACCACGCCCCACCGCAACGGGACGCCACCGCCGGGCGAACGCGGGTCATACGATGCCCGCAGCAACGCCTTAGACAAACCTGGCCAGGGGCTTCAGAATGGGCATCAAAATCGCGCCCAAGTTGGGTGCCGAGCGCGCCAAAGGCCGGCGCGCAGCGCGCGGAAGGCCATGCCACTGCTCTTGAGCAGTGGTAGAATGCGGTGCATGAAGCGCCTGTTGCGCAAGACGCGTCGGCTGGTGTGGCGTCGCCGACGGATGATCGGTTTGCGTCAGAATAGCCACTGCTTAAGAGCAGTGGGCCGCGAACCAATCGCTGATCCGCTCGACTTCGCTGCAATAAAAACGTCGGGAGTCGAGCACCTGCCGGTCCTTGTCTACCACGCAGATCACGATAGTCTTCTTATGGAGGTCGACGCCGATGAACTTTTTCACGGTTCTCTCCTTGTGTGGAAACAGTTCGTTCGACAAACACAAAACGCTGTTTACCACGAACTCAAGGAATCCAGAACCGCTCGGCTCGACCTCCGCTTCATAGTTTCACACGGACAATCGTCCGCGGTTCGAACAGTGCCACCTGCCCCTTACTGTGCGAGAGATTCTGGATGAAGAACTCACTCGCAAGGTGGCGTGAAAGGACGTAACACATGGAGCTGTTTCTGCAAGAGCGAATCGACCTTGCAAAAGCTCTCGCCAAATCCGAAGACCTGCCCGTCAGTTACGCAGATCTCACGCTTATTACCTGCGCGGTGATATCAGCATGTGCTGCACGACGTTGGCCGGGGAAGGGGATTGACAAAGTGCGGTTCGTTGAACTGCTGGTGCGGCACAGAAGAGCGGATTTCACGCTTCCTGGGTTAGCGTACCCGCCCTGCTCAATGAGGGCCATATTCGTCAAGACGAGACGCCATATGGAATCCCAGGGAATGATGCGCGCATCTATCGTGGCGAGGAGATTGATCTCAGCTTCGATGATGCAAGTGCGAAGTATCCATCTATCGAGCCAAAGCGGCTCCGGCGTTGCTGCTACGCCTCGCTGATCTATGAACGTCTCAGATGCGCCTACTCGCACGAGTATCGTCACGGGAAGGACATTACTACCGTTCCCGCGAGTTGCAACTCAGGCCGGGTGGATTACATCGGGCGGCTGCCTGACAGGACACGGGTGATTTGCTTCCGTCTGGAGTACTTGATCGAACTCGCGCAGCATCATGTATCGATTATGCCAGGCGCTCCCGAGGACCGGCCATCTAAGTGGTGGAGCGAGATGGCCTAGGCCTTGCGTGGACCCGACGAAGGGCTACTTCATCCGGATCGGCCATACTGACGGCGTCCTGCACGAGATTGACGTCTTCTTACGCAAACTGCCAAGGCCATCATCGCCCTGACTGTACGGGAGATTCTGGATGAGCAGACTGCAGGAAGCTGGCCTAACTAACATGCAGCTATCCCAAAATCCCTTCAGAGCCGCGACCGTGAGGGAGCGGTTGCGTAGAAAAGCTCTGATATGCGCCCAACGCGGCTGGGCGATATGCCTCTGGAGTGTTCGGGGACAGTCTCTACCCCACGTGCACCCACAGCGGTAGCTCCAGCGCGCCCGGCAAGACCCGGCCTAGCCCCCACATCACCACCCCCATCACGACCAGCACCACCACCAGCAGCCCCGCCTGCCACCCCCGCAGAGCCTTCGTCCGCGCGCGCAGCAGCGCCACCGCCGCCACTATCAACACCGTCGCTGGAGCCGCCCAGCGCAGCTCCAACGCGAAGTCTGGCACCACCAGCATTCCCACCCCCAGCGGCACAACCCCCCACAAGCACACCGCCGGAACCCAGTACGCCCCCAGCCGAAATGCCCGTCGCCAGCCGCCCAGAGGTATCCCCAAGACAAACGGCAGCAGTGCGCAGAGCACCCCAACCAGTGCCGGCGGCAGACACACCACTGCCATTCGCGGCGCCCAGACTAGTGCGGCGACCCTCACGGCGGCTGCCGGGCTCGCCACCGTATGAACCAGGATCGCCGCCGCCGCCAGAGCCGCCCCCAGCACCCACAGCCAGCCCACTCCCACGACGAGCATCAACACCGCCGGCAACAATGGTCCCTCAAGATCCAGTTGCCGCAAAAGACGCCCCGGCCGCAGCGCCCCGCGCCAAAGTTCCCACAAACTCCGCAGCACGACTTGGTGCGGTTGCCACGGATCACAGCGGTCCAACCAAGTCGGCACGTTCCAGCGCAGCACGCCGCTACGAATCTGCGCGACACTGAACGTGAGCCCGCACTCCGGACACCGCGGCGTCGTCAGCGCGCGCAGGTTGTACCCGCAGCACGGACACGCCACATCGCGGTCGAACACCGGCAAGTCAGCGGATTCGCTACTTTCGACAGCCATGTCTACCGGGTCCAATGCACACGGCCAATCAGTCCGATCCCAGGTCGGACCGCTTCTGCCTTTGATGGGCGTACAACTCGCCGAGTGTGAACTGCGTGCCGCACTCCGGACAGCGGGCTTCGCGTAAGCCCGTCAGGTTGTAGCGGCACTTCGGACAATGCAAGGTCGTCTCTTCTTGTCCCAAGAGTCGCGACGCCCGCTCGGCCGGTCTCTCGCGCCACAGGTAGGCGGTGAAGACAATCCACACAACCCACCATACAACGGACGCCGTGACCATGCCGAGCTCTTCCGCGATGGTGCCACCCACAAGGAGTCCGATCGGCACCGCGGGGATGAGGGCGGCGACCGCCGCACCCCACGTCCCGTACTTGCGCACCCGCGTCCAGTTCACCTCGCGACGCCACACGAGGATCCAACCGACGGCGAAAAGCGTAGCCCACACTACGGCGGCCGCGAGCAGGGCCACTTCGTCCGGGCGGAATAGGGTGTCAAAGAGCACTAGATAGAGGATCATGTACGCGGCAGGCGTCACGGCGATCATGGTCGTGGCCAGGATGATGCGCGTGACGAGTGCTGACATGACGTCGCCCGATGCCCCTTGGTGCTCGTCCGCCCGTGCGCCGTACGGTGCAACCGCCCGCTCGCCGGAGCGCGACTATGCGGTAATGTACGGTGCCGGGTCGGTCACGCCCACTTTCGCGAACGCGTCCAGGCGCAATTGGCAACTATCGCAGTGTCCGCAAGCGCGGCCGGCGTCGTCCGGGTCGTAGCAACTGCGCGTCAGCCCATAGTCGACGCCCAGCTCGAGCCCGCGCCGGATTATCCGCTCTCTGGTCAGGCTCATCAGCGGCGCGTGGATCTTCACTGGCCCGCCTTCCACAGCGGATTTCGTCGCGACGGCGGCCATATTCTCGAATGCGGCCACGAATTCCGGCCGACAATCGGGATATCCGCTGTAATCCAGCGCGTTCACGCCGATGTAGATGTCGCGCGCGTCGCGCACCTCGGCGTACGCCAGCGCGAACGCGAGGAAGATCGTGTTGCGGGCCGGCACATAGGTGATCGGAATCTTCCCGCCGCCGGTCGGATCGTGATCTTTGGGCACTTCGATCTCGTCGGTCAGCGCCGACCCGCCGAACGCACGCAGATCGATGTCGAGAATCTTGTGCTCGCACACCCCAGCCGCGGCCGCAACATTGCGGGCAGCCTCCAACTCCACGACATGCCGTTGCCCGTAACGAAAACTGAGCGCCAACGGCTCGAACCCCTCAGCTACGGCGATCGCCAGTACGGTGGCACTGTCCAAACCGCCCGAGAGCAGCACGATCGCCGGTTTCATAAGCCGCCCTCACGCGCGGCCCGCCGACTGCTCCCCCGGCGCGCCACGTTCGACGCCGCTAGTCGTCGTCCTCAGCCTCGTCCTTCGTCTCGTCGCGGATGCACACACGCTCGATGGACGCGGCCCGTCCGGTACGAGCATCACACTCCACGAGCACCCCGCTCAGCCGCACATCGTCCGTCGCCACGTTGTACGGGTGCGGCATCCCGGTCACCAGCGACTTGACCACGGCGTGCTTGTCGCGCCCCAACACGGAATCATGCGGGCCGGTCATACCCGCATCGGTGATGTAGGCCGTCCCCTTCGGCAACACACGCTCATCCGCGGTCTGCACGTGCGTATGCGAACCCGCCACCAGGGTGACGCGCCCATCGAGATGCCAGCCCAGGGCGACCTTCTCGCTGGTCGCCTCGGCGTGCACATCGACGATGATCGTCTTGACGTCCACCGGCACGCGTTGCAGCACCCGGTCCACCGCGTGGAACGGGCAGTCAGAGCGCACGTTCATGTACGTCCGCCCCAGCAGCGAGATCACCGCCACGCGCACATCGTTGCGCGCCGCAACGATCGCCAGTTCGTGCCCGGTTGCTTCGGGGGGCAGATTCGCCGGTCGCACGATCTGGTCCGAGGACTCCAGCAGCGTGAGGATGTCCCGGCGGCGATAGATGTGATCGCCCATCGTGCAGACGTCGATGCCGTAGTGCCGCAACTTCGAGAACATCCCCGGCGTCAGCCCGCTGCCGGCCGAGGCGTTCTCCGAGTTGGCCACAACGAAGTCTATCTCGCGCTCGCGAAGCAGGCGCGGCACAATCTGTGAACAGGCATGCTTGCCCGGACGCCCGACGATGTCACCGATGAACAGAAGCCGCATGCGGGTGCTTTCCAACAAGTTCCGCAGACCAGTGCCGCCCGACAGCGGCGCGCTGGTACTATACCGGGCGCCCCGGACACGACGCCACCCGCGCGCCGTATGCTTTTGGCAACCGCGGTGCGTCGTACCGGCGGCCCGGAGGATTCGCGATGCGTTCCGTGCGCACGGCGTGGCTGCTGCCCGTCCTGGCCTGGTCGGTCACCCTGGCCAGCGGGCAATCGCCAACCCAGCGACAAGTCGGCGAGATGACGCTCACTGGAATCCCACCCTGGGACGACTCCCTCCGCACGCGCATGCTGCAATACCTCCAGAGCCGCAGTTCGCAGCTCCAGAGCATCCGCGACGATGGCCGCGGCGTCCTCGTTCGGACGCGCTTTGGGGATACCGCCCAGTTGCATGTCGTCGAGACGCCGCTCGGCATGCGCCGTCAGGTCACCTTCTTCGACGAACCCGTCCGCGGGTGGTATGTTCCACATGCTGGCGGCCGCCAACTCATCTTCGCCAAGGACCAGGCGGGCAACGAGGAGACCCAGCTTTTCCGCCTGAACCTCGACACCGGCCACGCTGCGCTGCTGACCGACGGCCAGTCCCGCCACGGTCCCCCTACCTTCTCCAAGTCCGGCCGCTGGCTCGCTTTCACCGGCAATGCCCGCAACCAGAGCGACTTCGACGTGTTCCTCCACGACCTATCGGCTACCGATCGTCCACGGCTCATCTGGCAAGTCGATGGCATGTATCAGCTCGGCGGATTCAGCCCCGACGAGGCCCGGCTACTCGCGACCCAGTACGTCTCCGCCCACGAGACGCACTGCTTTGTCCGCGACATCCAGTCCGAACAGCAGGCCCAGGTCACACCCGACGCGCCCCCCACTTTCTACGGCGACGCCTGTTGGAGCGCCGACGGCCGCGCCATCTACCTCACCAGCGACCGCGGCGGCGAATTCCGCAAGCTGTACGTGCTTGATTTCGAGTATGGCCACTGGCGCTGTCTGACCGCCGACTGCGACTGGGACATAACTGCCGTCGCCGTCGACCCCGCCGGCAGCGGAATCGCGTTCGTCTCCAACGAAGACGGCGTCTCGCGCCTCTACCTCGCCGATGCCTGGGGCAACGGCCGACGCCCAGTGGACGGCCTGCCAACCGGGACCTTTAGTGATTTGTCCTTCGCAGCCGACGGCGGCACGCTTGGCCTCACCGTCTCGGCGGCCTGCGCCCCGGCCGACACTTACACCGTCTCCTTCACCGACGCCAAGGTCACCCGCTGGACCGCCAGCGAGCTCGGCGGACTTAACCCCGACACTTTTGTCGAGCCACACCTCGTCCGCTATCCCACGTTCGACACCATCGACGGTAAGACCCGCACCATTCCCGCCTTCGTCTACCCCGGCCGCGGCGACGGACCACGACCCGTCGTCATCTACGCCCACGGCGGACCCGAGGGTCAGTTTCTGCCCACCTTCCACGCGACAATCCAGTACTGGGCCGTCGAACTCGGCATAACCGTCATCGCCCCTAACATCCGCGGCTCGACCGGATACGGACGCTCGTTTCACCTCCTCGACGATGGCCCACGCCGCACAGACGCCGTCAAGGACATCGGTGCCCTGCTCGACTGGATCAGTCAGCAAACCGACCTCGACACCGAGCGCGTGGGGATCTTCGGCGGTTCCTATGGCGGGTACATCGTCCTCGCTTCACTGGCCACCTATCAAGAACGCTTCAAGGCCGGCGTCGATCTCGCCGGCATCGCCGACTT
This sequence comes from Planctomycetota bacterium, assembly GCA_018814045.1. Classification (GTDB taxonomy): domain Bacteria; phylum Planctomycetota; class Phycisphaerae; order UBA1845; family Fen-1342; genus JAHJAR01. The sequence goes on along the minus strand of JAHJAR010000066.1, from coordinate 7,326 downwards.
CATCACGTTCCTCGAGCGCACCGGCGAGTACCGCCGCGACTTGCGCCGCGCAGAGTACGGCGACGAACGCGATCCGACGGTGCACGCCTTTCTGGAAGAGATTTCGCCGCTGCGCCAAGCGGACAAGATCGAGGCCGCGCTACTCATCCTGCACGGCCAGAACGATCCCCGCGTACCAGTCAGCGAAGCTGAGCAGATAGTCACTAAGCTGCGCAGTTTGGGACGCCCGGTCTGGTACGCCCTGGCCCACAACGAGGGCCACGGCTTCCGCAAGAAAGCGAACCGCGATCTGGCCGCGGTTCTGTACGCCGCCTTCTGGCAGGAGCACCTGCTGAAGTAGCGTGGGACCGTTCGGGAATGCCGGCCCGCTCGGAGTTGTTCTACTCGGTAGACGCGTGCTGTGCCTGTTGTCGTCTGCCGTTCGCACCGGAAAGGGCCAAACATGCTACGCCTCGCCACTTTGCTGAGCTTGCTGGCCACGCTTCCACTGAGTTGCGATGCACCGCGGACCCACTTCCCCGCTAAGTCCGCCTCCAACCCGCCTGGAGATCCCACCGTGAAAGAAGGTCAACCGCAGAACAACGCCGCGGCGACCAAGACCGACGAGCAGTGGCGAGAACAGCTCACCCCTGAGCAATACGACGTCACTCGCCGCAAAGGCACCGAGCGCCCCTTCACCGGCAAGTACTGGAACCACACCGCGGCCGGAACGTATACCTGCGTCTGCTGCGGCCAGGAACTGTTTCGCTCGGACACGAAATACGACGCCGGCTGCGGCTGGCCCAGCTACTGGGCTCCAATCTCGGAGGCGAGCATCGCAGAGAAACCCGACCACAGCATCGGAATGACCCGTACCGAAGTGACGTGCAGCCACTGCGGTGCCCATCTCGGCCACGTCTTCGACGACGGTCCGGTGCCCACCGGCCTGCGCTACTGCATTAACTCAGCCGCCCTGGAATTCGAAGCCCAGGATCAGGAATGACCCACGCAGCGGGCGATCGACACCCGCGCGCGTTCACGTCCACATCGCACCCGTAACCGCGGTTCTGATACCCCCCCCTTTTTCTAAACCAATCGAGCGATTACGCTAGTGACCTCACGAGGCTGCGGTGCTCGTGAGCGAATCTACCAAGCGCCGTTACGGGAGCCCCGATGTCCGATAAACCCTTGGATCCCACGTCGGAAGCCGCCGCCGTTCACCATCAACACCGCGCCTTCGGTCGCTCTTATTGGATGCTCAACTGCATCGAGATGTTCGAGCGGCTGGCGTACTTCGGCATCCGGGCGGTTGTGCCGCTCTACATCATGCAAGCCACCGAGCCGGGCGGCCTGCACCTCAGTGCCCTCCACAAGGGCTGGATCTACATGTGGTGGGCGGTCTTCCAGTCCTTCCTGCCGATCGTAACGGGGGGGTTCGCCGACCGCTACGGCTATAAGCGCGTGCTCTTCTTCGCCATCTCGGCCAACGTCGTCGGCTACGTCATGATGGCAAACATGCACACCTACCTCGGTTTCTTCGCCGGGATTCTTGTGCTGGCGACGGGAACGGCTTTCTTCAAACCGGCGCTGCAAGGCTCGCTCGCGCAAAACCTGACCAAGGAAAACTCCTCCTTGGGCTGGGGGGTCTTCTATTGGGTAGTGAATGTCGGTGCCGTCTCCGCCCCCTTTGTTTCAACCGCCATCCTCGGCAAGCCGCACAGCCTCGCCGGCTGGCAAACGCTGTTTTACGCCTGCGCCTGCTTCACGGCGTGCAACCTGCTCCTGCTGCTGACGTTCAAGGACGTGCCGTCCGGTGCGGACAAGACCGAGTCGACGCTGGCCGTGCTCAAGCGCACGATCGTCAACATCTTCGAGGTGCGCCTGATCATTTGGCTGCTGATTATGTCGTGCTTCTGGCTGATGATGTACCAGCTCTGGGACCTGCACCCGAACTTCATCACCGACTGGGTCGACAGTTCGAGGATCGCCGCTTACGTGCCGTTCGACGCGTGGTGGGAGTGGGGTGATCGCGGGAAAATCCAGGTGCCCCAGCAACTTCTGCTCAACCTCAACGCGGCCCTGATTATCGTGCTCATGGTGCCTATGTCGTGGGTCTCGGGCAAGATGCGCACGCTCAGCGCCATGATGGTCGGCATGACCGTCGCGACGCTCGGCGTGCTCGTCGCCGGCTGGACCATGAGCGGCGGGATCTTCCTGGCCGGCGTGGTCTTCTTCTCGCTGGGCGAGATGTGGACCGGGCCGAAGAAGAACGAATACCTCGGCCTGATCGCCCCGCCCGGAAAGAAAGGCCTCTACCTCGGCTACGTCAACATCCCCGTTGGTATCGGCGTCGGTATCGGCTCATACTTCGGCGGCTGGCTCTACGATAACTACGGCGAGAAAGCCACGCTCGCGCTCAAGGAATTGGCGACGCGCCCGGCCCTCGTCGCCCGCGCCGCCCAATCCGCGGACTGGAGCGACGCGCTCGACAAGCTGCCGGAGTTGCTCGACATAGAGAGACAGGAAGCATTTGACATCGCCCGGATCGAGTTGGGCTTGGACGAGTCAGAGGCGGCGAACAGGCTGCGCGAGTTGTTCCGAAACGACCGCGGGCAACTCACGAACCTCGGATATCGCTACTTGGCGTTCTGCCCTGAGTTCCGTGACGCCGTGCGGGCCGGGCTCGGCGAGGAACTGCGCCACCAAGCCGACGATAGGGACTTCGACGCCGCCCAACTCGAACCGGACGCTTCCGACACGCGGGAACCCAGACTAGCCGAAGCCAACAAGCTCCGTCGACAGGCCGCGCAAGTGGACGCCGGTCACGTCCTGCTCGAGGATGACGTGCTCAGCCGGCACGGTCACAACATCCCCAAGTGGGTCGATAAGAAGCGCATGGAAGTCCTCGACATCGTTCGCGAACACATCAACAAGGACCGCCCCGACGACGAGAAAAAGGACGACGAAATCGCGGCGATGCTGTGGACACGCTTCGGTGACGAACCGGCAGTCGTCAACAACCTGGCGCTTGAGTACCTGGCGCAGGGTACAAACCGTCTGCACGATGCGGTCAGCAAGCTCGAATACGAGCACGAGCCCGCCGAGCTCGAAGCACGCATCAAGGAAATCGAGGAGGGTATCGGCATCGGCCGCACGAAGTCGTTTAGCGCTCTCACGGCCGCGATGGGCGTCGACGACGCAGTTCTGCAACAGGCGCTGACCGAACGCGGAGCAAAGGACGTTTACTGTTACCTCGCCGGCCTCGCCCATCGCCGCTTCCTGGCCGTCGCGCCGCGTGATTGGAGCAAGGATGTCGCCCTGCTGCGCGAGATGATCGAATCAGACGCCGACGCGAAAGCCTATGTTGAAGCGCACGTCTGGAAGAAGGGCTTGTGGGAACGCATTAGTTTAATCTTCGGCGATGAACAGAAGCAGGACATCTACGAGCGGCTGGCCGAAAACCAGGATCTCATCCGGCACGCGCTCGACAAGAAGAACTGGTCGAACGCGTCCGAGCAAGCCGCGCGTCTGTTTCGGCTGAACCCGTTTGAGGCCCGCGCGCTGGCCGCCGCCGAGGTCAACAGCGCCGCCCAGACGGCCACGCAGATGCTCTGGAACAAGTACAACCCGAACCGCAACGTCTGGCTGCCGATCGTCGCGGTCGGCGTCGTCGCCACCATCGCGCTGGGCATCTTCGGACAGATGGCCAAGCGCTGGAACGACATGAACGCGTAAGGGATCTTCACACTGGAACCTATCCAAAAGGTCTTTCCGAGCTCCTTCCGAGCCGCGACCGTGAGGGAGCGGTGGCCAAGAAACGGCCGGGTAACGTGCGCGGCCCGCGCCTGCTACCAGCCGTCGAACGGTATTGGGATAGGTTCTACGAGAAAGGACTGACCATGCGCTACATTATGGCTGTATGTGCACTCCTCATGCTGACCGGCTGCACGGCCGGCCGCACGTCCACTACTACGACGGACGCACCGTCGCCCGACGACCAACCTACTGTCTCGGTTCGAGTCTCCGCCGCGTCCAGAGAGCCGGAGCCCGGATTCGTCGAAGTGGCCGACGACGATGGGTGCCGGCTCTACGTGGACACGGACGCGTTGCTGACCGAGCGCGATGTGGTCTCTGCCAAGTGCGAGAAGAACAGGTTTGGCCGGTTCACCGTGGTCCTCAAGCTGGATGACGACGGCGCCGATCGCCTTTACGATTTTACGGGCAGACACCTTGGCGGATGGCTGGCGATTTTCGTCGACGACGAGCTTGTCTCTGCGCCAAGCATCCGGTCTAGGGTCTCTCACTCGGTCGTCATCACGGGTAATCTCACACAACGACGGGCCGAACAGATCGCTGCCGCCATCGGCGGGAAGTAGCCGGGCGCGTACAGCGCCAACCGGCGCTACGGTCTTGACCGCCGGCCGGGGCCCCCTACCATGAGCGGCAGGTGCCTTGCTTACGGGTAGGCGGTCATGTTTTGCCCTTCCTGCGGCGGTGAGATCGAAGCCGATCGACGTTTTGCGCAGCTCGTCGTGTGCAAATACTGCGAATCCGCAGTCGTACTGGACGAGAAGGCGGCGCGCGTGGCCGGCAAGATGGCCGTGCTGGCGCAAACGCCCAGCCCGCTGTATGTGGGCGGCACGGGGGAGCTGCTGGAGCGGCGCTTCACGATTCTGGGGCGTGTGCGCTACGCCTACACCCGCGGCTTCTGGGACGAGTGGTACCTCGGATTCGAGGACGGCACGCGCGCGTGGATCAGCGAGGACGAGAACAACTTCACGCTCGAGACCGCCGAGGAGACTGCCACGCTCCCAACCGACTACGCCACCGCCCAGCCCGGCAGCCTGATCCCCTTGGGCGAGACGATCTTGCACGTCGATGAGAAGGACATCGCCGAGTGTGAGGGCGGCGAAGGGCAGCTCCCGTTCACGATCCTCAGCGGCGAGAAGGTCCCCTTCCTCGACCTCAGCACCGGTGAACACTTCGCCACCATCGAGTTCGATATCGACGGTGGTGCAAAGGTCTTCCGCGGCCGACGGCTCAACATCGCCGACGTCAAGCTTGACATGACCGCTGAAGAAGCCGGCGTGCTACCGCCGATCGGACTTGCCCCGGAACGCGAGGCGGGCGAAGGGCGGCGTGAGCGGATCGTACGGCGTGACGAGCGCGCCAAGGACCTCAAGTGCTTCGGCTGCGGCGCACCCCTGGAGATCCCTGAAGCCGGCCGCGACTCGCTGACCTGCCAGTACTGTGGAGCCGCCATCGACCTGACGGTGCAACACGTCCCCTGCGGCGGATGCGGGGCGTCGCTGCCCCTGCACGGCGGCGACGAGGTAAAGAGCGTGGTGTGCACCTTTTGCCACACGCAGCTTGACCTGAGTCGCCGGGGCGAACCGGCCGTGCTCGGCACACTGGCGGACAAGGCGCGGCCGAAAGTGCCGATCAAGCTCGGCCAGAAGTTCCGTTGGCAGGAGCAGCAATACGTCGTCGTCGGGCACATTCGCTGGGAGGAGCGCGACGGATACGAACGCTACTTCTCCGACGAATACCTGCTGTACAGCAAGGAGACCGGATATCGGTGGCTGATCCACGAGGACCGGCACTGGTCGTTCTCGGCCGAACTCGACGAGCGCCCGACCACCATCGATCCCCGAATCGCCATTCAGAAACAGAAATTCCGTTTCCTCGCTCGGCAGTGGACGGTCTACGAATCCAACCTGGACGCCACGCGCGTCATCTGGGTGAACGGCGAGTTGCCCTGGGTGGCTCACGTTGGTGACCGGGTGTCCTACATGGACGCCATCAGCCCGCCGCACATGCTCTCGGCCGAATGGTCACAGACCGAGATGGAGTGGTACCTGGCCGAGTACCTCCCCCACCAGCAGGTGCTGGCAGCACTCGGCAAAGAACCCCAGGACATCTCCACGCCGACCTCGATCGCACCGCACCAGCCCTACAACGCCTCGGCGTTTCGGCAACAATCGAAGTGGGTGATGGCCCTATTCACGGTGCTCTTCGCGTGCTTCGCGCTCCTGGCGTTCGGGCAGAAGGGCAACCGGGTTGGGTCGTTTACAGTCAACGCCCAGGACTACACCGAGGAGTTCCTCACCAACGAGTTCACCGTGACCGAGCCGCACACGCTCTGCCAGGCACGCTTCTACGCCCCCGTGGACAACTCGTGGGTCTATCTCGACGTCGCGCTCGTCAACGCGGAGAGCGAGGCATTGCTGGACTTCTCGGCCCAGATGTCATACTACCACGGACGCGAAGGCGGCGAGAGTTGGAGCGAAGGCAGCCCCCGCGATGCGCAGGTGTTCAAGGTCAAGGAGCCCGGGAGTTACCGCCTGCTGCTGCTGGGGCAGGCTGGTACCGGCGAGCAAGCCGGCAGCACGGTCTCGGCCGGACGGCAAGTGGGCATCGACGTCTACCAGGGCGTCGGGCTGGCACGCTACCACCTGGTGCTTGCCTGCCTTTGTCTGACCTGGGTGTTCGTCGAGTGCATCCGTCGCTGGACGTTCGAAGCACGGCGCTGGGCGCCGGTTATTGAAGATGACGACGATGACTAGAACCTGCCCCAGACCTCCTTCCGAGCCGCGACCGTCAGGGAGTGGTGGCCGAAGAACCGCTGACCTACGGAGGCGGCGCGGATCTGCGGCGCACCTCTCGGCGGTTGTGGGATCGGTTCCAAAGCAGATAATCCCAACCGCGCCGCAGCGCGGCAGGATGGCCGACCAATGAGAATGTCAACAATCGTGCTGTGCCTGGTGATGACCGGTTGCCTGGCGCTCGTTTGCTGGGCCAGCAGCATCGGCCTGGGCGTACCGCAACCCACCAAAGAACCCCTGAGCATCCGCGAGGATTCGGCCCGCGGCACTCTACAACGCGGACACCATCGCACGCGCTACTTCGTCGGAGGGGGCATCTTTCACGGCAAGTAAGAGCCCGCGAACCCCACAGTGGAGTACCCAGGTATGCCGCCCGAGATCGTCAACGAGCTTTGGCAGCTCATTCCCACGGTCATCTATTTCGTGGTTGGGCTGGTCCTGTTCGGTTTCAGCATCTGGCTCATGGAACGCCTGACGCCGTTCTCGTTGCGCAAGGAGATCGAGGAAGATCAGAACGTCGCGCTCGGAATCGTGATCGGCGCGGCTCTGATCGGCCTCGCGATCATCCTGGCGGCGGTCATCAAGTAGGTTGCGCGCGCCATGCCCACGTCCGATTCCGCGAGTCCGCTCGACCGTTCCGCAGGTATGGTGCTGATCTTCGCCATCTTCCTGCTGGCCATCTGCGGGTTGATCTACGAGTTGATCGCCGGCACATTGTCGAGCTACCTGTTGGGTGACTCGG
>JAHJAR010000065.1 GCA_018814045.1 Planctomycetota bacterium | reverse complement strand
GAAACCGCCCAGCACGGTGTAGATCGCCACGATGAGAGCGTAGACCAAGTAGAAAGTCGGCGCGTTGATGTACGAGATGAAGGCGCGCAGCTCGCCCCGCTTGGCGCGTTCGTTCAGTTCGTCGTAGCGCACCTGCTGTTCGGGGTCCAGACCGCCCGGGCTGGCGTCTTTGAGCGTGCGGTACTCGCGGAACTGGGCGACGGCCGCCTGTTCTGCTTCGGTGTAGCGGCTTTCGGGCTTCGGCGTCAGGGCCATCATGGTCTTGCCGGCGACCATGTAGCTCACGCCGCCGCCGATGAAAGTCAACGCCAACGTGAACACCGCAAAGGCCCCGCCCAGGAAGGGGCTGCGGAAGCGCTCGGTGAAGAAGTCGCCGATGGTGACGAGCCGCGAACGGCGAAAGAGGCAGGTCGTGAACCAGTAAAACGGGGTCAGGAACAGAACCAGGTACTGGATCCACATGCCACCGATGCCCTGGCGGTAGATCTCGCGCGAGACCGCGACGGCTTGGTCGGCATTGGTCGAGTTGCCGAAGTTCAGGAAAAACTGATAGAAGCGACCCAGTCGGCGGCCGGCGATATAGAAGTCTTCGGTGTTCTTGGTGTCCCGGGCCACGCGCCGACCGAGCCAGATGATGATCGCCACGTAGAGGGCGATGATCCCCGCGTCCAGCACGTGCAGTCCGAAGATGTCCAACACTCCCTCCAAGCGGCCGCGACCGTCGGGCGCCGCCTCGCGCGGCGGCGGGCGTTCAGACGTCGTCGCAATTTCCCGGATGAGCGGGTGGTCGCTCCCGTGCGGCTGGACAGCGGGTGACGTCGCCACCCGCATCCTGACACGGTTCCCGGGAGAGCGCTCACCTTAGCCGCACCGGTGGTCTTGTCAAACGGCGCTCAGACCTGCTCCCAGGCCTCGAACGCCGCCTGGATGTTGTCGGGATTCGCGCCCGGGCCGAACTCGCACTGCGCGATCACGCCGCCGTCGCGGTACAGGGCCGCGCGCATCTGGCGGACCGCGTCGCGCACCTCTTCCCGCGTTCCTCGCGGAAGCAGGTGCTGCCGGTCCATTTCGCCCCAGAAGGTGAGGCGCCCCGCCGCGGTTTCGCCGACCGTGGCGATGCCCATGCAGGCCACCTGGCAATTGAGCGCGTCCACCCCCAACTCCGCCAATTCCGGCAGGATGTCGAGAATGTGCCCGTCAGAGTGCATGAACAGGTACTTGCCGTGACTGTGGGCCAGCGCGGCGTACTCGGCGTAGAGCGGCTGGAAGAGCTCACGCCAGATCTTGGGCGCGACCAGCATCGCGTGCTGCGCCCCCCAGTCGTCCATCACAAACAGCGCATCCACGTCGGTCGCGGCCCAGACCGCCAACTCCTTCAGGTAGAACTCGTGCATGCGCTGCAACAGACTGGCCAGCTCCGGGGGACGTCTCATGAGGTCCATCAGCAGGTTGGGCGTGCCGCGGAGGAATTGCAGACGCTCGAATGGCCGCGGACACGTCCCAGCCACGACGAACCGCTGCGTCTGGCGGCAGAACGCGTTGACCTGGGCGGCATCGACGCTGAGCCGCTCCTCGGGAATGCGGACAGTGTCCAGCAGGCTCCAATCCGTTAGCAACGGCTGCTTGACCTCGCCGATGATACCGCTCTGCACGCTCTGAAACGTACAGCCCCATTCGTCGACGAACGTGCCGGCGACATAGCGCTCGCCGCGCGTGGGCAACTCGCTTCGCAGAAAGGCCGGCGCCGAGACCACGTCGTCGGGAAAGCGCGCCTGCAATGCGGCTACGCGCTCCGGGTAGCGCTCGGTCGCCCACGGCAGCACCCACATTTGCCGGGGGATACGCGGCGGCGCGTCAAACTCCAGCGTGCGACGCACCAGTTCTCGTGAGGTCATCGGCTCCATTCTCGCTCCCGCTGGGCCCTCAGCGCCGCACACGCCCACTGACATCACCGCCGGCTATGGCCTCGATCTCCGCGCGTGACACGAGGTTGAAATCGCCGTGCAACGAGTGCTTTAGACAAGCCGCCGCGACGGCGAACTCGAGCGCGTCCGGGGCGGCTTTCCCGGCGTTGAGTTCGTGGATCAAACCCGCGGCGAACGCATCCCCGCTGCCTACGCGATCCAGCACGTGAATCGCGTAGGTCTTGCTATGACAGAACTGTTGACCGTCGTGCAGGCACGCGGACCAGCGGTTGTCAGAGGCCGAGAGGCTCTCGCGCAGCGTGATCGCGGCCAGCCGCAGGCCGCAGCGCGCGATCAATTGCTCGGCCACGTCGCGATACGCGTCAATGTCGAGCTGCCCGGCCGCCACGTTCGTCCGGGCAGCGCGGATGCCAAAGACCTGGGCGGCGTCTTCCTCATTGCCGATGGCGATGTCGACGTACTCCATCAAGGGCGTCAGCACTTCACGGGCACGGGCCGGCGTCCAGAGCGTGGCGCGGTAGTTCAGGTCCACGCTCACCGTCAAGCCGGCGCGCCGCGCCGCTTCCAGCGCTTCCCGCGTGACCGCCGCAGCCGAATCGCTCAGGGCCGGCGTGATGCCTGTCCAGTGAAACCAGCCAGCGTCGGCGAACACGGCGTCCCAGTCGATCTGGCCGGGTGCCAGCTCCGACACCGCCGAACCGGCGCGATCGTAGATGACCTGTGAGGGGCGCTGGGCCACGCCGTGCTCGAGGTAGTACACGCCCAGCCGCCGTCCCTGCCGCAAGACGTGGGTCGTGTCGACACCGAAACCACGCAGCGTATTCACGACCGCCTGCCCCAGTGGATTGTCCGGAACCGCCGTGCAAAAACGCGCCGCCGAGCCACATTGAACCAGTGCCACGGCGACATTGGCCTCCGCGCCACCAAACGTGGCGTCAAGATTGGCCACCTGACTGAGGCGCCGCCCAGCCGGTGGCGCCAGACGCAGCATGATCTCGCCGAACGTGACGACCGTGCGGCCGCCACTGGTTGGCGCTGCGGTCTTGTCGATCGAGACCGGTCCTGGTTGCGCTGCGTGAATCGCGGCGAGCCAGCGTCGGGCCTCAGACGCCATCGCCTCCGGGTCGTCGCAGGCACGCGTCAGGGCCGATCCGCAAATGATGCTGTTTGCGTCGCGCCGCGTGATTTCAGGGATGTGATGCGCGGCGACGCCACCGGTATACACAATCGTCAGGTCAGGATAGACCGCCTTCCAGGCCGGGACTACTTCTAGCATGGTCGGCAGGCCGGCCACGGCCGGAAAGAGCTTGTAGATCCACTGATGGGAATGCTGCTCACGCAGCTCCGCCAGCGTACAGCCGTACAGCTCGGCTTTCAGCACGAGCTGCTTGCCGACGTCACTCAGACCTCCGGGGATGCACATGACGTCCTTGAGAACACAGGCCCGCACGACTTCGGGGAAGAAGTCGGCGGAAACGATGCCGCTGGCACCGGCGGCGAGGGCCCGGTCCACCTGCGCAGCCGTCGTAACCGTGCCGGCCAGCAACAGGGCGTCCGGGTACCGGGCACGCACGGCGGCCAATCCGGCGTGGGCGGCATCGGTGCGCAGCGTAACCTCGAGCACGACGCCGAGTGGGTGGAGTGCTTCGTAGGCACGTACACAGCTCTCCGCGTCGGGTGGGGCCAGCAGAGCAATGAGCCGGTTCTGTTTCAGTGTTTGCCACAACGCCTGCGTTGGGTTCAACGTGCACCTCCGCGCCTTCGCCGCGCAACAGAGCGTTTCACAGATGTCGGATGTTCATGCCGCCGCTGAGCTCGATGACCAGGCCAGTGGCGTACGCGAAGTCACCCCGCGCCAACGCGGCCACGGCGCGGCCGACATCCTCCGGTTGCCCCCAACGCCGCTGGGGCACCAGGCCGTCGGCGATGAGTGCCTCGTAGTGGTCGCGGACCGGGGTGGTCATGTCGGTCTGCATGATCCCCGGGCGGACTTCATAGACGTTGACCCCGCACTCCGCGAGTCGATCAGCGAAAACCTTAGCGGCCTGGCTGATGGCGGCCTTGGAAATGCAGTATTCGGCCCGCGCCGGAGACGAAACGTCGGCTGAGATCGACGAGATGAAGATGATGGCGGGCGGGACGGGCGAATCGTCGCGATCCTGCGCCACCATCTGTCGGGCCACGCGCTGAGTCAGGAAGAACGTCCCGCGCGTGTTCAACGCCAATACCTCGTCAAAACTCTCCGGAGTGGTTTCCAGCACGTCGCGGCGCTGCCGGGGAGCGATGCCGGCGTTGTTCACCAGAACATCGATCCGCCCGAAACGTGCCAGCCCCGCGGCCAGCAGGGGGGCGTGCGTGCTCAGGTCGGCGATATCTCCGGGGACGGGCTCGAACTGCACGCCAAGTTCGACAATCCGCGCCTGCACCTCGGCCAGACCGATCGGCGGGTCCTGGGGCGCGTAGCTGGTCGCGTTGCCGACAATGTCGAACCCGCCCCGGGCCAGAGCCAGCGCGATGCCACGTCCGAGGCCACGACTGGCGCCAGTAACGAACGCGACCGGGCGCTTGCTCATTTCGAGTGCTCCTATTTGATGATGCGGTCGTTGGTATATTCGCGCCACACGGCCTCGAACCAATTATCGTCCCGGGGAATCGGGTGGACATCCACCCAACCCGCTTGCACACGAGTGCCCGCAGCGAGACGGACCTCGAGAATTTGCCGGTTCGCGGGATCGTCCGCTGCGGTCAGACTGTAACGCCACGCATCGTCGAACTCCGGGGTGGGGGGCGCGCCGCGCTCATCCAAGACCAGGAACGAGCCCCGCGACCGGCCGCCTCGCCGGAGATACTCGGCCAGGGCTTCCAGATAGACGGCGTGTGTGAGGACCAGATCACGCGCGCGGAATGCCTGGGGCAGGTCCTCCGGACCGCGGACAGCCATGTTCTCCCTGGCGCGGGCGTGCAGGCGCCACGCGGCCGCCGCCGCCGCTTCAACGCGGGGCCGCGTGCGGATGATTGCCGCCTCGGAAGACATGCGCTCCTGCAACTCGCAGATAACCTGTTCCGGCAACAGCGCGTCCTGTGGGGCGCGCGTGAGCATACTCTGCGCGGCGGCCTGGTATTCAGCGATCTGTGGCGTGACGTCCTCAATGAACTCCTGCGGTGAGGGTGGTGACTCAACATAGCGGCGGGTGATGTAGAGCGCGGCGCGGATGCCACCCACTTGGCCGGCGTTGAGCGCCGCGCCGCCCGGCCGGCGAACGCCATGACTGCCGTTGACCTCACCCACCGGGAACAGATGCGGGATGTTCGACTCCCACCAGGCGTTGCCACGCAGCCCACCGTTGTTGTGTTGGGCACAAACGGCGATTTCGAGCGGATCGCACGCCAGGTCAATCTCGTGCGCCCGGTAGAGCTGGTAAGCGGGCTCGTTCATGGCCCGCAGGCGCTCGATCGGCGTCGGTAACAGCGCCCGGCATTTCTCCAGATACGACCGGGCCTCCTCGTCCAGATCGGCGAGCGTGAACGCTCCAAACGCCGGTGGACCAGCAGGGTTCTGTGTGAAGTCCAGAAACACGCGGCGGCCGCGCATGACCGTCTCGCGGTACACAAGCACGTCGATCAGCGACGAGCCGTGGCCGCGAATCCGGGCGGAGTCGAACGGCCACTGATAGCCCTTGCGGAAGATGGCGGTGGTGAGCGTGGGCATATCCGGGAAGCTCTCGGCCAGGAACTCGCGCTCATCACCACCGTTGGCGTCGGTCGAGATGTAGCGCGGGATAACCTGCTGGTAGCTGCCGGAGACGTTCCAGCGGAACTTGATCGAGGCCAGGCCAAACTGCGATTCAGTCAGGTTCTGTGCCACGGCACCAATCGCCAGGGCCAGGCCGGTCGAGCCGATCTGGCTTTCCGGGTAGACGGAAGTGCGGTACATGCCACCCGGGCCGCCGGTCGCCAGGATTACGTTCACCGCGTTGACGAATACGAGTCCATGCCCGGCTCCCTCGAGTTTACGCTTGTCGAGTGCGAGCGCCCCGCAAACACCGGTGCCGTCCGCGTGCGTCAGTAGAGCGATGACCTGATGCTCATCCAGAACCGGTACACCCTCGTGGCGCACGGCAGCACCCAAGTGTGTGCACATCATGTGTGACGTGAGCGGACCGGCCGAAGTTGCCCGGCCACGCTGATCGTGATCGGTCTGGTAGCCCACGTAGCCGCCGTGGCGATCGTGCGGAAAGGGCACGCCGCGGCTGACCAGGTGATAGAACGCCTGCGCCGAATGTTGCGCCTCGCACAGGGCAATATCGCCGTGCATACAACCGCCGGCGAAGAGATCCTCGGCCATTTGGCGCGGCGAGTCGGATTGGTCCCCCGCCAGCGACAACTTGTAGTAGGTCTGCTTGTCGGAGCCGGCCTCGTTCGACGCCCCCGCGCCCCAACGCTCGGTCACCAGTAGAACGTCACGCTGACCCTGCATGAGCAGTTGCAGCACGGCGTTCAGGGCCGCGGCTCCGCTGCCGATGACGAGCGTGTTCACGGAGTAGACTGGCATGGTCGTGCCGCCGAACTGCACTTCTGTCCGCCTGCCTGGCACCGCTGTCACCTCGGGCCACTTTCGCTGTCAACCTGCGCCGCGCGGCGCCGGCCATGTTTGTACTGGGCGGCGTACACCTCCCGGTCGTGAACGATACAGCCCGCGCTGCCGCCGTCACGCATGATCTGTGAGCAGCCGGAACAGCCGATGCACGTCCTCTGTGGATCGAATGCGCCGCGCGTCGCGAGGTCTTTGACGCAATCCGGATAGGCGAACGCCGCGCGACCAAGGCCGATGAGCGCCGCCTGGCCAGCCATAACAGCGGCGGCCCCGACCTGCGGGATGAATTGCCGCAACCAACTGTAGCCGGTACCAACCACGGGTATCTCGGGCACCGCCTGCTGGATCGCCGCGGTCACACGCAGCAGGCGCGCGATGCCCATCAGCGGGTGTTCGGAGGGAGCCTTGGCGCCGGCGAGCGGCTTGTCGAAGGGGCGGCCGTAGTGGGGATTGTAGTAGGGGTTTCCGATCGATACGTTCAGTAGCGGGCACCCCAGGTCGCGTAGCGCACGGGCCAGCGCGCACGGCTCGTCGAGCTGCTCTCCGGGTGGCTCGGCAGCGTCAGCACCGAACCCGTACGGATGCGGGATGCCATCGTGCGCGCTGAACCGACTCGTGACGACCAGGCTCGGGATGGCCGCCCGGATCTTCCGCACTACCTCCAGCAGGAACCGCGCGCGGTTTTCGAACGTACCGCCGTAGCGACTATCCCCGCGCGTGAACGCCGCCAGCAGCTCGGAAACCAGGTAACCGTGGCAGGCCTTGATATCGACGCCGTCGAAACCGGCCTCGGCCGCCAGCCCGGCGGCGTTCACGTACGCCTGCTGTAGCTGGTCCAGCTCCTCATCGGTGACCAGTGCGTGATCGGCCGAGACGCCCGTGACCGGGTCGAGGATCGCGTTGCGCTGGGCGATGATCGGGCACCTGGTACCATCCGGACGCGCCTGGCGGCCGGAATGCGTGAGCTGCAGGATCAACATCAGCTTGTGGTGCTCGCCGAACACGGCCCGGGCTGCGGCCCGTGTTGCGGAAACAAGGCGGCTAAAGGCCCGCACGTTCGCGCGGTGCAAATGCAGTTGCGCCGGATGAGCGCGGCCGGCGGGCACGACGGCGGTGGCCTCGAACCAGATCAGACCGCTGCCTCCAGCCGCGTAACGCTCGTAGCGCCGCATCGTCAGTGGCCCGGGGCCGCCGTCGGCTCCGGCGTCACGCCCCTCCATCGGCTGTACCACGAAACGGTTTGGCAGCTCATGCCCGGCGATCGCGAGCGGTTCCAGCAGGACGCCCACGTCATCACTCAGCGGGATGTCGGCCGGCAACGCGCGGATCTTCTCCGCCAACGCAGCCCGATCTGCGAAACGGAAGCGCTCGTGCTGTGACGCGGACGCTGGACCCATTCCTTTCTTACTCCGCGGAAGTCGGCGGCACCATCTCCGCCACGATGCGCTTGATGTTGACGATTCCGTTGCGAACGCGCCGCTCGCAATGCCGCGGCCACTCCGCGCGCGCCAGAGGGGCGATCTCGCCGGCGGCCAGACGACCTTGGGCTGCTCGCGCCAGCTTCAACAGCGCGCTCAGCTCGGCTGCGGTCAGATCCGGAAAGCGACTCAGAAAGGTCGGATCAAAAATCGGTATGTCGAAGCTGCCGCCGTGATCTTCCACGGAGAGATTGATCGGCCGGTTGAGCGTGGCGAGGCGGCGCAGAATGGCCGGGAAATTAACCGAGCCGCAACCCGCTTCGACCGTGAAAGACTCGAATCCACTCTCTGTAAGGCGCAGGGCGCCGTCCTTGGCGTGCGTGGCGACGATCCACGGCAAAATGCGCTCCGTGGCCGCAACCGGGCTTTCGAGCATCGTCAGCAGATTCATCGGGTCCAGACAGATGCCGAAGCATCCGTCGGGTTCGGCGTCGCACATGTCGAACAGGCGCAGCAGCTCGAACGTCGTGAACTCGAAGTGCAACTCCAGCGCGAGCACCACACCCAGATCGGTCAGCATGGGCTTCTGCGGTCTGAGGGTGCGGGCCATCGCCCGCAGCAGCGCCTCGGTGGGCGGGGCCTCATCGCTCCAGCGCATCAGTCCGCCGGAACACGAGCGGACTACCGACGTCCCCAGCGTGTGCGCCTGGCGGGCAGCCCGCTGGTTGATCGGGAAAATGTCGCGCGTCTGCCATGTGGTTGTATCAAACGGAATGTGCTGGCCGCCGCCCCATTCGATGTACAGCCCCCGCTCGGCGGCGTAAGCGGCCACGTCCTTCAGGAGCGCGTCGTCGAGTTGCTGTCCATCCCGCAGATGCACTTCCGTGAACTGGACGCCGGCGCCGCCCTGCCGTTGGGCCCAGTCGAGCGTCTCGAACGGACTTAGCTCCAGGGGTTTGAGGCTGTAACTGTCGATGCCGACGCGGAAGGGCTTCATGGCAGCGAGTCACTCTCCAGTCTGGGCGTGTCGCGAGCAGGCCGCGCTGACGCCGGGGAATCTGACCGCATCTTACCACGAAGCCTGCGCGCGGTGGACACACGCGCCGCGCGCGCCTATTGTCCGGGACATGCTCGTCATTCGCCTGGTTGCAATCGGCTGGCTTGTGAGTCAGGCGGCTTCTGGCCCGGCCACGGCTCCGGACGAAGCCGGCCAACCGCCGCTCTTCGAGGATGTGACCCGGGCAGTGGGCTTGTCCGGAATCGAGTCCAACCGCGTAGCCTTCGCCGACTTCAACGCCGATGACCTGCCCGATATTCTCATCGGCCAGACCACCGTGTTGCTCAACGAGGGCGGCACACACTTCGCGCGACCGCAGAGCGCGCGAGCGCTGTCCGCCGTGAACGTCCCGCGGCCCAACGTCGCGCAGGTCGGCGACGTAAACAACGACGGCTGGCTCGACCTTTACATCGGGCGCTATACCGAACTGGGCAAGGACGGAACCACAGACGATGGGCTGCGGGGCGAGATCTGGCTCGGGGATGGTCAGGGCGGCTTCGCGCGCCAGGCGGACTCCGCAGTCGGCGGCGTGGCCGAGACCACCATCGCCGCCTGCTTCGTCGACTACGACCGTGACGGCAACCTCGACTTGTTCATCGGCAACGCCTACGTTGTCTATGGTCAGGGCTATGAAGCTTGCCCGGATCGCCTGTTCCGCGGGCACGGCGACGGCACATTCACCGACGTAACCGAGCCGGCCGGCCTGCTGGGCCTCGCCGAAACCGGCCAGCGCGACAGCCGCCGACCGTCGTACGGTGTCACGCACGCGGACTGGAACAACGACGGCTGGCCGGACCTGCTCGTGGCCACGTATGGCCGGCAATGGAATCGTCTGTGGCGCAACAATGGCGATGGGACGTTCACCGATGTTGCCGGCGAGACGCACTTCGACGGCGACGAGGATCGTAGCGGCGTCTATCCGGAGGCCGTCAAGCGTGCCCGCGAGAAGCCCTTCCGGGCCAACGGAAACACATTCGACTGCGCCGTGGCAGACTATGACAACGACGGTGATCTCGATTGCTTTCTGGCCGAGATCACGCACTGGTGGGCGGGTCCGTCGTCGGATGTGTCAATGCTCTTGACGAACCAGGGCGCGGCCCAGGGCTACCAGTTCCGGCGTGAACCGGAGCGGATTATCCGCCGACATGATCTCGAGCGCTGGAACCAGGGCGATCTGCACGCGGGCTGGATCGACGTTGACAACGACGGGCACCTGGACCTGCTGATCGCGTCGAGCGACTACCCCGACGAGCAGCTTCTGCGCATCTATCGCCAGTCTCCCGCCGGGAGCTTCGAGGAGTGGACCGCTCGTCTGGGCTTTCGCTGGGTCAACGCCAGCCAACTCGCGTTGGCCGATTTCGACCGGGATGGGGCCACGGACATTCTGCTCGGCACAAACCACATGCGGCTGACCGCCGAACAGCGCGCGGCGCACAGTCGGTCGGTAGGCCTGTTCCGCAACGTGGCGGCCGCGCGCGCCGGCAACAGCTTCATTAACATCCGCCTGCGTGGCCAGTGTATCGGGGCTCGTGTAACAGTCGCCGCGGGACAACACCGGCAGATGCGGGAAGTGCAGGGTGGCCTCGGCCATGCCGGGCACCACGACGACACCGATTGCCGCTTTGGCGTGGGGCGGGCGACGCGCGTGGATTTGATCGAGGTGCGTTGGCCCGCTGCGACCGGCACGACGCAGCGGTTCACGGATGTGCCCGCGAATCGCTTCTACGAACTCCGCCGGGGGGCCGCGCTCGAGCCGCTCAGCCCGTAGCGTCGCGAACGACGGGCGTGTTGGTCTGAAAGGTGCGGATCTGTGAAAGCGGCGGAATCCCGCTTGACGCACCGGCGTGTTGAATGCCGTGGGCGGCGACGGCGTTGCCGAGCAACAACGCCTCGCGCAGCGGCGCGGCCTGCGCCAGGCCAGCGAGAAAACCGGCGCACCAGCAATCACCCGCCCCGGTCGTGTCGACGATGGTCTCCACTTGGTAAGCCGGAACCCGCCCGGTGTCGCCGGCCGCCTCGTGATAGTAAACCCCCTCGCGATCGAGCTTGACCACCGCGTTCCGACAGCCGGCCGCGAGGATCAGGCGGGCGGCCTGGGCCGGCTCGTCCTGTCCCGTCAACGCCCGCGCTTCCAACCGCGAGGGCACGAAGTAGTCCAGGTGCGGCAGGCAGGGCTCTATGGCCGCCCGCCAGCGCGCCTGGTCGGCCCCGTCGATGTAACTCGTATCGAGCAGGGTCGTGGCACCCGCCGCGCGGGCGCTGCGCAGCAGTTCGGCGGTCGGCTCACCGTCCAGGGCCGGCAACAGCATCGTACCCGTCACGAGCACGAGGTCGGCGGCACGAACGATCTCGATATCGATCTCCTCCAGGCGGAACGTCCCGTTCGTGCCGACGGTGTGCAGGAAGCTGCGCTGGCCATCGCTGTGTACGCAAACGAAGCTGAACGATGTGTGGGCGTCACCGGAGCGAATGACGCCGGAGGTCTCCACGCCATGTCGCTTCAACTCGGCCAGTACCAGGTCGCCCGAGGTATCCTGCCCAACCTTGGTGACCACTCCGACCGCGAACCCCATGCGCCGCAACGCTATCGAGCAGTTCACCGCGTTGCCCCCCGTGGTGAACGTCAGCTCGTCAAAGAACGTCAGGCCGCCGCGCGAAGGATACTCGTCCACGTACCGGCCAACGGCGTCGACCGTGCAGATGCCGATGACGCAGATGCTGCGGAACTGGAAATCCGGTCGGGAGCTGAGCGGGCTCAAGCCAATCCTCCACCATCGCGCGCCGTTTGGTGCGCGGCCGCGCCGGCACCCGCGCGACCTGCCCGGAGCCGGCGCAGCATACCGCCAACGCGGGCGAGTAGACAGGCTGCGCTCGGCGGGGCGCCAACCGTACGTGCGGCGTGCGAATTGGAGTAGAATGTGGCCCTATCCAGAAGCTTGGGAGAGCGCGATGAAGCTGCCGCCACACATGGGCGAACAGACACTGGCAGAACGTCTGGACCGGTTCGAGATTGAGACCCCTTCCTGGGGCTACGCCGACACGGGCACGCGTTTCGGCAAGTTCTTCCAGGATGCCGCCGCCACTACGCTGGAGGAGAAGCTGGCCGACGCGGCGCAGGTGAACCAGTACGCGGGCTGCTGCCCCAGCGTGGCCGTGCACGTCCTGTGGGATTTCCCGGCCGGCACGGACCCGCAGCGCGTGGCGCGCCTGGCCGCCGATCTCGGCCTGCGCATTGGAGCCATCAATCCGAACGTATTCGAGGACCAGTGCTACAAGCTCGGCTCGGTCACCAACGTTGATCCGGCTGTGCGCCGCCGGGCTGTGCAGCACATGCTCGACAGCGTCGAGATTGGCCGCCAGGTTGGATCAACGATGTTAAGCCTGTGGTTCGCGGACGGCACCAATTACCCCGGTCAGGGACACATCCGGCAGCGGAAGTGCTGGCTGGCCGAGGCCCTGGGCGAAGTCCACGCGGCCCTGCCGGACGATATGGCCATGCTGATCGAGTACAAGCCTTTCGAGCCGGCCTTCTACCACACCGACATCGCCGACTGGGGCATGGCCTATGCCCTGGCGCAGCAAGCCGGTCCGCGGGCGAAAGTGCTGGTGGACACCGGGCACCACCTGCCCGGCTGCAACATCGAGCACATTGTGGCCTTTCTGATCGATGAAGAGCTGTTGGGCGGATTCCATTTCAACGATCGCAAGTATGCGGACGACGATCTGACCATGGGCAGCATCGACCCCTATCAACTGTTCCGCATCTTCTACGAAATCACCGGAGCCGAATGGGAGCTTTCGCATCCGCTGAAGATCGCCTACATGGTTGACCAGTCGCATAATCTGAAGCCCAAGATCGAAGCCATGATCGAGACCGTCACCACCGCGCAGGAGCATTTCGCCAAAGCCCTGCTCGTCGACCACGAGGCCCTGCGGGACGCCCGCCAGAAAGGTGACATCGTGGTGGCCGAAAGGTGTCTGAAAGAGGCTTATGCAACTGATGTGCGCCCGTTCCTGGCCGAGTACCGCCAGGCGCGCAAGCTGCCAGCCGACCCGCTCGCGGCCTTCCGCGAGAGCGGCTACGCCCAGCGCGCCGCCGCCGAGCGCGGTCCGAACAAAACCGGCGTGTCCGGCGGATACGCCGCGACAGCCGGCGAGGATCGCCAGTGACCGCGACGGCCTCTTACGCAGCGATCGACCTTGGCGCGGCGAGCGGCCGCGTGGTGTTGGGGGCCTTCGACGGGCAGCGCCTGCAACTTGAAGAAGTGCACCGCTTCAATAATGGACCGGTCGCGGTTCTGGAGCGCCTGCACTGGGACGCCCTGCGCCTGCTCGAAGAGATCAAGGCCGGCTTGGCGCGGTGCGCGGCGCGGCAACAGCGGCTCGACGGGATCGGAATCGACACCTGGGGCGTTGATTTTGGCCTGCTGTCGGCCAGCGGCGAGTTGCTCGGCGCGCCCTATCACTACCGCGATCCCCACACGCACGGCATGTTCACCGAGGCGTTTCAGCGCGTGCCGCGCGAAGAGATCTACGCGCAGACCGGCATCCAGTTCATGGAGATCAACACGCTTTACCAGCTATTGTCGCTGGCGCTGCGTCGCCCGGCGTTGCTGGCTGCCGCCCGGACACTGCTCTTCATGCCCGATCTGCTCAGCTACTGGTTGACCGGCGTCGCACGCAGTGAATACAGCATCGCCAGCACATCGCAGCTCTATCAGGCGACCGGCGCCGGCTGGGCTTCAGACCTGATCGAAAAACTGGGGCTGCCGAACCGAATCTGGCCGGAGGTGGCCGCGCCGGGGACACCGGTTGGCCCATTGTTGCCAAACGTCGCGACCGAAACCGGACTGGCCCCGACCACCGTGATCGCACCGGCCTGTCACGATACGGGCTCGGCGGTGGCGGCCGTCCCGGGCCAGGGCCAGGGCTGGGCCTTCATCAGCTCCGGCACCTGGTCACTCGTGGGAGCCGAGTTGCAGGCCCCAATCTGCAACGGCGCCGCCCGCGCGGGGAATTTCACCAACGAAGGCGGCGTGGCCGGCACCATCCGCTTCCTCAAGAATGTGGCTGGTTTGTGGCTGCTCCAGGAGTGCCACCGGACTTGGGCTCAGCAAGGCGACTCGCCGACATTTGAGCAACTGACACGAATGGCCGCCGCCGCACCGCCGCTCGTGTCGCTCGTCGATCCGGACGATCCGCGCTTCGCCACCCCGGGCGACATGCCCCGCCACATCCAGGACTGCTGCGCCCAGACCGGCCAGCGCGTTCCCCAGAGCCAAGCCGAGATCGTGCGCTGCATTCTCGAAAGCCTGGCGCTGAAGTATCGGACAAACGTCGCGCTACTCGAACGTCTCACCGGAAACGCCGTCAACGTAATCCACATTGTCGGAGGCGGTGTCCGCAACAAGTTGCTGTGCCAACTCACGGCGGATGCCACGGGCAAGCCCGTAACCGCCGGCCCGGCCGAGGCCGCCGCCGCGGGCAACGTGATGGTTCAGGCCCTGGCCCAAGGCCGCGTGGCTTCGCTGGCCGAGGTCCGCGAGGTCGTCCGGCAGTCATCCGAAATGCGGCGGTACGAACCGGCCCGGTCGGTCGGCTGGGACGACGCGGCTCAACGTCTCCCGCCCGAGCCCGCTGGCCAATGAGCCCCCAGGCTCGTACTCGGCCCCCCTCTCCAGTATCTTGTAGAGCCTAGAGCCGCAGCGCAATTGCGTCGCGATGACAGCGGCGGCGACATCCGTGAGCGACGCTTGCGCAAGAGAGCGACCCCGCAATGAGTGACGCAATCCTCGAGGGCTACAACGGGCAATACCTGGAAGTCGATCTGTCGACGGGTGACGTCCGCAAGAGACCGCTCGATCCGAAGTTGGCGGAGGACTACCTGGGGGGGCGCGGGCTGGCGACGCGCGTTTTCTACGACGAGATCGACCCGACCTGCGACCCGCTCGGCCCGGCGAACGTCCTGGTGCTGGCCGTCTCGCCCCTCCTGGGCACCAACGCCCCCACTTCGTGTCGTGGCCACCTGGTCTTCAAATCCCCGCTGACCGGCGTGATCGGCAGCTCCAACTGTGGCGGCACGTGGGCCCCGGCCTTCAAGAGCACTGGCTATGACCTGATCGTGATCAAGGGGGCGGCGCGCGAACCCGTCCTGGTGGACATCACCGCCGAGCAGGTCCGGATCTTGCCAGCCGGTCACTTGTGGGGTCTGGACGTCCACGAAACGACGGACCGGTTGCTCGCCGAACGCGCGGAGGACCGACGCGCCCGTGTCCTCTGCATCGGGCCGGCGGGTGAGAACCTCGTGCGCTTCGCCGCGGTCATGAATGACAAAAACCGCGCCTACGGCCGTGGTGGGCCGGGTGCCGTGTTCGGCAGCAAGAAGCTGAAGGCCATCCGCGTCTCGGGACGGATGAAGCAGGAAACCGCGGACCCGCAGCGTTACCAGGCCGGTAATGAGCAGGCGCGCTACCTGATCAAGGCGGTCCCCACGACCAAGCGCCTGCTGCGCGACATGGGAACCGCCGGGCTGGTGCGGCTGATTGACCTGATCGACATGCTGCCGCACCGCAACTTCCAGGACAATCTGCACCCGGCCGGAGCACTCGAAGCCGCGTGTGGCGAAGCGCTGCGGAATTCGTACCTGGTGCGTCCCGGGGCATGTGGCATGTGCCCGCTCGCCTGCCAGCGCCACACCCGTGTCGGACAGCGCGTGGGCGAAGGCCCGGAGTACGAGACCCTCGCGCTGCTGGGACCCAACTGCGCCATTTACAATCTCGAAGCCGTTACCCTGGCTAACTACCAGTGCAATGAGCTGGGCCTGGATACGATCAGTTGCGGCGTGACCATCGGCTGTGCGATGGAGCTGTTCGAGAAGGGGTACATCACGGACGCGGCGGCCGGCGGACTGGACCTGCGCTTTGGCAACGACGGGATTCTCGAAGGACTGGTGCGGCAGATCGCCCAGCGCGAGGGTCTGGGTGACATCCTCGCCGAGGGCTCACTGCGGCTGGCCCGGCATTTCCAGCACCCCGAGCTGTCCATGTCCGTCAAAGGTCTGGAACTCCCCGCGTATGATCCGCGCGCCTCGTACACGCAGGCCCTGGGCTATATGACTTCCCCAACCGGCGCTTGCCATCTGCGCGGGGGCTATGCGGTATCGCTGGCGTTCTTCGGCGGTGCCAAGGAGATTCCACGCTTCAGCCTGTTGCAATCACCGATCGCCATTCGCAACATGCAGAATCTGGGCATCATCCAGGATAGCCTGGGCATCTGCCGCTTCACCGGCTACGCCTTCGGTACGGAGCCCTGGTCGCGCATGGTGAGCGGCGTGACCGGCCTGGATTTCTCGACGGCACGGCTGGAGCACACCGCCGACCGCATCGCCGCGCTGGAGCGGCTGTTCAACCTGGAGGCAGGGGCGCAACCGGAGGACGACACATTGCCGGAGCGTTTCAGTACCGAGCCCATCGCAGTAGCCGGGCAGGAACGCGTCGTCTCCAAGGAGCTGATCACCCGGTTGCGCAACGACTACTATGAACTGCAGCGCTGGGATCGCGAGGGCCGGCCGACCGACGAGCTTTGCAGGGCGCTGCGCATCGAGAGCAGGGCGGTATGACGGAGAGCAAGTGGAAGGCTGCCGAAGAGTTGGTGCGCCGCTTCCAGCGCGTCGGCCGGGCGCTGTTGCAGTGCGACATCGAGGACAGCCACAGCGGCAACATCGCGATGCGCTGGAGAGACTCGGACACCGGCCGCGAGCAGATTGTGATCACATCCACCGGCTCGCAAAAGGGTGACCTGGAACCGGACAACATCTGCTTCCTCTCCCCCGAGGAGACGGATTACGGCTACTACAAGGCCTCCTCGGAAACCGACATTCACGCCCGGATTCTGGCGCTGCCGGGCGTCAGCGCCTCGGTACATGCCCACACCAAGTGTCTGACGTTCGTCACGCTCGACGACGATGACCGGCCCAGCCAACCGCCGCCTTTTGTCCCCGTGGACCCGCTCGGGTTCTACCACTTGGGTAGTCTGATCCCCGTGGACTGGGTCGCGGTCCCCAGTGGCTCCAAGGAAATGGTGGAGACGATTCCCAGGCGCTTGGCCGATCACCGTGTCACCGTGATCCAGGGGCACGGCGCCTTCGCCAAGGCCGCCACGATTGAGGAAGGGCTGTTTCGGCTGAACCTTGCCAACAACTCGGGCTACATCGTGCAGATCGCCGAGAAAATCGGCGTCGCCGTCGCGGCCCTGCGCGCGCGGATCCAGGCCGATCCCGCAGCCCACTTCGCATACGCACCGGACGAATACACCAGCACCAACGACCAGGCCTGCGACTTTCCCGACGAGGATGAGTTGGTCCGCGAGTTCCGCAAGACCGGAGCGCGGATCTTCGAGTCCCGGCTGTCGCCGTTCCACACCGGCTCGTTGTCGGTGCGCGGCATCGACCGGCTGTTGTACGCGCCGAAGGCATCCATGCCCCGCGACATCGCCGGACCGCTCTTGCAGGTACCCCTGGCGGCCGACTCGGCGGATTCCGCCGAGTTGCGCGTACACAAGGCGATCTACGAGCACAGCAACTTCCAGACGATCGCGCACTGCTACCTGCCGGAGGCCGAGGCGCTGGCCCACTTCGTCTACCCCGGCCAGAGCGCCCCCACCGATCGCATCGTGCCCGTCGATGCGGAAGGCAGCTTTCTGTACCTGGTGATCCCCGTGGTCGCGCCGCACGCGGACATGGGAACGCTGGTGCGCCTCCTGCACGACTACAAAGTGGTGGTCGTGCGCGGCGGCGGCGTGTGGGGGGTGGGGGCCCAATCCCTGTCCGAGGTTCTGCACCATCCCTCGTCGGTCCGCGAGATCTGCCAATATCGCGTCGCCGCCTTGGAGCGCGGCCTGGACCTGCGAAAGATGGAACCCAGGAAAGCCGACCGGTGGTAGACAAATCGAGCAATCCGCCCGCCGAAGTTCCGCCCTCCGATGAGTCGCAACACCCGCTCGTCGCGGGCGTCCTGATCGGGGGCGGCAGCCGCCGCATGGGGCAAACGAAGGCTTCGCTCCCGCTCGGCGACAGCACATTCCTGGGCCGCATTGTCGCCGTCGTGCGGCAACGCAGCGAGCGCGTCGTACTGTTGGGCGCGGGGACGACGCCACCGTTGCCAACCGACGTTGTTCAGGTGCCGGATGTACCGGGTCTGACGGGCCCGCTCGCGGGGATTCTGGCAGCCCTGCGCTGGATGCCCCAGGCCACCTGGATCATCGCCGCGTGCGACCTCCCCCGACTGCGGGTCGAAGCGCTGGACTGGCTGCTCGGCGAGCGGCGGCCCGAGCGCTGGGCGGTCTTACCCAGAATCACCCCGGAGAGAATCGAACCACTGCTGGCGGTTTACGAGCCGGAGTCGCGCCGACTACTCGAGGAAATCGCCGCCAGCGGCCAGCGCTCCCTGCGCCCACTCGCGGGCCAGCCGCGCGTGTTTTCGCCGACACCGCCCCAGCCGCTGCGTGAATGCTGGACCAACGTCAACACACCCGCAGAGCTGCGCCAGCTCGAACCTGACGCCGATCTGATATGATGTCAGTTCGTCCAGACCCGCGCGGCCCGGATCACATGTGCAAACATGCGTCGGGCTGGCGGTATGCAAGTATCGACGGCGACTGACCAGCACGCGGCAATCGCCGCCGCAGGAAGGTGACGATGGGCAAGGCTCATGTGGACCCGGCAGAGTTGCGGCGTTTCGCGCGCGACCTGAACCGCTTCAGCAGCGACCTCCAGACGTTGATGAGCGGGATCCACGCGCGGATGCGCGACCTGGAGAAGACCTGGCGCGACCAGGAGCAGCGGAAATTCGCCGAGGAATTCACGCAGACGATGAAGTCCCTCGCCCGCTTTGTTGAATCAACGGAACGGCACGTGAGCTTTCTACAGAAGCGGGCCGGTCACATCGAGGACTACCTGCGGCAGCGCTAGAGCCAACCGATGGCCAGAAATGCCCGTGTCGAATCTATCGAGGGGCTGCGGAAGTTCAGGGTGGCTCTGTGCAAGTTCGCCGAGACGGTGCGGGCCGGCCTGGATGAAACCGAGGCCGAAGTGCAACGCACCAGCTTCTGGCTCAAGCAGGAGCAGTACAACTACTGGAAGGGGCAGGCCGCCAAACGGGCCGAGTTATACGCGCGGGCCAAGAGCGAGCTGACGCGCAAAAAGGGGCAGAAGACCCCGCTTGGCGGCCGGTACTCGTGTGTCGAGGAGGAGAAGGCCCTCGCCGCCGCCGAGCGGAAGCTCGCGGAAGCCAAGCAGAAGCTGGCCAATGTCCAACGTTGGAATCGCCAGTTGGACGACGAACGTTACTCGACACAGGGAGTAATACTGGGAATGAGTCAGGCAACCGAAGTCGACATTCCCGTCGCGCTCGCCCAGTTGGACAACATGATCACCGCCCTCGAAGCATACGCGACGGCCGGGCCCCCCAGCGCGCAGCGGTCTGTCGCGGCCACTGCCGCTGCCGCGACGCCCGCTAGCGAAGCGGGGGCGGCCTCGATGGCCCGCGGCACGCCGCCCGCACCCGCCGACCTGCGCGAGCTGTGTCGGAAGCTCCGCCAGCACAGTCCCGCCCAGGCGGTGCGGGACCAGGTTCTGCTCCAGACCGATGAGCCGCAGTGGCTGTCGGGTGACCAGAGCGCGGCAGACGCACCAACCATCCTGGCGGACATCGATACGCCGCGCGAACCAGCCGCCCCCGACGCTAAAATCGTCCTGGCACACGACGTATGGCAGCTCAAGCGCGTCTTTTTAGAGCGGCAGGCGAGCGCGTCGGCGGGTGACAGCGGCTGGTTCTTCGGCTCTGCGGCCGGCAGCAGGCCCACCAGTTATGGCGCCCTGCGAATCGCAGACCTGCTCGCGCAGCGCCCTGATTTGGAGGACGTGCTCGCGTTGCCAACCGGATGGCTGGTCGTGCTCGACGGGCCTTCCTTCGTGGCGGTGTTGGATTCAGAGGATCTGTTAATCTGGCCGCCTGAAGCCGCGCCAGCCGGCGCGGAAGAGAATTGACCAGGCGCTGGAAGACGACACGCCGGCGCGGTTGACGCGACCGCCACGAGAGGCGCGCGATGAGCGTAAACGCGGGACTTGGCAAGCTCAGGCACGCGGGCAAGGACCTGCGCCTCCAGTGGAATCAGACCAAGGCCGCCTGGTCCGATGAGAACAGCCGGCGTTTCGAACAGAACCACCTGGCTCCCCTGCTCGCGCGGCTGCGCACAACCGAGTTGACGCTGGGCCAGATGGCGACCATTCTGCAAAAGCTACGCCGGGATTGCGAGTAGAACTGCCGAATCAGCGGGCGCTGCCTCCCCGTGTAGCCCGCACAGCGGAGAAGACGGCTGACGCCGATGCCCGAGAACACCGACAGCGAGCGGCCGAACGCTCCCAGGGGCGGCGGCCTCGCGTATCTCGATACGCAGCGCGCCGCGTTGCGCGAACTGCTCGAGCTGTCGAGCACGGTCGTGGACCCGATCGAGGCCGAGATCGAGCAACGGCTGCGGGATGCCCGCGCCACGGCCGACAAGACCCTGTCTGAAGCGACGGCTGAGACAGAGACGCAGTTCCGGCAGGACCTGGCCGAGGCAGAGCAGGCGCACGCCGGCTGGGTTGCCCAGGTCGAAAAGGAGTATGAAGCCGCCCAGGACACGCTGGCCAACAACACACGCAAATCGCTCGAGCGTAGCACGGCGGAATTCCGCGAGATCGAGCGCGAGGCGCGCCGCCAGAAAGAGGACTCGCTGCTGATCGTCGAGACGGTGGCCGAATCGACGATCAACGGGCTGCGCAAGGACTTTCAGGCCCTGCAACGCCAGGTCATCACGCAGCGTGAGCGGCTGAAGTCGCTGGGGACCCGGACAGCGCGGCTGTTGGAGGAGTACGGGCACGAGCCCGAGCCGATTGTCACCTCCGCAGCGGAGCACCCGGCGCCGCAAGACGACTTCGTCGCAGTTCACGAGCGGTGCGCGAAAGAGGCCGCCGACCACCTCGCGGCACTCCAGATGCTCTCGACGCCGCAGTTGTTTGTCGGGGCGCGCCCCTACGTGCTGCTCACCGCCATCTGCGTAGCGGCCGTAGGTTTGGTGGGCGTGCTCAGCGTCGTGGGGATTCCGCGCTTTCCCTCGTTCTTCATTCTGGGCCCGGTTGTGCTCGTGGTCGCGCTCGTGCTTTCGCTGCTGATCGGAAGGAACATGAAGCGCGAAGCCCACGCGCAGATCAGGGAGGAGTACGAGCCCATACAACGGGCGCTGTCGGCCGCGCAGCAGGCCCTCGATCTGCGCCTGGCCAGCGCCGCGCAGCAGTTGAAATGGGACGAGGCCCAGGCGCTCCAGCGGCGCGACGACGAGACGCGGGCGACAAATGACCGCTGCCGTGCGGTAGTGGCCGAGGCGGAGCAGCGCCACTCCGCGTCACGGAACGGCATCGAGAGCGCCCGCGCCGCGCGCCAGGAGAAGCTCGCACAGCGCCGCGTAAGCGTGTTGCAGCAATCGGCGGACGAGCACGGCCAGAAGGTCGGCAAGCTGCGCGCGCAGTACGAGCGTGACACGGCCGGCGCGCGGCGGGCGTACGAGCAGCGTATAGCCGACTGCCAGCGCGAGTACGGTTCCGCCCGGGCCGCGCTCGAGGCGCGCTGGAGTGCGGGTTTGACGTGCATTCGGCAGCTCCTGGATGAGACTGACGCCCTCGATCTACAGCGACACTTCGACTGGAGTGCCGGCGCGCCCGCGCAGTGGGCTCCGCCGGACACGTTCGCCGCCCTGGCTCCTTTCGGGCACTGGCGTGTGGATCTGAGCCAACTCGCCGCCAGCGTGCGCGGTTTGGCTCCCTTCCTGGACGCGCGCCCGGCGCAGGTATCCACGCCGGCGTTGTTATACCTGCCCGAGAAGTGTTCGCTCTTGCTGGAGACCGAGCGCACGGGGCGTCCGGAGGCAATCAGTGCGTTGCGTGCCATCATGCTGCGGCTGCTGACGTCGCTGCCCCCAGGCCGCGTGCATTTCACGATCATCGACCCGGTTGGGCTGGGTGAGAATTTCGCCGGCTTCATGCACCTGGTCGACTATGAAGAGGCGCTGGTGGGGGGGCGTATCTGGACCGAGAGCGACCATATCGAGGCACGCCTGACCGAGTTGACCAGCCACATGGAGAACGTAATCCAGAAGTACCTGCGCAACGAGTTCGAGACGATCGACGCGTATAATGAGCAGGCGGGTGAACTGGCCGAACCATATCGATTTCTGGTGATCGCCGACTTCCCGGCGAACTTCAACGAGGGGGCTGCGCGACGTCTGAACAGCATCTTCAGCAGCGGGCCGCGCTGCGGCGTATTCACGCTCATCGCCCGCGACAAACGTCTGCCCACACCGCCCGACGTGCGCCTGGAAGACCTGCAGAACGGGAGTGTCCATCTCGTGCACGAGGGCGACCGTTTCGTCTATCAGGACGAGTTGCTGCGGCAATTCCCGCTAACGCTGTACGCCCCGCCGACCGAAGAGGTCCTCACGCAGATCATGCATGCCGTCGGGCGCGGCGCGAAGGACTCGCTACGGGTGGAGGTGCCCTTCGAATCGATCGCCCCGTCACCCGCGCAGTGTTGGAGCGGCGATGCCAGTAACCTGATCAGCGCCCCGCTTGGGCACACCGGGGCGGTGCGCTTGCAGCACCTGCGGCTCGGCCGCGGCATGGCCCAACACGTGTTGATCGCCGGCAAGACCGGCTCGGGAAAATCGACCCTGCTGCACGTTCTCGTCACCAACCTGGCGCTGTGGTACAACCCGGATGAGATCGAGTTCTATCTGGTGGACTTCAAGAAGGGCGTCGAATTCAAGACCTATGTGACCCACCAGCTCCCGCACGCCCGCGCGATCGCCATCGAGAGCGACCGCGAGTTCGGCGTGAGCGTGTTACAGCGTTTGGACGCCGAGATGGCCCGGCGCGGCGAGCTGTTCCGTGCGGCCGGCGTTCAGGATTTGCCCGCATATCGCGCAGTCGCCGACCGTTCGCCGCCGCGCACGCTGCTGATCGTCGATGAGTTCCAGGTGTTCTTCACCGAAGACGACAAGCTCGCCCAGGAAGCAATGATCCTGCTGGATCGCCTGGTGCGGCAGGGGCGCGCCTTCGGGATTCATGTATTGCTCGGGTCGCAGACCTTGGGCGGCACGTCCGGGCTGGCGCGCAGCACGATGGGTCAGATGGCCGTGCGTATCGCGCTGCAATGTTCCGAGGCCGACTCGCAGCTCATCCTGGATGACACCAACGTCGCCGCCCGACTGCTCTCGCGACCGGGCGAAGCCATCTACAACGACGCCGGCGGGCTGGTGGAGGGCAACAGCCCCTTCCAAACCGCCTGGCTGCCCGATGAACAGCGCATCACCTATTTGCAGCGCATCGCCGCTTTCGCCCGGGCGCGCGGCAGTAGGTGTGATCCGCCGGTCGTCTTCGAGGGCAACGCCCCGGCGGACGTCCGCCAGAACCGTTTACTGGCGCGGCTGCTCGACGCGCGCGAGTGGCCCGCCGCCTCCGCGGCCCAGCGCGCCTGGCTCGGTGAGGCGGTCGCCATCAAGGACCCGACCAGCGTGACATTCAAACGCCAGAGCGGCTCGAACCTGCTCCTGGTCGGGCAGCGTGACGCCGCCGCGCTGGCCATGATGGCAAACGCCATGCTGTGTCTGGCAGCCGGCCAAGCGCCGCACGCGGCCCGCTTCGTTATCCTCGATGGCCGCCCGGCCGACGGGGCGCGGCAGGCCGATGGCTTCCGCGACGTTGCCGCGCGGCTGCCGCACGAGGTCCAGTTCGTCGGTTGGCGCGAAGTGGCGGCGGTGCTCGCCGAGATCGCACGGGAGACGCAACGCCGCCTCGACACCGACCAGACCGACGCCCCGGCGATCTACGTGCTCGTTTACGCCTTGCAGCGCTACCGCATGCTGCGGCGTCAGAACGACAACTTCACCTTCTCCGTGGAAGATGAGGAGAAACCCCCGGCTCCGGACGCGCAATTCGCGGAGTTACTGCGCGAGGGCCCGTCCTTCGGCGTCCACGTGCTTGCCTGGGCCGACACGCTGGCCACGCTCGACCGCACCCTGGATCGTCAGGCCCTGGGCGAGTTTGACAATCGCGTGTTGTTCCAGATGAGCGCGGCAGACTCCAGCAATCTGATCGACACGCCCGAAGCCAACCAACTCGGTCTCTACCGCGCCTTGCTTTACAGCGAGGAGCGGGGCCTGCTGGAGAAGTTTCGCCCATACGCCGCACCCGACGCGGATTGGCTTGCATATGCTGAGCATTGTCTCGCACGCCGTCTGGCTCCCGGCCAGACTTGAACCTCTCCCCGGGCCGTTCAGAGCTGGGCAGCACAACCGAGCCGCGCGCGTAAGCGAGCGGTCTTGCGGCAACCGCTCCCTAACCAGGCTGTCGGAATACTCGGCGCGCTTTTTTTGCTGGTTGATCTGGTATTCTGGCGGTCGGTGTTCGGTCGGTTATGGATGATGATGGCGTTCAGGGAAAGAACCCGGGCATGAGTGGATTTCGGACGCCGGAGCAACCGCGGGGGCAATCGGTTCTGTGGGCCCAACGTCTGGAGGACGCGATTCCGGCGGATCATCCGGTTCGGCTCTTACCCATCTTCTACAGTTCGTTTTGCGGGATCGGGGCTGGCGGTAGCAGGAACGCGGTTTTTGGGCGTCGCGGTGAGAAGTGTAGTGCCACAGACAACCCCGCGCGCCATAAGTGACTGTCGCACCAAGACTTCAAAAAACGAACTG
>JAHJAR010000064.1 GCA_018814045.1 Planctomycetota bacterium | reverse complement strand
CCGCTGAGCGGCGGGCGCCCGATGCAGGCGTTCCATTCGACCTGCCACGAGGCGACCGCCGAACAGGTGTTGACGTGGTATGCCAGGCGTTGGTCGATTGAGGAGACCTTCCACGACGCCAAGGGACACCTGGGCTTCGAGGAGCCGCAAGGCTGGACCCGCAAAGCGGTCGAGCGCACCGCGCCGACGGCGATGCTGCTGTACAGCCTGATCGTGCTGTGGTTCGCTGCCGAAGGTCAGCGCCACTACCAGCGGCCCACCTCTGGGCGGTTCTGGGATAGGTTCTAGTCTCGCGCGGCACGCAGCGTGTGCCAGGCGCGCAAGGTCTCGGCCACCGTCCAGGCTTGGGCGAAGCAACCCCGCGGCGCGTGGGGCGGGTCGCCGTCAAAAACCTCACTGAGCGTGCCTACGCAGTGGGTGGTCAAGTTCTCGAACACTGGTTCGAGCAGCCGCGTGGCGGCGCACGCGTCGCCATACACGCGATAATGCGCGATGACAAACGGGCCGAGCAGCCAGCCCCAGACGGTTCCTTGGTGGTAGGCTTCATCGCGGGCGACGGGGCCGCCGACGCACTGCCCGCGGTAGTCCGGCTCGTCGGGCGCCAGGCTGCGCAGGCCCATGGGGGTCAACAGCTTGTCCGTACACGCCGCCACCACCGCTCTTTGCTGGTCGGGTTCGAGCGGCGAGTGTTCGAGCGCGACGGCGAAGATCTGGTTGGGACGCAGGCGCGCTTCAGTGCCGTGCGGGCCGTCCAGCACGTCGTGGCAGCAGTTGCGCGCGGCGTTCCAGAAGCGGCGGAAGGATGCCCGTGTCTGTTGGGCCAGCTTTTTGTATTCGCCGGCCGGCTGGCCGAGGATCTCAGCCAGCCGGGCCAGGTTGCACAGACCGTCGTACCACAGCGCGCTCAGTTCGACCGCTTTGCCGGTGCGGGGCGTAATCACGCGCGTGCCGATCTTGGCGTCCATCCAAGTGAGGTTGACGCCCTCCACGCCCGCGTAGACCAGCCCGTCCGTGTCAACGTGGATATTGTAGCGCGTACCCTGGCGATACCCGTCGACAATCTGCCGCATGGCGGGGAACAACTCCGCCAGCGTGCGCCGATCGCCGGTGGCGCGCACGTATTGATCGATCGCCCAAAGGTACCAGAGGGCCGCGTCCGCGGCGTTGTAGTCCGGCGTCTGGCCTTCGTCTGGGAAACGGTTGGGGATCATGCCGCGGTCGACGTAGCGTGCCCAGGTTCGCAGGATCTGGCGTGCGACGTCGAAGCGTCCGGTGGTCAGCGTCAGGCCGGGTAGTGCGATCATCGTGTCGCGGCCCCAATCGGTGAACCATGGATAGCCGGCGATGATCGTGTGGCCCTTTGGTTGCTCCGGGGTGGGGCGGGCCACGATGAACTGATCGGCTGCCAGCACGAGCTGCTCCAGAGCTGCGGGCGCCTTCGCCGCCGAGGTGCCAGATACATCGCGCCATCTCCGCAGTCGGCGCCGAGTCCGGTCCGCGCCCCGGCGCAGGGCCGCGGTGGGGTCGAGGCATGCGCGCGCGGCGGTAGCGTCTGCTCCGCCGGCGAAGACGAACGTGATGCTGTGTCCGGCGGCCAGGTCAACGCGGCAGTCGCCAGCGCAGAGGTGGTCCTCCAGGTGATCGAAGCCCCGCGCCTGCTCGACCATCAGGCTGAAATCGCGGTACCAGGTCTGCTCAGCGGTCCAAGTGGGCTGCCGCGCGGTGTCGGCGATCGTGCTGATGTGGATGAGCGTGTTGCCTTCGACGACCTCGACGCGCAGTCCCGTCCCGCCGCTCTGTGTGACGCGTGCCGGCCAATCGTCCCTGTGCCGCAGGGCGTGGTAGTCACGCCGGTTCAGCAGCAACCGGAACGACAAAGCGACGGGCTGAGGCGCATCCTGCAGGACATAGCGCACATAAGTGACGTTGTGTCCCGCTTCCATCCAGATGCGTTTGGTCAGGCGACAGCCCGCGAAGGCATATTCCCAAGTGGGCACGCCGCGCCCCAGCTCGAAGCGGCTTAGCAGCCGGCAGCCAGGCGGTTCGGCCAGGCCGTCGCGCCAGACGTTCGTTGCCAGTTCAAACGACTCACCGCCGACGCGTGCGGTCTCGTCCAGCTTGGCGACCAGCAGCGTGCGTCCCAGCGGGGGTTGCAGGGCGGCGATCAGCAGCCCATGGTAGCGCCGCGTGAGCGCGCCGGCCACGGTGCCGGCCGCAAAGCCGCCGATGCCGTTGGTGACGAGCCACTCGCAGTTCAGGGCGCGGACTGGGTCCTGGCAGGATCCATCTGGCAATTGACATACAGGAAGGGTCTTCCGAACCGGTGCTGTCATGGCGGAGGCGCCTTTCAGATGACAGTGGTGGTCAGTGCGTGACGCACTTCTTCCACGAGTTGTTCGACTTTGAACGGTTTGAACAGCACGCCGGCCAGCCCTTCTTTGCTAGCGCGCACAATCGAGTGATTCGGGTCGTACCCGAAGCCGGTGATCAGGATGACCGGGCAGTGGATGTTGGTCTGCTTTGCGGTGGCGAAGACCTCGTAGCCGTTCTTGTAGGGCATTTTGATGTCGGACAGTACCAGATCGAAATGCTGGGCGTGGATCATGGCGATGGCTTCATCGCCGTCGCGGGCCATGACCGTCAGTGCGCCGGCCTTGGTGAGCACGTCCGCCAGGGTCTCACGAATGATGTCCTCATCGTCGGCGATCAGGATGCGTTTGCCGTCGAGCAGCGGATCGCGCTCGTACTGCTCGGGAACCAGCCCCTTGATGCCGCGCGTGTCGGTCATGGTCTGCATGGCGCGCTTGGCCCGGTCGACGTTATGGATGATGGCCCGCAGCCGTACACAGATGTCCTCCCGCGCGCGGCATTGCTCGATCAGGGCCGTAGCTTCGGAGACGATGTCGTTCAGCGGGGCGGCCAACTCGGCGGTTACGTCGGCGGCGATCTGCCCGGTCGTGGTGCGGCGTTCCACCGCCAGCAGTTTCAGAATGTGCAGCGCGATCGCGATGTAGTTGCCGAAGATCTCGGCTGTCTGGCGGTCGTCCTCCGAGAACGCGTTGGCGGTCTCGGACTCGACGTTCAGGATGCCCACGACCTGGTCGTGCAGGCGCAACGGCACCGTCAGCGAAGAGCGGGCGTGGTCGAGCCCGGGCAGATAGCGCGGGTCCTTGGTCACATCCGGACAGATGTATGAGCGCCCACGGGCCGCCACGTAGCCGCTGATGCCGTGGCCATCGGCGCTGGCGTTCATGTCGAGTGACTTGGCCTTCTCCGGCAGGCCGCTGGCCAGGATCGTCTCGAGCCGGTTGGTGTGGCGATCCAGAACGCGTACGGCGAAATGGTCGAAATGCATCAGCTCGCGGCTGTAGCGGATGATCTTGTCCTCTAGCAATTGCAGGCGCTCCTCGACGTCCATCTCGGCCGTGGCTTCGCTGTCGAGACGGACCAGCTCACGCCCGGCGGAATCGATCGCGTTGAGTTTCTCCTGCAAGCCGCGCGTGGCAGTGACGTCCCAGATCAACGCGGCTACCAGCTCGAGCTCGTTGCTGGCGTCCAGTAGGGGCGTCGCCGTGATGTCAAAATAGTAGTCGTGCCCGATCGCGATTGTACGGCGCCGACCACGCTGCTCATCCGGCCTGGGCTTCTCGGCCGCGAACTCCTGGCACAACTCCTGGCAAACCTGGCGGACCCGTTCGATCACGGTCGCCGGGTAGGAGCGCAGCTTGGCATTCAGCCAGGCCAACTCCCCCTCGCGCGTCACCATGCACACGCCCTGCCCGATCTTTTCCAAGAGCAGTTCGGCGTACTGCTGGCCCGTGGCCTGGGCCAACGGCACGAGCTGCGTCGAGGGGCTGATGACGATGTCGTACTGGTGCAAACTCAGTGCGGCCAACGCCTCGTCTACGTTCGCAATTGTGTGGACCTCGCCGATCGTATTGAGTGCGGCGAGCAGCTTGGCATGGTCATCCTCTGGTGGGGCGAGAACCAGGACAGAGAGCCTTTGCTGCGGAGTCGAGTGAGTCGGCATGCGTTGGTGAACCTCGTCCGAATGCAGCGGGTCACGTGTTCACAGCTCAATGGACCACAAACTATGTATGCTACTCGCAATCGCTCCCGGATTCACCCCAGACCGGGAGGGTTTGTGCCGTGCAGCGCCGCCCGCGGCGGGCGGGCGATGCCCGGCGCGACGACCGATTGCTGGGGGGTGCCCCGGTCGGCCGGTGGCCGGCCACACGCACCACCCACAGATGACATCGTCACTTGCGCCGGGCCGGTTCAGCGCGAGCGCCGCAGCTTGGCCTGCCGGGCCTGCTCAAGTCGGTCCCGTTCCTCCCGCGTCAGCGAATCCATGCCTGCCCGCGTGATCTTCTCCAGGATGTCGTCGATGTCAGGCTCGCGAGGTGGGGGGGGCGGGGCTGGGCGGCGTGGGCGCGGCCGCACCGGGGGCGGGGTCGCGCTGGCACGCTCCGCCACTGCGGAGGCGCAGTTCACGGCCGGCACCGCGAGCAAACCGGCAGCGATGGCCAGCAACCAGGCCACACCGGCCGAACCACGTCCCAGCAGCACGAGCCCGGCTACGACTACCACCCCCACTAGCACGGCCTTGGAGACGCTCACAAGGCGACCCGCAATCGTGAACATATCGCCCGCGGACGTGCGCCACGCCACGAAACACCAGGCCGCCAGAGCTCCCGCCGGATAATCAAGCGCCACTCCTGCCAGAGGGGGGTACACGCGCGCCAACGCGAAGTAGACGCCGCCAGCGAACACATTGCCGGCGCAGTACAGGCCCAGCATGGCGCGCAGGCCAAGCCGTGCTTCGAGTCGCGCGGCGAGCAGCCAGATGACCAACAGCGTTATGGCCAGGGTCCACAGGCTGACGGAAGTAAAGGGGTGCAGCAGGATGCCCAGGGGATGCGCGGTCTGACCGGCCAGCGGTAGCAGCGGAGCGGGAAGCGTATCGGCGTCTCTGCTCATCACCAGCATTGCCACCCAGGCTACCACGTGCAAGGCCATCAGCACGAGCGCCCCGGGCGGCGGCCGGCGTAGCCCGCCGGTGTGCTGGTCGGAGCCCGACCAACCGACCTGGGAGTAGTCACGTTCTCGCCAGCCCATGCGCGGCACAGCTCCTTTGGCGTATTGTATGCCGTGACGGGGGACCGTAGCCAAGAGCGGCCGCACCTGCGCCGGTGCCCAAAATCCCGCGCGTGAGATCGCCAATCCCTCTGCCAGACTCCTATACTGCCCCAACGGTGTCACACCGGTCCCTGCCCGGAGGAGCATGCTGTGTCGTTCGCCGATTTGCACTCATTCGTCGCTGCGATCGAGCAGCGCGGCTGGCTGAAGCGCGTTACCGTGCTGGTGGATCCGGTGCTGGAGATCACCGAGATCGCCGAGCGTGTGACGAAGGCCGGTGGGCCGGCGCTGCTGTTTGAGAATGTCGTTGGTTCCGACCTGCCGCTGCTCATCAACACTTATGGGTCGGCGGAACGCATGTGCCTTGCGCTCGGCGCCGACAGCTTCGACGACGTTGCGGCGCGCGTGAAGACGCTCATCAAGCCCGAGATGCCCACGACCCTGATGCAGAAGATCAGGAGGCTGCCGGAACTGGCCCAGCTTGGCAGCCTGCCGCCGAAGATTGTCAAGCGCGGCGTGTGCCAGGAAGTTGTCCACACGGACGACGCGGACCTGTTCATGCTGCCGGCGTTGAAGTGCTGGCCGCTGGACGGGGACACGTCGCGGAACGTGGCGACCGAGGCCGATTGTGGCGCCGGTCCCGGGCCGCTGACGACGGCCGGGACGGAGCCCGGGCGCTACATCACGCTGGGGGCGGTCTTTACGAAGGACCCCGAAACGGGCGAGCGCAACATAGGCATGTACCGTGTGCAGCTCTTTGAGCCGAAGCTGGCCGCCATGCACTGGCACATGCATCACGACGGCGCACGTCATTTTCGCAAGTACCGGGCGCGGGGGGAACGCATGCCCGTGGCGATCGCGCTGGGCGGGCCGGCGGTTCTGCCGTACGCCGCCACGTGCCCGCTCCCGGCGGGGATCGATGAGGCGCTATTCGCGGGGTTTCTCCAGGGTGGCAGCATGGAGCTCGTGCCGGGGGTAACGCAAGCGGCGCTCGAAGTGCCGGCGACGGCGGAAATCGTGATCGAAGGGTACATCGACCCGGGCGAGGAACTCATCCTCGAAGGTCCGTTCGGGGATCACACGGGGTTTTATTCACTCGCCGATTTCTACCCGCGCTTGCATGTCACGGCGATCACACACCGGCAGCAGCCGATCTACCCCGCCACGATTGTGGGCAAGCCACCGCAGGAGGACTATTGGCTCGGCAAGGCGACGGAGCGCATCTTTCTGCCGCTGCTGCAAGTGGTTGTGCCGGACGTCATTGACTACGACCTGCCGCTGTTCGGGTGTTTCCACAATTGCGTGTTCGTGAAGATCAGGAAGGAGTATCCGTACCAGGCCCGGCGGGTGATGGCGGCGATCTGGGGTGCGGGGCAGATGGCGTTTACGAAGATCATCGTCGTGGTCGACGAGCACGTGAATGTGCACAACCAGGACGAAGTGCTGTTCCAGCTTTGCAGCAACATCGATCCGCGGCGTGACATCATGTTTATCGATGGGCCGCTGGACATTCTCGACCACGCCAGCCCGGTCTGCGGCGCCGGCAGCAAAATGGGCATCGACGCGACGCGGAAGATCGCGGGCGAAGGCGCTATTCGGGCGTGGCCGGATGAACTTGAAATGTCAACAGAGATCAAAGAACGCGTAACGCGGCGGTGGGGGGAGTATGGGGTGTGACGGCCCGCTGCGGTCGACGATCTCAGATCTGAGATTTGAGATCTGAGGCCGTGAATCTGAAACCTGAGATCCGAAATACGAAATTCCGTGGTGAGAGGAGCACTTCGCAGTTGACAAATCGTTCGGTATATGTTAGGCTCCTGGGTGGCATCGTCGTACAGCCCGCGCCTGGGCGGCATCGTCGTACAAGCCGCGCCTGGGTGGCATCGTCGTACAGCCCGCGCCTGGGCGGCATCGTTGTACAACCCGCGCCTGGGTGGCATCGTCGCACAAGCCGCGCCTGGGCGGCATCGTTGTACAAGCCGCGCCTGGGCGGCCGCTTTGACCATCGCGCTGACCGTTGCTTTGGCCGCCGCCTTGGTGGTTTCTTTGACCAGCGTCCTGGAGATCGGTTTGACCAGCCCCTAGTACTACAACGCTACGCATTCCGCAGCCGGAGGCTTCACAGCGGGCAAATCGCAGCGGATCCAGCTCGCGACCCCCGCCGATGTTACGCCTGCACAAGGCAGGAGGCTGGTGGGGCCGAGCGATCCTGTACGTAAGTGCCGCATTTGCAGCCACTTCGGTTCCAGGTAGCGTTGTAGTACTAGCTGATTGCCTTGACCGCCGCTGTGGCGATTGCCTTGACCATCTGTTCAATCAGGGGCCGCACATGAAATACAAGCGCTTCGAAGACCTGCCTGTATGGCAAGCGGCGATTGACCTGGCCGACCGCGTCTTTCGCCTGGTCGACGAACGCAGCTTCGGCGGTCGCGGCGATCTGCGGAATCAGCTTCAGCGGGCGGCGACGTCCGTCAGCAACAACATCGCCGAGGGCTTCGAGCGCGGAACGACGCAGGAGTTGTTGACGTTCTTGTACTACGCGCGTGGCTCGGCCGGAGAAGTCCGATCCATGTTGCATCTGTGCGGCCGGCTGCCGTACTTCGATTATCTCAAATCTGAAATCTCAGATCTCAAATCTCTGAGCGAGTCGATTTCGCGCCAGA
This sequence comes from Planctomycetota bacterium, assembly GCA_018814045.1. GTDB lineage: Bacteria > Planctomycetota > Phycisphaerae > UBA1845 > Fen-1342 > JAHJAR01. The sequence goes on along the minus strand of JAHJAR010000064.1, from coordinate 17,206 downwards.
TCCGCGCATGGGCGGATTCGCTTCAGAACTCTGACATCAAGGGTCAGCGCTACCTGTCGGATGGCATCCGCGCCGAATGCGACCACAAGCGCCGCGCAGAAGCATTCTGGGCCGAACTCGACCGCCTGCGCGCAGGCGCGGCACCCGGGCAGCCGCGCGTCTGAATCTTAAGACCAGTTTCAGAAGCGCCCCGGCGTAGCACTGCTGTGTCGCCGGTGGGCTTCGTCGCGTGTCTGCACTGCTCGAGGGCAGCGGCACACAGAGACGCGACAGTACCTCAGCACGCATGCGGGACCGGTTCGCCCAAGGCATTCGAAGGTGTGCCGCATGATCGCGCGCGGTGATTCAGGGTTGATCCTACGCATAAGTCCGCACCATCCGACCAGCGGGTTCCTCAACTGCGTCCGTACGGCGAATTTCTAGCGAGCAAACCGGCCGTTTCAACAGCCGCCCTCTGCTCCCGCACGTCATCGCTGCTGAAGCAACGCTGACACCCAGACGAGCGTGATCAGCGAACAGAGCTTCGGCGGGCCGATGAATTGCAAAAGGTGGCTGACAATGATCAAACCGATGAACAAGCTGGCAGTTGTTTTCGTGGTGGCGAGTCTGGCCGTGGTCAGCGCTCAGGCGGATGTGCCGGATTGCACCAAGTCAGATGAGGGCGTGACGTTGACGTTTTCCAAGCCCACCAACGAGAAGGCGCGCGATGTGACCGTTACCGTTGCGCCGGGCGACGAGGTCAAGGTCAGCATTCCTCCGAACACGAAGGCAACCGAGAAGCGCGACCTGATCGCCGCCGCGCTGGACGAGAAGGGCTACGACGTCTGTAAGGGGCCCAAAGGCAACCAGCTCAAGATCCTCTATCTGGCCGAGGGGACCGAAGTGAAGTTCAGCCCCAACCAGACCGGCGAGGCGGAAGACAAGATCGTGGCGCCGGCGCTCGTCCAGGGCTCGGTCGGGTTTCAGAACGAGTTTGACCCAGTGGCCTACGACGGCGATCTGGCGGTCTTCAGAGCGGGCTTTGTGACCGGCGCCGGCAAGGTGGTCGCGCAGGTATCGGCGGAGGACCTCAACTTCCAGACCGACGGACCACATATCGCACAGCTTCTGTGGGAGCAGCTTGTTTGGCAGGCACCCAACTACGGCGTGGACGTGCTGTACGCCGGCGATCGCCTCGACTTCTTCTTCGACCCTGAGATGACCGGCGGGCGCATGGGCATCGTCTTCGGAACAACGTCGCCCACTCCGGGATGCTCCGGCGCGGTCGTGGTCGGTGCGGCCGGCAGCGGGTTAGACAACGGCGCGGCTAGCGACGCGCAGATCGGGGCGCTGGACGCACAGACGATCACCCCATGAGAGTCCTGCCCTGAATAGCGCGCGGTTGGCAGTAACGCCGCGTGGCGCAACAGAAACGGCGGCCGGTGTTTGCCGGCCGCCGCTGTCTTATCCTGCGTCCGCGGGGGACGCGGATCCCGGTTAGGCTAGTCAATCAAGTCAATAAACGGCTCGATGTCGAAGCCGTTGATCTGACCATCGCCGTTGATGTCGGCCAGCATGTGGTCGCAGTCAGGATACGACCCATAGTAGTCGGGGTAGTCAGGCGGCGTGTCCCCGAGTACCAGGACGAACGGGTCGATGTCGAAGCCGTTCAACTCGCCGTCGCAGTTCAGGTCGCCGGGCTGGTAGGATTGTCCGCCCAGGCCCCAGAGCTCGACGTCGTCGACGTTCCAGCCGCAGTATTGCCACGACCCGTCGGTCGTGCCCATGGTCCAGCGGATGTAGACCGTGGGCTGGTTGTCGGCCACGTCGGAGATGTCGTACTCCACCGACGTCCACGATGAATCGGTCAACTCCTCGCCGTTCTCCCAGACCGTGGTCCAGGTGGTGCCGTTGTTACTGACCCGGACGTAGGCGTGGTCGTAGGTGTTGCGTTCGACGCCCAGCCAGCGCCAGAACTTGAGCGTGACCTGGGTCAGGTTGGAGCAGTCGATGGCGGTCGTGGTCAGGTGGTATTCGGGGATGTTGCTGGCGTAGTCCCCGTTGAGGTTGTAGCCATAGACGTTGCTGCCCGTGTGGCCGCTGGTGGGGTCGGGGCTGCCATACTGCCCGCCACCGCCGGTGGGGTGCCCGTAGGCCCACTGGCCCTGGGTGGTCCAGCCGGGGTTGCTGTCGAGCGCCCAGGTGAACTGCACCGTGGGCACGCCGACGGTGAGCGTGACGGGCCGCGTCGTGTCACCTTCGTGGGTGGTTAGATTGGTGAAGGTGACGGTGTCGTTGTAAGTGCCATACCCGAGGCTGTTCGCGTTGGAGTTGATCGAAACGGTTACGTACACCGTGCCGCCGCCGGGGATCGATCCGCTACCGTTGCTAATCGAAACCCAGATCTGCGTCTTGCTGAGCTCGTAATCGAACGCGGTCGAGCCGAGGTTCTCGAGCGTGTAGACGATGTTGCTCGGCGAGAAGGGGCCGCCGGGATCGCCCTGGCTGTCGAGACCGCCGACGGGTGTTACCTTCAGACCGGTCTGAGGTGCGAAGGGGATCGTGTCGATCGCGGTCAGGCCGGTGCCGGTCGGATCGAGCCAGTTGTATAGCCGCGACGAGTTGCTGCCACCGCCGGGCCACGACTTGGAGAAGCGGCCATACCAGTCGGATTCGTCATTCCCACACGCGGCGTAACCGCCGTGGAGTTGGCCTACGACGTGGTGGTTCTGGTCGAAGAGCGGCGAGCCGGAGGAGCCGGGCTCGGTCGTGCCCTCGTCCCAGTCGATGACGCGGACGTGCGTTCCATCGCCGGGGACGGAGGTGCCGAGGTAGCTGGTCGTTGTGCAGGGGGCATTCTCGAAGCTGATCGATTTCTCATCTGTGCTGGGGTGGTGGATGGCGACCGCCGAGGTCGCGTTGTTGGTGGTATTGTCCCACCCGGCGAGATAGACGTTGAACTGCGGATCGGGATCGTCGTCCAACTCGACCAGCGTGAAATCGGACGTGGACCAGCCCGCCCGCCAGTATGAACCGCTCTGCCACTGGCTCAGCGATCCGCCGCCTTGCTGGCCACAGGTCGGGCTCTGGAAATTCCAGTACACCACCAGCGAGGAGGCGTTGCTCGACGTGATGCCGCAGTGATACGCCGTCATGAAGTAGGGTGTGCGATCCTCGGAGGTGTTATTGACGGCGAACCCGGTGCAGAACGTGCTTCCGCCGGTGGAGATCACGCCGACTGTCTGGATCTCGTCGCGCCAGAGATCGCCCTGGGGGCAGATGACGTCGATGTTGCACCAGCCCGACTCGGGAAACGGCTCGCCGAAGAAGCAGTAGCCGTGATTGATGCTGGTCAATTCCAACGCCAGTTGCGCGACGTCCTGCTCATCGATCGTGAGCTCAAGCGTAATGTCGTCACCCAGGATGACCGGCGTCCACAATTGGCCGTGGCTCTCGTTGTCCTCCGCCGTGAACGGGCGGCGGATCGTGAAGCCGCCATCGGTGGCGTAGATCAGCAGACTGCCGCTGGGTGGCATGAAGTAGCGGGTGAAACCGAGATTGAGGGAGAGCGCGCCGGGCGAGGTGATGCGCAGGTGCCACCGCCACGTGTCGTGGTCGAGTTGCTCCCAGTTTCCCTCGCTGCTCGGCGTGATGAAGGTCTCGTACGGAATCGCGAAGCGCGGGGCAAGCCCCTGCCGCTCGAGGTCCATATCCTCGGCACGCGCTGCGGCAACGTCCACCGGCGGCACTTCGAACACGGGGGCAGTCTTTACCGGTTCCTGGGCGTAGACCGTGGGAACGGTCAGCACCAGCAGCCCGATCAATGCTGCACAGAATACGGCGTGTACAACGATGCGTCTGGCCATTTGCTTCAACCTCCAAGTGTGGCCACAGCGGGGAGTGTCGCGTGCTCCGAGCAGTGTCAGCCGGTATGAGGTGTGCCAGAGCCGGCAGATCGTTCGCTGCGCGACAGACCCGCCGTGCACTCGGCACGCCACCAAAAGCCCACTAGGTCCCATGGTCCCGGCGGACACACCGCCCTGGACCCACTTCTGAAGATAGTCAAAAGGCGCTGCCGGTTCAAGCGAGGTTGGACTTTACCAGTCCGACGTTGCCCCACGGCGCCGGTGGCAGGAACCCAGAACTAGGCCCTGCCCAGCGATTTCGACGCTCAGCCCCCCAGCAACGCGACGAACGCGTCGATGTCAAATCCGTTAACCTGGCTATCCCCATTTACGTCCGCGTTCAAGTGCTCGCAGTTCGGGTGCTGCGCGTAATACTCCGGATAGTCCGGCGGCGTCGCCCCCAGGATCAACACAAACGCGTCGATATCGAAGCCGTTGACGGCCCCGTCGCAGTTGCAGTCGCCCGGTAACTCGCTCTGGTTCAGCAGCACCGCGACACTGTAGATGTAGTCCGGTTGGCTCCCGGTGTTCGCCATGGCCAGGTCAAGCCACGCGTCAGCGTCGAGGTCGCCGACCGCCAGAGACCAGGGTCCGTCGCCGCTGTCGTAATGCGACGCCGGGGCAAACGTCCCGTTGCCAATGCCCAGCAGCACCGCAACGTTGCCGCCACCCCAATTCGCCACGGCCAAGTCAGGCACGTGATCACCGTCCAGGTCGGCGATCACCGCTGAGCGTGACATGCTGCCAGCGTAATAGTGTTGCGCGGGGGCGAACGTTCCGTCCCCCAAGCCGAGCAGCACCGCGACCTGCCCACTGTTGGCGTTCGGTACGACCAGGTCGAGCACCTGGTCTCCGTTGAGGTCACCAAGCGCGACGGCGGCCGCCTCGTCACCAACGTTGTATGGCACGGCGGGGCCGAACGTCCCGCCGCCGAGCCCCATTAGCACGGACGCACTGGCGCTGAGATTCGCAACGGTCAGGTCAGGTATCTGGTCACCGCTCAGGTCACCAATCGCTATGGAGCATGGTTCGTAGCCGCCGGCGTAATGCGCTGCGGGGGCAAACGTCCCGTCGCCGTCGCCCAGCAGCACCGCGACAGTGCCCGCCGTGTTCGCCACGGCCGCATCCAGCACTTCGTCGCCGTCCAGATCAGCGAGCGCCACCGCGATGGGATGCCAGCCGGCGTCGTCGTAGCAGACTGCGTCGGCGAACGTGCCATCCCCGCGCCCCAGCAGCACCGCCATATCGCCAGTGCCCCAGTAGTCAATGCAGTAGTCCACGACGACCAGGTCGAGCACTTGATCGTCATTGAGGTCACCGATCGCGACGGACGAGGGCGCGCTGCCCACGGCGAAGTGCGTCGCCGTGGCGAAAGTGCCGTCACCGAGGCCCAGTAGCACCGAGACGCTGTCGCTGCCCCTGTTCGCCACAACCAGGTCTGCCACCTGGTCGCCGTTCAGATCGCCCATCGCCACAGACCGTGGTTGGTCGCCAGCGTCATAGTGCGCAGCCGTGGCGAAAAGCCCTTCGTCGGCGAAGCTGCCACCGCTCACCAAGCCGATTACCAGCAGCGAACTCCAGACTCTACCTGTCACTTGCATCGTTTGCCCCTTTCCCTTCTGTCCCATTGGGCCACTCACTCGCCGGAGGTTACGCCGGTCGCAGCGCTGCCGTCAGATGCAATCTGGACGCATTCTGCAAGCTCGTAGCGACGTGACGGATCCCGTTTCCCAGCGTGCTCGTTTGTGCGCGGAGCGAATCACGTTCAGTTGTTGCGGCCCAGCTCCGTCAGGCCGTGGAAATCGAGTTGCGGCTTCACGTGTTGGGTAGCGCCCGCACACGCTGTCAATCTGGCCGACGCGCCACCTACTGGCGGCTTACTCGCAGACCTATTGTACCAAAATGACGCGCTGTGCGAACACCATGCTACCGGTTATCGCCGTCGAGCAGGCCGCCGATGCCGCCCAGAATGCTCCCCTCGCCGGTCTTTTTACGTCCTGTGCCGGTAGCGTGAATGCGGTCGGCCAGGCGCGAGAAGGGCAACGATTGGAGCCAAACACTGCCGGGCCCGGTCAACATGGCGAAAAAGAGCCCTTCACCGCCAAACAACGTGTTCTTGAAGCCTCCGACGAACTTGATGTCGTAATCGACCGATTTCTGAAACGCGACGATGCAGCCGGTATCGACCTTCAGCTTTTCGCCGCGCTCGAGGCGACGATGGCAGAGGGTCCCACCGGCGTGCACGAAGGCGAGCCCGTCGCCGGTCAGCCGTTGCAGGATGAAGCCCTCACCGCCGAACAACCCCGCGCCCAGACGCTTGGTAAAGGCGATGCCGATGCTGACGCCGCGCGCGGCACATAAGAAGGACTGTTTCTGGCAGAGCAGCTCGCCGCCGAGCTGGCTGAGATCCATGGGAATGATCTTGCCGGGATAGGGCGCCGCGAAGGCGACCTGCTGCTTGCCGGGGCCATGGCCGGTGAACGTGGTCATAAAGAGCGATTCGCCGGTCAGCACTCGTTTGCCGGCTGTAAAGACCTTGCCGAGCAGCCCCTGTTCCCGGCTGCTGGGATCCCCGAGTTTCGCCTCCATCTCGACGCCGGGCGTCATATACATCATGGCACCGGCCTCGGCGATGACCATCTCGTTTGGATCGAGCTCCACCTCGACGTATTGCATGTCGTCGCCGGTGATCTGGTAGTCGATCTCATCGGCCCGGCGTCCGGTTGGAGCGGGTGGAATGTCGGTCTGGGACGCGTCGTCGCTGCGCAACCCGGGAACGTGCCGGGCGGCGGTCCATGAGCTCAGCCCCGGTCCAAAGACCAGCGTCTCGTCGCCTTGGAGCGCTGGCAGCTTTGCCAGAAGTTGTTCCTTGGTGAGCGGCCCTACTGATTCGCCGTTCTCAACGTAATGCCACTGGCTCTCCGCCATTTTGCTTTCCTCTATCTCGCTGTCTGAGCTTCCTCGTGACCAGACGGGGCCACAGACTCTTGACGTTGGCGGGGCGATGCACGCCAGCGACCGCTCCGCTGCCCCGCCGCCGAGCGCCCTTCCCATAACTGCGGCGCAGCATATCACCAGCGCCGGCGTTCCGAAAGATCGGTATGCGGCAAGCGGACGATGCGGCCTCTGTCGGGGATCATCGGGGTCGTTCACAAACCAGATTCTCCACCTGACACACTGCGGATACGAGCTAATAGCGTGTAGGAAAACCAGCGCTGGATCGCATGGGACGGGAATAGGCGCGGGGAGGCGGGTGTTCTTCCATGGTGAGCCAGAATGTGAGGAGCGTCGCGAGCCGCGGCGACTCGCAGAAGACCATGATGAGAATATTGCTTGCCCCGGCGTTGATACTGGCCCTGGCGGTTCCCGCGCTGGCGGACTGCAAGGCCTGTAGCGTCGCCAAGATCGACGGCGGCTGGTGCGACGGATGCGGCGCCGGCTACGTTGCCGGGGTCAAGATTGGTTCGAAGAAGCTCTACGACGCCTTGGCGGCCAAGGAGATCAAGGCGGATGCGATGAGCTGCAAAGGCTGCAAAGGCGCCTACGACAAGAACGGCCAGTGCGGCCATTGCCAGGTTGGCTTCGTAGACAAGCAGGCGTACCGCTCGCGCGTCGCCTACCACCTGGCGCTAGGCCAGGCCAAAGACCCGGCCAAGATCAAGTGCGATAGCTGCAAACTGGCTGCAAAGAGCCACGGTTGGTGTGGGGGCTGCCAGGTGGGGCTGGCTGGCAACCGGGCCTACAAGGACAAACAGGAGTATGAGTCGGCCGTAAAGGCTCACGAGATTCTGGTGGCAGCTGCCAAGGCTGCGGAGAAGTGCGAAGCTTGCGCCGTGGCGATGGTCACCGACGGCAAGTGCCAGGCCCATGACCTGAAGTTCGCCGACGGCAAGCCGGAGACAGAGAAGAGTAAGTCCAAGGCGCAGCCGTAGAAATCGTCCAAAAACCTCTCTCCCCTCCCAGCGAACGTGCCCACGCCTTCGGGTGTGGCACGTTCGTGTTCTCATGAACGGCCCGGACTGCGCGTGGTGGCAATGATGCGGTCGTGATCGGGCTGGCGCGACGTACGAGACGATTGCCGGCTTGGTCGGAATGTATCGCGCGGCATTGTCAGCGGCTCTGATTGGCAGCGAGGCTGCCGAGCGTTCAGCAGTCGTTACCGAGTTTGGCCGGTGCCTTCAGAATGCGCACGCGCTACGGCTCGGTGGATTGAGGCCGCTCAATCGACGTCCCGGGTTGGGGGCTCTGGAACTCACCTTCGCTCTCGCTCCAGATGGAAGGGCGGTAGGTGATCTTGTTATTGCGGCCGACTTCGGTCGAGCGCAAGATCGCGCCGGCGGGTACGCTGACCGTGTTGTTGCTGCCCCAAAACTCGACTTTGCCGATCGTCACGTCTTCTTCGATCATCACCGTGTTGCCGGAGCCGATGAAGGACAGTTTCAGAATCTTGGATTCGCTTTCGATCGTCAGATGGTTGTTGTCGCCCGTGACTCCGACTTCGCCAAAGAACTTCCCGGTACGCGTCACGCCGTGCGTGACGAAGGCGGTTTCTGCACAGCCAGCCACGAGCAGGCACAAACCCAATGCGAACACAACCGTGAAACGTCTTCTCATATCACCGACCTCGCTTCAGACAGGGGGGTATCTGCCCGTTCTCACGCTATCGGACCAGCGCCGACGCTGTCATAGTCTACCGCCTAACAGCCGCGCGGGCTAGCCATGCGGAGCCCCAAGATCACGCGGCGCCCGGCGGTAAAGCTTGGTGCGGCGGTTCCTGCCGGGCGACGCGCCTACTTCGCCGATGAGCCGCGTACAGCCGTTTTCTCCGACGCGTGAAGTCGTTTCAACGTACGGCGGCGCAAATGCGTCAGAGGCCGCGCCAGCCAGCGGTGCAGGCGGATCCAGATGCTCAACTTCTCCACGTGCGCCAGCTCGGTCGCGCTCAGCAGATCAGGCCGCAGGCGGCGCTTGTGCTTGAGACAGTGGTAGCGGTCAGCTTGCTGAAAACGCCGCAGGAGCCAGCGCAGGGGGGGAAATCGCCTCCAGCCCGCGGGCGGGAACCATAGGCTGATCTGGAAGTCGACCAGGTACGGCTTTCCGTCGTCGCCCATGAGGATGTTCTGCCGCTTGTTCAGATCCACGTAGGCGATGTGTCGGTTGTGGACCTCCTGAAGTAATCCGACCAGTTCATCGAAAAACGAGTCAGAGACCGCCTCGCGGCGACCAAGTGGATGCCCGGGCACGAAGGCATGTAGCAAACCGGTTTCGTGCACGCGGCCGATTAGTCGCGGAATGCCCGGAACACCCTGAAGTTGGGCATAGTTGCGGGCCTCGCGCCTGGCCAGAAGCGCGCCGAGCCAGGTCATTGGCAGCGATACGAAGTCGGTCTGGCGGCCAAGCTTGAGCACCGCGAGCCCGTCTGGGCCGCGGTAGAGGCCGGTGGCCGCGAAAAAATCGTGCTTGAAAGTCTCGATGTGGTCATAACGGCGGCCGCGGCAGGTGACCGATTGGGGTAGCTCGCGATCAGGCAGGGCATACAGCCACCTCGTCGAGCGCGGGGGTGGTCGGTGAGTAATTCCTGAAGTCACGGGGGAAATTATATTGCAGCTAGCGTGTCGTGAGTATTGGCGTCCTGCGTTTCTGCACCTATACTTATTGTACGGGCCGACTTAAACAATCTGGACACCGTGTGACCGCCGCGCGTAGCGACGCGGTATCGCGCGTGTTCTCGGGCCGTAAACGGGCTCGGGGGCCGCACGCGGCATGAGGCCCAGGGTGGAGGGTTCCACGCATGTTTCCGAGTAAGTCAGCAACATATGCGGTCCTGGCCGTCGTTGAAATCGCGCGGCGGCAGAAGGGCGGCGGGGCAATGCAGGCCGGAGAGATCGCCGCGCATTTCGACTTGCCGGCGGCATACGCGGCCAAGGTGCTCACACAGCTTGTGCGGGCAGGTGTGCTACGCTCCGATCGTGGGCCGCGGGGTGGCTTTCGCCTGCTCGGGCCACCCGAGACGATCGATTTTCTCCAGATCGTCGAGGCGGTCGACGGAGTGTTCGAGGCCGGCAGCCGCAGTGAGACTGTGCCGCATGCCAGCAAGACGCTGGAAGGGGTGGTCGAAGTGTTCCGGCGGGTGGTGGACGAGTCGCGCGCCCTACTGGAGAGGCAGAGCGTAGCTGATTTCATTGCCCGGTACGAAGAGCCGCAGCCGGAGAGCGCGCCGGCCGAGGCTACTGGTGGGGGTCACGTCTGAACATGTGAACCTTGTGCCGCTGGAGAAGCGCGCGCACTTGTCCGTGGTCATTGCTTTCGGGAAGCCGCATGCGGGTAAAAAGGCGTGCGGCACCCTTTGGGTATTGGCGCGGTCTGAGGGTGCCGCAGCGAGTGGAAGCAAGTTGTTGCCCGCAAAACACTTACACAAGTACCAGGGCGGGCTTGGGCCTCTTGGCCACCGGCACTTCAACTTGAAGTATAACAACACTCGGCTGACTTTCAACCATTTACCGCGCCAATTCTGGCGAGTTTCCGTCACTTTTCTTGTGTCACTCGTCCTCGGCGGCAGACAGCTCGGCGAGAAGTTGCTGGGCAATATCTCGTGCGGGGCCGACGCCCAGATTCGGGAGAGACCCGGTGAGTAGCTCCTTGGCGTGAGCGGTTGCGCCAGCGTTTCGCCAGGCCGCAGCCTGTACCACGACGGCCTCTGCGGGGAGTTGCTCGCGTTCAATCAAGAGCTGCAGCGTCACCGCCGCTCGCCTGTGACTCTGGGCCTCGGGAACCGGCTCTCCGGCGCCCGCTGCGTTGAGCCAGCGCAACGCGTCTGCAATATCGGACTTTCGTAGGGCAATCAGCATGCGGGCGTAGCACGCGAGCGGGTTGGTGGGTTCATCAGCCAGGAGTGCGTCGGCGCGGGTCGGGGCGGTTGGTTCGCCGGCACACGCCTCGGCCCAGGCGGTGAAGGACCGGAGGATGCGCTCGCCCGGCGCCTGGGCAAGAGCCTCGCGCCAACGCTGGGCGGCGGATCCCCAGCGGTTCGTCTGGGCGCTGACTTCGTGGAAGCCGCGCAGGGCCTCGTAGAATGTGGGTCGTTGGTCGAGGATCCCCCCATACAGCGCCGCGGCCTGGGGCCAGTGGTGGCTGCGCAAGTGGTACTCACCCAGCACGAGGAGCGCGTCGAGGTTGGTGGGGTCGGCGGTGAGCACCTGGCGGATCAGCCGGAGACCATCGGCCCCCTGGCCGATGCGAATCTCGCACAACGCCAGGCCGATCGAGGCCTCGATCGGGGCACGCCCTGTTTGCAGGGCGGCGACATACTTCGGCCGCGCCTCGGCGGGACGGTCAAAGTGCCGCAGCAAGAGCTCGCCGAACTCGGTCAGCCGCATGGCCCATTCTTCCGCGTCATCGGGCAGCAGTTGCTCGACTTTGGCGTAGGCCAGGAGGGCTTCGTCGTAGCGTTCCAGGGCCCAGAGAGCGAGCGCGAGTTGCTTCCAGGTCCAGTAGGAGTCGGGTTGCAGCTTGTATGCCAGCTCGGCCTGGGCAAACGCCTGGGTGGGGTTGCCGACCGTCAGCAGGCGGAACGCGAGCCGGCGGTGGAAGGGAGCGCGGTCGTCGGGGCCAGGGAAGTAGTAGGTCAAGTTCGGAGCGCTGGCAGCTTCCAACAAGGTCGGCTCGAGCTTCTCGTTGAAGTAGTGGAACTGGTGACCGCGCGGGTCGACCTGGGAATCCGCCGGCGGCGGCGGGCGATCGTCGGCGGGGAGCTCGTGGTTGCGGGCGAAGTCGTAGGCCATTGCCAAGGCCTCGAGTGCCCGCGGGTCGCCGGGATATAGCTGCACGATACGGCGGGCGCGGCGGAGTGTGCTGCGGGCCGCGTGGCAGTGCGGCAGGTCCCACAGGAGCATGGCGAACGCGAGTGCCAGCGCGGCGGCCATGAAGGCACGCGTGCGCTGCGCGGCGATCAGCGGTTCAGTCGTCGTCAAGGGACGCGCGAGCGCGACGCCGATGACCAGCATCAGGCCCATCAACGGTTGATAGAGATAGCGGTCGACCGCGGCGGCCTCGCGCGCACCGACCAGTCCGATAACCGGCAGCAGCAGGGCCCAGCACCAGACCCAGCCCAGCGTGGCAGCGCGCGAGATGGGTGAACGCCACGCGCGCCAAGCAGCGAAAAGGCTGGCCGCGGCTAACAGCAAGCCTAACCAGACCCGCGGATTGGCCCAGGTTGTTTCCGGGTCCGGCAGGTACCACGACCAGCCGGCCAGCCATAGCGGGGTGACGAGGTTGCGGGCATAGATCGACACGGCCAGCGCGCTGCGTGAGAACGGATCGCCGAAGAGGCCCTTGGAGGCGTCTTCGATCAGCCCGGACTCCCGACTGGTCCAATACGTGAGGACCGCGAAGAACAGGCAAATAACCGCGACGAGATACACGCGCGGCGACCGGCAGCAGCGCCGCCAGCCGAGGTGTGCGCATTCGAGGGCGGCGACCACGGCCACCCACCCGGGGATGGGTTTGCTAAGCATGGCCAGCACAAGGGCGGCCAGCGCAGCGACGAAATACGCATGGCTGCCGGATACTAGCGCGCGCAGGTGAAACCGCAGCGCCAGCAGGGCGAACGTGGCGGATAAAAGGTGCGTACGGCCCATGTCGCTGGCGTAGGTGCTGACCAGTACGGGGTGCAGCACCCAGAGCAGGGCGAGTGCCCACGCCAGATAGTCCAGGTGGGGACGGTGCTGCCTGGGTCGTCCATCGCGGAGGAGCGTTGCGAGTACGCTCCACAGCAGCAGCCCATTCAGTGCGTGCAGCAGCAGGTCGTCCCGTCGCACGCACTCGGGCTGGTCACCCCACAGGTACCATTCGAGTGCGTAGGTGAGAATGGGGAGCGGCTGGTAGAGGTCGTCGTGTACTTTGCCGAAAATGCGGCCGATGCGTCGCCAGGGAGACCCGCTGGGTAGGCCGGCGCCGGTGACGTCGGGGTTATTGACGATGAAGATGAACTCGTCGCCCTGGATCCAGGGTGCGTTGAGCGCGGGAGAGCCGCTCACATAGACCGCCAGCACCAGCAATATGGCAAGCAGCAGGCGGCGGCCGAAGGCGGCACGCTCTGCCGGGGCCGCGGTGATATCAGCATGAGACGTCATGGCTGTTATCGTAGTCGGCCGGCCGGATTACCTAAAGGAGGCGCCGCGGCCACACGTCCACATGCGGGTGGCGGGTACCGGTGACCGACTGGTCTTGGCCGCGCGCTGTTTCGTTGTACCCCCTTGTCCAGGTATGCACGGAACCTGTAGAATTGAGATGCTATCGGGGCCTTGGCCGCTGACAGCGGCCCGAACAGGGGCAGAGGACGATGTACGCCGATTCGCCGACACTGTCCGTGAGCGTACTGATGCTGAACCGCCTGTACATGGCGGTGCGGGTGATCAGTGCCCGCCGGGCGATGTCGTTGGTGTATCGCGAGTTGGCGGAAGTCGTCTCGGTCGAAGACGGCAAATTCTCTTCCTACGATTTCGATGACTGGCTGGAAGTCAGCGAGGCCAAATCGGTCTTCGAACCGGAAGAACACGATTGGATTCGGACGGTGCGATTCCAGATCGCGGTGCCCAAGATCGTGCGTCTGCTGGTCTTCGACAAGCTGCCCAAGGCGAAGGTCAAGCTGAACCGGCGCAACCTGTACGCCCGCGACCAGAACCACTGCCAGTATTGCGGGCGGCGCTTTGCGACGAGCGAGCTGAGCCTCGATCATGTCATCCCGCGTTCGCAGGGCGGGTCGAACTCGTGGGAGAACATCGTTTGTGCCTGCCTGCGCTGCAACGTCAAGAAGGGCGGCCGCACCCCGGAACAGGCGAACTTGAGGCTCATCACGCCCCCGCGCCAGCCGCGGCGCTCGCCGGTCCTGACGATCAAGCTATCTAATTCAAAGTACGCCAGTTGGAAGCAATTCCTGGACTTCGCTTACTGGAACGTGGAGCTGAAGTAGCGCGGCTTGACAGCGGCGCCTGCCGCGGAGTATCGTCCGCGCATGGACTGCCGAACGGTCCATCGCCAACCGTTAGGCCGGAGCGCGCGAGACGTAAGCATGCCTGTCGAACATTGGTCAGAATCGGTCTTGCTGGGGGAGCTCGCTGATGATCCTCAGTTCACGGATGATCTGACGGCGGTTCTCGAGCAGTGCACCACCAACAACCGCGCGGACGTGCTGTTGAGCTTCGCCGCCATTAACCACCTGAACTCGTCGAACATCGCCAAGCTGCTCAAGCTGCGCAAACTGGTGACGATCACCAACCAGCGGCGGCTGAAGCTGGCGGGTGTGAGTGCCCACGTCTGGGGCGTCTTTCTCGTGACCGGGCTCGATCGGATCTTCGAGTTCGTGGACGACGTGCCGAGTGGTTTGGCGGTCTTACAGATGGGGGAGTAGAGCGATTCACATTCGAATGTAGCGGCCGAGGTCTGTCTCGGCCGTGGAGAACGAGTTGGTCTTCCACGTTCGGGACAGGGCCCGAACGCCACATCGGCATTGAAAACGCTTTGGGGGTTGCCGGGGGCGGCTCAGGTTGCCAACGCCTGGTTGAATCCGCGGATCAGCACGTTCTGCCGTGTGTGGTAGCCCAGGCAGACGACCGGATAAACCGCGTTGCCGATCCGCTCCACGACGTGACAAGTCAGTCGATACCACCAGCTTGAGGTTTCTGTCACGCGCCGCTCGACGTTCTTGTGCAGCGTAATCCAGACATCCTCGCGCAGCTTCTCGGGCGTGCCAAAGGACCCGCACATCGCCGCGTTTCCGGCGCGAACATTGGCGAGTAGCTCGGCCTTCGAGTGGCCGGCGCTGACCGTGTAGGTCGTACCGACGCGATGGGTGTGCGAATCGCTGCCGGCGACGAGGACCTTGTCGTGCCCGCCCGTGGCGGCCCAGGTGCAGGCGTTGTGGGCGTAGCTGCGCGCTCCGTTCAAGCCCTCGAACACGGGGAATAGCGCGAGCAGGGCCTCGATCTGCGGTGGACGGAGCACGCGGTGCTGCCGCGTCCAGGTCATGTGGTTGAGGATGAACAGCTTGTCGATCTGCCGCAGGTAGCCGATGAGCTCGTAGATGTTGCCGGCCAGACGCTGGATTTCGTCGTGCTGGGTCTCATCGATGTCGTACACGTTGACGTGGACGACTGTGCCGTCTTCGGGGAAAGCGACCGAGACCTCCTCGCCGACGATGAAATCGGGCAGGTCGCCTCGTTCGTCGAGCAGGGCCCGGCAGCCGTCGATCGTGTCGTGGTCGGTGATGGTGACGAAGTCCATCCCCCGCGACTTAGCCAGGTCGTAGAGCTCACCCGGCTTGAGCAGGGGGTGATAGAGCAGGCCGGGTACCCAGCGGATGCGCTCGTGCGAGGCGGTGGAGTGGCAGTGCAGGTCGATACGCACCCCAAGCCGCCGCTGCCAACGTTTGTTGGCTGAGCCCTGGCTGGGCCGTTCGTATTCCAGGATCGGAGTCAGTAGCTGGTTCATACTACCAGAATATTCGCTCGCGCGCGAGCATATTGTAAGCGAGATCACAAGGTTGCGCGAAACCTCCGCGCAGGTTTTTAGGGTCCTAAAACCACCAGGCGCTCGCTCGCGGTCGAACCACACCGTCCGCGGGCGAGCGCGCCGCGGGGCTCAGCGCGATTCCAGGGCGAGCACTATCTGCTGTCCGGCGACCTTGAACTCGTGCGTCTCGCCCGACGCAGGAGCGGTATGTTCAATGCTCGTGGCCAGACATTCCCGCCGAACGGTGTCGGCATAGCGGCGCAGTACCTCGAGCACTTGATCCGGCCCCTGGATGTACAAGGTGATGCGGGCCTCGTAGGGCAGATCGCGCTTCTTCCGTAGCGCCTGCACGTGATGGATCAACTCGCGGGTGAGCCCCTCATCCTTGAGCTCGGGGGTCAACTCTGTCTTAACGACCACTACGCCGCCCCGGCCCTGGGCCGCCGACCAGCCCGGGCGGGCTTCGAGCCTGATCTGCACCTCTTGCTCGGTCAGGTGAATGCGCTGGCCTTCGACCTCGAGCCACAATTCGCCCGTCGTGGTCAGGGCCTGGCGTGCTTCGGCCGGGTCCGCCTGTCCCAGGACTGCTGCGATCTTCGGGGCCAGCTTGCCGAATTTCGGGCCGAGGGCGGCAAAATTGGCGCTGACCTGGTAGGTCACGTACTGGTCGGCCTCGGTGGAGAACTCGACTTGCTTGATATTCAATTCCTCGGCGATGAGATCGCTGTGGGAGGCGAGCCACTCCGTGTGCTCGTGCCGCGCCAGGACGACCTCGACCAGGGCCAGCGGCTGGCGAACCTTGAGCTTGGAGGCGGTGCGCGCCGCCCGACCGAGGGAGACAATCTGCCGAACCAGGTCCATCTCCTGCGCAAGCGCTTCTTCGATCAGAACCTCGTCCGCACTTGGATAATCGCACAAGTGGACACTCAGCGGTGACGACGTGTCACCTCCGTGCCGGGCCAAGTTCTGATACATCGTCTCGGCCAGGAAAGGCGTGAACGGCGCAATCAGCTTGCTTAGCGAGAGCAGGACCTCGTAGAGCGTGTTGTAGGCGTCCCACTTGTCCTGGTCCTTCGCGCCTCGCCAGAAGCGCTCCCGGGAGCGGCGGACGTACCAGTTCGACAGGGCGTCGACGAACTCGTTCAGCCGGCTGGCGGCGGGGTAGTTCTCGAAGGCGTCCAGCTTCGCGCGCACGAACTGAATCGTGCGGTTCAGTTCGCTGACGATCCAGCGGTCCAGCTCACTGCGCTCGGGAACCGGTCTGAAGCAAGTGGCAGCCGCGCGGGCTGAAGCCCTCGGCTTCTCACCTGCGTCGCTTCCTGGTTCATAGCCGTCGATGTTGGCGTAGATATTGAAGAAGCTGAAGACGTTGTAGAGCCGCAGCAGGAACTCGCGCTGCGCGTCGCGGATGTTCGCCTCTTGGAACCGGACCGAGGTCCACGGTGTCTGGGCGCTGAAGAAGTACCAGCGCATCGCATCAGCACCGTAGTGGTCGAAGATGTAGGCGGGCTCCCTGTAGTTCTTGATCCGCTTGGACATCTTCAACCCGTCCTCGCCCATGACGTGGCCGAGGACGATGCAGGTTTCATAGGGATGTCCGGCGCCGGGTTTTGGAAGATCAGCCGCGGGGAGCTTGGCTTCCACCCGGCTATCCCCATACAGCAAGGTACTTATTGCCAGCAGGCCATAGAACCACCCGCGGGTCTGGTCGATGGCCTCGCTGATGAAGTCGGCCGGGAAACGCTGCGAGAAGGTCTGAATGCTGTTCTCGGCGTGCGGGAAGCCCCATTGGGCGAACGGCATGCTGCCGGCGT
>JAHJAR010000063.1 GCA_018814045.1 Planctomycetota bacterium | reverse complement strand
CGCCCGCTGGTTCTACAATGACGACCAGGACGCCGACCGCATGGAGGTGGAGATCTCCAACGATAACGGCGCCAATTGGGAACCCGTCGAGAGCGTCGCGCACACGTCCGGCTGGGTCTACGTTACACTCAACGTCACGGACTACATCACGCCCACGGCCCAGGTCCGGATGCGTTTCAGCGTGGCCGACTCACCGAACGACTCGGTCACGGAGGCCGGGCTCGACGCCTTCATGGTCAGCAGCTTCGACTGTATCGAGGGGCTCCGTGGCGACCTCAACTGCGACGATCGCATCGACGGCTTCGACATCAACGCGTTCATCCTGGTGCTGTCCGACAGTCCGCCCTACGACGACTACTACACGGCGTACCCGGACTGTGATCACATGCTGGCTGACCTGAATGGTGACGGGCGAGTCGACGGCATGGACATCGATCCGTTTGTGGAGTTGCTGGCGGGTATGCCCTGATAGGCGGGCTCCGACAACCATGACGCTGGCAAACTGTGGCGGCATAGGCATGCCCACGCGAAAAGCCGTGGGCATGCCACCCGTCGGAGTGCGGTACGCCGATCGGTGCGCACGTCGAAGGCGGGCCAGACAATCAGGGATACAACTGCCGGGTGCCATCCAGACAACCGTTCGCGTCGGCATGTGTATGCCCGCGCGAGAAGCGGTGGGCATGGCACGCGTCGTCACCCGTACAGTAGGGGGCAGCAGCAGTGGGGGGCGCGCGCAAGCAAGCGATCTTGGGCAACCGCTCCCTGACGGTCGCGGCTCGGAAGGAGCCTTGGCACAGGTTCCAGGTCGCTTCGTTCCGCTCCCTATGGAATCACGATGTGCGCGATATGGCACTCGTACTGGCCGGTTTCGTAGTCGTACCACCAGTACTCCACCGTGTACGGCCCGGAGGCCAGCCCGCCCACCGTAACTTCGGCGTCAAAGCAGCAGACGCACCAGCAGGGGTCGGTCAGCACTTCCTCTTCGTTCAGGATCAACGTGCGCCCGTCAACCGTCACCGTTTGGCTGATTTCATCGAGGCAGCAGTTGTACGTCACGTTGTGGTGCAGAACATGCAGGGCGTGCGGCCCCACTGTAAATGCAAACTCGTCCGGATCGCAGAAATCGGAGATGCTGCCTTCACCACCCAGACAGCCGCTGTTGGAATAGTCCACGATGTAGGGCGAAGGCCGCAGGTCCGGCAGCGTTTCGGCGTTCTGGCCGGCTCCCGGATTGCCCGGGATGCCGCCCTGCCCGTCGCGCAGTGCATCCCCACCCGTTGGGGTGGGCCCGTCGGGAATCACGATCTCCTCGACGTGGCAGCGTAGTTCTTCGGTATCGGTGTCGAACCACCAGAACTCGACCGTGTAGCGTCCGCCCTCCAGATCGCGCACAGAGGCGTCAACATTGAAGCAACAAACGCACCAGCAGGGGTTGGTCAGCAACTCCTCCTCGAACAACTGGATTACGTCACCCTGGACAGACAGCGTTATGGTGATGTCGTCCAGGCAGCAGTTGTACGTGGCGTTGGCGTGCAACACCTTGAGGTCATTCCCGTGAACCGTCAGGATGATCTCATCATCCAGTTCGCACGGGCCCTCGTATCCTGGCTCCTGCAAGCAGCCGCTGTTCTCGCAGTGGCCGACGTGTGGCCACGACGGAACGACCTCCAGCCCAGGCGCCAGCGTCGCGCTGCTCTGTGCACCGGCCGGCTGCGCTGCTTGGTCCACGTCTGGAAGCCCATGCTGTCCAACCGCCACCGCCACCATGGCCATGACGGCAAGCACTGCCGCCGCTCTCGCGAATGCCCCAGCTCTCATAGCTGTTCTCCTTCCCGCGGCCCATCGGGCTGGTACCCCAAAGGGGCCGTTCGATTTGCGTAGCCGGCGTCGCGCCGGCTACTCAGCGCTGTGGTTGGCGGACAATGAAACCCGGCGCCCAGGCGCGCAACCTGGATTCGCGGCGCCAACCGGTGTGCACCTAAACAGTCCGATAGTAGTATAGCACGATCGGCGCCAGAAAGACAGCTCTCAATGCCGATTTGAGGGCGTAGTCCCTCGTGTAGCGTTTCACAACTACTGCATCCTTCCGAGCCGCGACCGTCAGGGAGCAATTGCCGAAAAACCGCTTGCTTACGCGCACGGCTCGGTTCAACTGCCCACCCCTGAACGGTTTTGGGATAGAGGTTCTGGAAGCGTCGGTCGCTCATCCGAGCCCCGAGCGCGAGCGCGTGGGGCTCCGTTCACGGCGTCGCGCACGTAAGATATTACAATCTCACGACTTACGAGGCTCGCCGCGGGGGCTTCTGGCATTGTCGTCCTAGCCGCGGAAGAACACCAGCGTCAAAACGACGAACAACGGGATCAGCACGATGGCGGCGTAGAGCATGTAGCCGAAGAAACTGGGCATCTTGACGCCCGACTGCTCGGCGATGCTCTTGACCATGAAATTGGGACCGTTCCCGATGTAGCTGTTGGCGCCCATGAAGACCGCGCCGCAACTGATGGCCACCAGCAACGTCACGTCGATCTGGCGCCCGGTGGTTCCCAGCGCCAACGCGCTCTCCGGGCTAACCGGCAACGTAGCGGCCGTCTCGAAGTAGACCACATACGTCGGGGCGTTGTCGAGGAAGCTGCTCAGCACGCCGGTAGCCCAGAAGAACTGCCAGGGGCTGGTGAAGCCGGCCTCCGCCATCTTGGGCCCGGCGGCGTGGAGGATCTCGATCGGCACCTGCATGGTGATGAAGATACCGATGAACAGGCAGGCCACCTCGCCGATGGCGGTGTAGTTGAACTGGTTCTCCTGCCGCAGGCCCGTCTGGGTCGTCATCAGCGACAAGACGACCATGGCCAGTTGCACCAGTTCGCGCAGATACGGGAACGCGTGCCAGTGCGTACCCGGGAAGGGCTTGGCCGGATCCAGCGTCGCGACGGCGACAACGACACCGAGCAACCACAGCAAGTTCACGGTCCCGGCCACGCGCAGCGGCTCGATCTGTGTCTTGTCCAGCGCGATGTCCTTCTTCTCCTCGCGCCGGTACGCCCAACTGTCCCACATGTAGTAGACAAACAGCAGGATGACGAGCATGAACAGCCACTGCCGCCACAAGTGGAGCGTCCAGAAAAACTCGACACCCCGTAAATAGCCCAGAAACAGCGGCGGGTCACCGATCGGCAATAGTGAACCGCCGATATTCGCAACGATAAAGATGAAGAAAACGACCGTGTGGACGACATGCTTGCGCTCGCGGTTAGTCTTCAGCAAAAGGCGGATCAGCACCATGGCGGCCCCGGTCGTGCCGATGAAACTCGCCAGCAGGCCGCCGATGCCGATGATGGTCGTGTTTACCTTGGGCGTAGCCTGGATATCGCCACGGACAACGATCCCGCCGGCGATCACGTACAGGCTGAACAGCAGTGTCAGAAAGGGGACGTATTCCTTCAGGACGGCGTGGTCGAGCACCGCGAGGATTGTCCGGAAGCCGGGCTCGGAGCGCTGCACCGGGTGCTCGGCGGCAGCAGGTGCGTCGGCTTCGTCGACGGCCTCCAGGTGCGCATGCTGCGTCGCGGCCACCTCGGCCGCGTGGGCTCCGTCTTCCTCGGCCTGTTCGTGGACTGCCACGCCGTAGCTGCGCACGCCGTAGTACAGCAACGTGACCGCGGATAGGACTAGCGCGATCAGAAGCTTATTGCGGTTTTCTTCCCACCAGTGGTGCGTCTTGCGCAGCAGCGGCAGGATCGCGATCGACAACAGAATCGCCGCGAAGGGCCACACCCAAAAGGCGTTCGGCGGCCCCGTCGCACCGGTCGCATGTTGGTCTGCCAGGATCAGCAGCATGTTCGGAGATCCTTCAACTCGGTCTGCGGGGAGATCGGTGCCACCCGACCGCGCCATCAGGACCATTGCCGATATTATCGGCACCAAGCCGGGTGGGAATCCAGCCGGTGCGCTTGAAACCATCGGCTGGAAAGCCGATGCTCTCCGGCTGTCGCGCAGCATACGCTGCGGAGCGTCTGTCCACGACCCAGGCAGAGCGGAACGGAATCGACAGCATGCTGGCCCTCGACCTGCTGGCGCTCATCGGAGGCTTCGTCGTTCTCAGTGTGGGGGGTGAATGTCTCGTGCATGGTGCCAGCCGTCTGGCCCGCAGCCTCGGTATCTCGGCCCTGCTGGTGGGGCTGACGGTGGTGGCCTTCGGCACGTCAGCACCGGAGATCGCCGTCTCCGTCTCGGCCGGGATCAGAGACCACGACGATCTGGCAATCGGCAACGTGGTCGGCAGTTGCCTGGTCAACATTCTAGTGGTGCTGGGCATAACCGCACTCGTCAGGCCCCTCAAGGTCTCGCGCAACATCATCACGACCGATGCTCCGATCATGATTCTGGGGCTGGCCGTGTTCATGCTCTTTGCGATTGATGATGGACAGATACATCGCTGGCAAGGGCTGGTTTTTCTGGCCGGGATGGCCGGCTACGTCGTTTTCACCATCCGCCAGGCCCGGCGCCAAGCGCCAGTAGTCGCGCAAGCATACGAAGCCGGCATCGCCATCGCCCACTCGCGCGTGCGCAGTGTCTTGCTCATCGTGGCGGGTCTGGCCGGCCTGGTCGGCGGGGCGGAGATGATCGTCCACGGTGCGACGGCCTTGGCCCAGGCCATGGGTATCAGCGAACACATCATTGCGCTGACGATCGTCGCCATCGGAACGAGCCTGCCCGAGGTCGCCACCTGCGTGGTCGCCGCCCGCCGCAACCAGCCCGACATCGCCATCGGCAACATCGTGGGCAGCAACATCTTCAACATCCTTGCCGTCATCGGGGTCGCCAGCAGCGTTGCCCCACCGCTGGAGGTCCATCACGACATGCTGTATTGGCACGCTCCGGCGATGATGATCTTCGGCGCGCTGAGCCTGCCCCTCATGCGCACCGGGCACTCGATCTCACGCCGCGAAGGCGTCGTAT